>PKTR01000005.1 GCA_002869065.1 Hyphomicrobiales bacterium
GCGCGGCCGAGAACACGACCTGAACCGCCATCGCCAGCACCGCCAGCCACGACGTCAGATCTCGTATCCCTCTTCGCCGAACAAAATTCATGACGACCCAAGGAGCCCTTTCGCCCGCGATTAACGCGGACGACCAAACAAACCGGGACGCATCACAAAACCCGAAAGTTTCGAGATCGCCCAGTATCGCCGTCTAGCATCGAGCAGCACATCCCCGCTTGCCCGGCAGCAATTGGAAACGAATGCTAGTCGGCGTAGCGGACGACGGAAACGGAAATCATACGACGGCAACCGGCGCCAGTGTCGCAGGTCACGACACCCGCATTCAGCCCGCCGCCGCACCCGCCCCGTCGAGTTTCAGCCGCCGCATCTTGCGCCATAGCGTGGTGCGGTCGACGCCGAGATATTTCGCCGCCAGAGACTTGTTGCCATTGGCATTGGCCAGCGCTTCCTCGATCCGCTCGCGCTCGTCGTGGACGCCATTGCCATTGCCATTGCCATTGCCGTTCCCCGACCTCGGACGCACGTTGATGCCGCTGTCGCCAAGCGTTGCCGCCCTGATATCCTGCGGCAGGCTCTCCGGGCGGATGACGTTGCCGACCGAACAGATCATCGCGTGCTCGATGGCGTTTTCCAGCTCGCGCACATTCCCCGGCCAGGGGTAGTTCATCAGGATATTGGTGGCCTCCGGGCTGTACTGCACATTGGCCGGGTAGCCGCGCCGCTCGAGCTGGCGACAGAAATGGCGCAGCAGCAGCGGGATATCGCCCGGCCGCTCGCGAATCGCCGGCACGTGCAGCGGGAACACCGCCAGCCGGTAATAGAGGTCGGCGCGGAAATAGCCCTGGTCGACGAGTTCGCGCAAATGCCGGTTGGAGGCACTGATGATGCGCACATCCACCTTCACCGACTTGTCGCTGCCGACCGGCTCGAAGGCACCATCCTGCAGCGCCCGCAACAGCTTGGCCTGCAGATGCATGGGAATTTCGGCGATTTCGTCGAGAAACAGCGTACCGCCGTCGGCCGCCTTGAAACGTCCCTGCCGGTCCTGATTGGCGCCGGTGAAGGCGCCCTTCACATGGCCGAAAAGCTCCGATTCGAGCAGGCTTTCAGGGATCGCCGCACAGTTCACCTCGACGAACGGCCTCGCCGAGCGCCGGCTCAACCGGTGCAGCAGCCGCGCGATATGCGTCTTACCGGTCCCCGATTCGCCCTGCAGCAGCACCGGTGCCTGCATCGGCGCGACCTTCTCGACCCTGTCGAGAATGTCGAGCATGGTCGGATCCTTGGTCACCAGGTCGCCGCTCGCCCGGTCGAGCAGGGTTTCGAGTTGGCGCTTGTTGGTGCGGTCCTGAATGATCACCAGCCGCATGTTGCCCTGCGCCTCGCACGCCCGGCAGCAATGGAATTCCAGATCGCGGACATCGTCCTCGACCGGAATCTGCATCTCGAAGCGGATCAGACTGGAGACCGGCCCGCTTTCCTCTTCCGCCGCGCGTGCACGCGCAACGACTTTTTCCAGCGCGTCCTGCAGGTCGACGCCCTTGATATCGGCAAGCGACTGCAATGGCATGTTGCCGGAATGCCCGAGCAACTGACCGGCGGCCGGGTTCTGATACAGCACCAGACCGTCGCGATCGGTGAGAATTACGCCTTCATCAATATATGAAACGATGGCCTCCAGCAGCGGCAGGAGATCATCCATTTCCCGAAAAATATCCCTCTCCGGCTGAAATAACATAGACCGAACCCCTCCCGTTGCTGGTCTCGTCAGCAGTCCTTTTCGGATCTTCCGTATATTGTTGCAGCAACGCACGACAGTTGCAACACTCGTCAAACGCCCTTTGAGCGGATTTTTGTATTAGAAATCCGTGAATTAGCAGAAATCCGTACCTTGACGGGTGTTGCACGGAGCGTTTCGATGCAACAGTTTAACCACTAAAAACACTCAGTAAATTCAGTTATTTACTCTCTGGCACACCTATTGCTTAATAGCTCCCAAGAAAAGACGCCGCATCGATACGTAAGCGACGCTAACCATATGGGAGGGAAGAGTGGCAGAACTGTTTTCCGCGGAATGGATGGCCGGTTTCCGCGAAGCCTGGAACGCCGAACCGGCGCTCGCTGGCGAACTCGCCAAGATCGGTTTCAACTCCACCATCGGATATGGCTTCAAGGGTGAGCCGACGCCGCGCGGTGTGCTTGTGATCGAGAACGGCACCGCAACCCACGGCGGCGCCTTCGATGGCGAGGAAGTCAACTGGGATCTGCGTGCCGATCAGGGCACCTGGGAAGGCTGGATCCGCAAGCCGCCCGGAATGATGGGTCTCGGCATGGCCTACACGTCGAAGAAGCTGCAGTTCGCCATCGGCGACTACGCGGCGATGATCAAGGACCCGCGTATGGCCGGTCCGTTCATGAAAAGCTTCGCCGTGATGGCAGACGTATCATGAGCAACACCCGCTCGTTCGCCACACCGGCTGCCCTTGCTGTTTTGCTCGCGACGTCGAGTATCGGCCTTGCTGCCGACTACGAAACGGCAATGGTCGAGGTTACCGCGGTCGGCGACGCCGCCGTCGTCGGGGCGACGGTGGTGCCGTACAAGGAAGTGGTCGTCTCGGCGATGGTGCCGGGACAGATCCGCTTCCTGGCGGGCCACGAAGGCGACCGTTTCAAGGCGAATACCCTGCTCGTCCAGATCGACGACGACGACCTGCAGGCCAAGCGCCGCGCAGCATCCGCCGCCGTGATGGCCGCACGCTCCGCCATCGATCAGGCCAATGTGCAGTATTCGCGCGAGCTCGTTTCTCCGCGGATCAACCGCAGCATGAGCCAGCCGACCGGCTTCGGCGTGCCGTCCATGTTCGATTCCTTCTTCACCCGTCCGTTCTCCAACGCGATGGGCCTGTCGAACCCTTGGGTGGAACGCTATGCCGACCTGCAGGGACAGGTGAGCGGCCTCAACCAGGCCAACAGCTCGTACCTGCAGGCCCGTGCCGCGCTTGACGAGATCGACACCAAAATTCGCGATGCCCGCCTCTTTACACCGTTCGATGGCGTGATCACCGCGAAGATGGTCGAGGTCGGCGACAACGCCCAGCCGGGTCAGCCGCTGATGCGTTTTGCCTATGTCGACTTCCTGCGCCTGCAGGCGGAAGTGCCGGTGCGCCTCGTTGCTTCGTTGCGCAAGGGCCAGTTCCTGCCGGCCCGCCTCGATGTCGGCTCCGGCATTCTGGTCGATGCCCGCGTCTCGCAGATCTACCCGATCGCCGATCAGGCCCGCCACACGGTCACGGTCAAGCTCGACCTGCCGCAGGGCGTTCCCGGCGGCCCGGGCATGTATGCCGAGATTCGCATTCCCGATCACACCACCGATGCCCGCAGCCTGCCGACCGTACCGCGCAAGTCGCTGGTCCAGCGCGGCAGCCTGTTCGGTGTCTACGTGCTCGAGGATGGCAGACCATCGCTGAAGATGGTGCGGGTCGGCGGCGACGCCGGCGAGGGACGCGTATCGGTGTTGTCCGGTCTCAAGGGCGGCGAACAGGTGATCGTCAATCCGAGTTCCGATCTCGGCAGCCACAACGCACGTCAAACCGCCGGCGACTGAGCTCGAAAAGTCGCCTGCATTAGCCCAATCAACCGATTTTTCCTGTCGGAACAGAAGTAGTGTGCCATGACCGACACGACGGAAAATAAGAACGAAGAAGCGACCGGCGCGGAAGGCGCTGCCGCCGCACCGTCTGCCGTGCAACACGCGCTCGGCATGGCCGGTTCGATGGCGCAGACCTTCATCCATTCGCCGCTGTCGCCGCTGTTCCTGATCTGCTGTCTTGCTGCCGGCATTCTCGGCCTCGCCGTGACGCCGCGCCAGGAAGACCCGCAGATCTCCGTCCCCATGGTCGACATCTTCTTCCAGTATGAAGGTGCCTCGACCGAACAGGTTTCCAGCCTTGCCGTCGATCCGCTCGAGCGGATGATGAGCGAGATCCCGGGCGTCAAGCACGTCTACTCCGCCTCCGACCGCGGCCAGGGCATGGTCACGGTGCAGTTCGAGGTCGGCGAGAAGATGGAGCCCTCGCTCGTCAAGCTCTACGACAAGCTCTATTCCAACCTCGACAAGATTCCGCCCGGCGTCTCCGAGCCGCTGGTCAAGCCGAAGGGCGTCGACGACGTCCCCGTCGTCACCATCACCATGTGGTCCGACAGCATCGACGATGCCGGCCTGCGCCTGCTCGGTCTCGAGGTGCTGCAGCGCATGAAGGAGGTGCCGAACACCTCGCAGAGCTTCATCGTCGGCGGCCGCTCCGAGGAAATGCGCGTCGAGGTCATCCCCGAACGTCTGTCCGGCTACGGCATCAGCCTCGATCAGATCGCCGGCACCATCACCTCTGCCAACCAGCGCAAGCGCGTCGGCGCCTCGGAAATCGACGGCCGCAGCTTCGATATCTTCTCCGGCGACTTCCTGCGCCACGCGACCGATCTTGAACATCTGATCGTCGGCACCTTCAACGGCAACCCGGTCTATCTGCGCGACGTCGCCATCGTCACCGAAGGTCCCGGCGAAGGCGCCAATGTGGTGCAGTATTTCACCGGCCCGGCAGCGTCCGACGACGCCCGCAAGATCCCGCAAGGCGCGCCGGCGGTGACCATCGCGGTGGCCAAGAAGACCGGCTCGAACGGCGTCACCGTCGCCGATGCGATCCTCGAAAAGGTCGAAGCCCTGAAGGGCCGCGTGATCCCCGACAATGTCGAGGTCGCGCTGACCCGCAACTACGGCGAGACCGCCAACGAGAAGGTCAACGAACTGATCTTCAAGCTGTTCGTGGCGACCGGCGCGGTTACCGTGCTGATCTGGATGTTCCTCGGCTTCCGCGCCGCGATCGTGGTGCTGATCGTCATCCCGGTGGTCATCCTGGTCACCGTCTTCTCGGCCTGGATCCTCGGCTACACCATCGACCGCGTGTCGCTGTTCGCGCTGATCTTCTCGATCGGCATATTGGTCGACGACGCCATCGTCGTCGTCGAGAACATCTACCGGCGCTGGCTGATCAAGGGCGAGGTCGACACCCCGACCACCGTCGATGCGGTGCGCGAAGTCGGCAACCCGACCATTCTCGCCACCTTCACCGTCATCGCAGCCCTGCTGCCGATGGGCTTCGTGTCCGGCATGATGGGCCCCTATATGGAGCCGATCCCGGCGCTTGGCTCGGTCGCGATGCTGTTCTCGCTGATCGCCGCCTTCGTCTTCACCCCGTGGCTCGCCTACCGTATCCGCCCCTCGCTTTCCAAGCTGAACAAGGCGCAGGAGAAGGAGCACAAGCAGGCTGAGGCACTCGGCAAGTTCTACAACGGCCTCTTGGTTCCGTTCATGAAGAACCCCGGCATGAACCGGATGCTGCGCTGGGGCGTGTGGGTGATCTTCGGGCTGTCCTGCCTGCTCTTCTACACCACCCATGTGGCGGTGAAGATGCTGCCCTTCGACAACAAGCCCGAATTCAACGTCGTCGTGAACATGCCTGAAGGCACGGCGCTGGCAACCACGGCGAACGTCACCCAGGAACTGACCAACCGGCTGCTGCAGATCCCCGAAGTGACGGCGATCCAGACCTATGCCGGCACCGCTTCGCCGTTCAACTTCAACGGCCTCGTGCGCCACTACTATCTGCGCCAGCGTCCGTGGGAAGCCGACATCCAGATCCAGCTTCTCAACAAGAGCGACCGCGACCGTTCGAGCCACCAGATCGCCGTCGAGGCGCGTGCCGCGCTCGACGAGATCGCAGCCAAGTCCGGCGCGCGCGTCGCCGTCATCGAGATGCCGCCCGGACCGCCGGTGCTGCAGACGCTGGTCGCCGAGGTCTATGGCCCGAATCCGGAAATGCGCCGCCAGGTCGCGCAGGACCTCACTCACCTCTTCGAGCAGGCGCCGAAGGTCGTCGACGTCGACAACTACATCGCCGACACCCACAACATCTGGCACTTCACCATCGACCGGCAGAAGGCGCTGCTGAAGGGCGTCTCGATCGAGAGCGTCAACCGTCAGCTCGCCATGGCGCTCGGCGGCTTCAAGCTCGGCGACGCCAAGCTCGGCCATGAGCTGGAACCGCGCTACATCGTGTTGCAGGCACCGCTCGACATCCGCAGCCAGATTTCGCGCCTCGGCGAAGTGCCGATCCGCACCCAGGCCGGCACCTTCGTCCCGCTGGCCGAAATCGGTCGCTTCGAATCCGTGCCGAAAGAGCCGCTGATCTATCACAAGGATCTGCGCCCGATCGAATACGTCACCGGCGACGTGGCCGGCCGCCTCGGCGCGCCGATCTACGGCATGCTCGAAGTCGGCGACCTGTTGAAGGATTACCGCACGCCGGACGGCAAGGAACTCGCCGCTCACTGGATCGGCCCCCCGGAAGACAACTTCGCCTCGGCCTTTGAATGGACCGGCGAGTGGACCGTCACCTACGAAACGTTCCGCGACATGGGCATCGCGTTTGCCGCTGCCATGGTGCTGATCTACATGCTCGTGGTCTGGGAATTCGGCAATTTCCGCCTGCCCGGCATCATCATGGCGCCGATCCCGCTGACCCTCATCGGCATCGTGCCCGGCCACTGGATCCTCGGCGCGGAATTCACCGCCACCTCGATGATCGGCTTCATCGCGCTCGCCGGCATCATCGTGCGCAACTCGATCCTTCTGGTCGACTTCTCGCGCCAGGCGGTCGAACAGGGCGTCGACGTCCAGGAAGCCGTCGTGCAGGCCTGCCGCACCCGGACACGGCCGATCATGATCACCGCCTTCGCACTGCTCGCCGGTTCGAGCGTCATCATCACCGACCCGATCTTCCAGGGCATGGCGATCTCGCTGATGTTCGGCGGCATGGTCTCGACCCTTTTGACGCTGATCATGATCCCGCTGGCCTGCGTGCGCACCCGCACCGCGATCGTCGAAAGCATCGAGGCCGAACACCAGCGCCGTGGCGAAAGCGCCTGCGTGGCGATGACCCCGGCGCAATACGACGTGGCTGATGAAGAACCCGGTCTCTTCGCCCGTCTCGCGAGCTGGGGCCCGGTCGCCGTCGTGATCATGTGGGTCACCATGGCCTTCTACGCCCTGCGCGCCCTGCCGTTCTTCCTGTGGCTGGCAATCAAGGAAGGCGCCAAGGGTATCGCCGCCCGCTTCCGCCGGCCGCCCGAGCCGGCCACGACGACGACGCCTCCCGCCGCCCCCGTGGCGTCGCCGGCACCTGCTGCACCTGCAGCCGCTCCGGTCGCCGAAGTAGCGCCGCAACCCGTAGCGCCGAAACCGGCCGCGGCAAAAGCCAAACCGGCTGAAAAGAAGAGCGAGACCGCGACGCCGAAGACCGCTGCGAAAAAAGCAACCGCCAAACCGGCCGCGAGCAAACCCGCACCCGCAGCCAAAGACACACCGGAACCGGAAACCGAACCGGCGACGGAATCCGCTGAAGAAGCACCGGCTGAAAAGCCGACGACCACGGCGAAGCGCGGCACGACCAAGCGCACCGCGACGACGCGCGCGCCGAGCAAGAAGGTGACGGCCAAGCCGGCACCGAAGAAGCACCCGGCGACGCGCTCGGCGCCGGCGAAGAAGAAACCCGCGACCACCCGGACGCGGCGCAAGACGGAGGACAAATAACATGCGCAAGTCGATCAAACTGGCTCTGTTGGCCGGCAGCGCGCTCGGCATCACCGTCCTCGCCGATGCGTCCGGCGCTCTCAGCCCGGCAAACGGCATCGCGCTCGCCTTCTTCGGCAATTACGCCGCCAACGGCCGCGTCGCAGCGGTGCTGCCGCGTAGCGCCAACGATGCAAACACCTCGGGCTTTGTGCGCAGCTGGACCCCGGTCAGCGGATCGGAGGACCGGTCCGCAACGCCTTCGCGCAACGCACCCGCCGAAACCCGGACGGCGCAGGCTCAGGCCCCCACACCGGCCTCGCCCTACACCAATTATCCGCCGCTCGACTTCGACCCCGAAAAGGCAGTTTCAGGCGGCTTCTCGATGACGGTTACGCAGGGCGTGTCGTCCCACAACGCGTTCAATCAGCCGATGCAGCCGCCGGCTCCGCCGCAATACACGCCGCCGCAGCCGCCAGCACCGCCGCAATTCGCGCAGCCGGAACCGCCGAAGCCGCCGCGGCCGCCGGAGCCGCCGAAATTCGGCCCCTATCCGGAGCTGCCGAAGCCGGCCTACCAGCCGCCGCGCCAGGCCGCGCCGGCCTATGCACAGCCTAACTACGCGCAACCCGCCTACCAGGCACCGGCGTATCAGGCACCGGCGTATCAGGCTCCGGCGTATCAGGCTCCGGCGTATCAGCCGCCACGCCCGGCAGCCCGCCCGGCTCCGCGTCCGCAACCCTACGCAGCGCCGCAATACGGCTATCCGCAGCCCTATGGCGCAGCGCCCGCCTACCAGCAGCCCGCCTACCAGCAGCCCGCATACCAGCAGCCGGCCTACCGGCAGCCCGCGTATCCGCAGGCACCGGCCGCGCCGGCTTATCCCTACGCCGCGCCGGGCTATCCGGGTGGCCAGTGGCAGGCACCACAGCCGCCTTACGGCTACGCACCGCCCGCACCCTATGCACCGCAGCCGGTCGCACCGCGCTCCAGCCTTGAAACAGGCAAGAACGTCGCCCGTGCCGGCTCGGTATACGACCCGTCCGGCCGCTACGGCGCCTATCCGGCACTGCCGGGCGAGGCACGCCGCGCAACACCGGCCCGCCAACCCGCACCGCGCCGCGATCCGAGCGCCAACGGCCAGTTTGCCCGCGGCGTCTATCCCGACGCGTCGGGTACCGGCGCTCCGGAAATGGCGGCGCGCAATCCCTGGACCATGGACAGCACGGCGCTTGCCGCCTGGCAGCCGGGCTGGCGCCCCGCGCCGAAGGCCAGCGCCCAGGCGCGCAGCATCGCGCCGCTGCGTATAGAGCCGCGCCGCGCGAAGCCGGCGCCGCAGGCCTCCGCCGTGCAGCCCTTTCATGGCCCCTATCCGCCGCTTGGAGCCGACGACTTCATCGCGCCCGTCGCCTCGGCGACCGGCAGCTACGCCCTCGCCGCCTGGCGCTGAGCGAACCCGAACCGGAGACACACGCGTGAAACACGCCGTCGCCATATCGCTGCTGACACTGGGGACCGCCCTTTCGGTGCCCGGCCAGGTGCTGGCGGACAACCCGTGGGCCGCTGCGCCCGCGCCGTCCCCGCGCCCGGACGTCGTGGCGCCCGACGGCACCAATGTGTTCTCCGGTCAGGCCAATTCCCCGTCCGCGGCGGAGGATTGGAACAACGTAACCCCGCCGGACACAAGCACGGGTGAGAGCAGCTACACGCCACCGGCCTATACGGCGCCTGCAACCGAAGAGCCAGCCTACACAGCGCCCGTCTACAGCGCGCCGACCTATCAGCAGCCCGCCCTGACACCGGGCACCGGTGCTCCGTTCGCGACCGGCTATCCCGGCGCGGGTTATCCGGCTTACGGCTATCCGGTCGGGGCTTATCTGGGCGGCGGATATCCGCTCGGAGGCTACCCGCTGCCTGGATACACCGGCCTCGCCTATCCGGGATACGGCACGCTGACGCCAGGCCTCAACGCCTACGGCCTGCCGCTCGCGGCCGGCGCCTACCCGTACGGCTATGGCGCCCCCGGCTTTTACGGACAGAACGGCCTCTACGGACAGAACGGCCTCTATGGGCAGAATGGCCTGTATGGGCAGAACGGCCTCAATGGCCTCTATGGCGCGCCGGGCCTGTGGGGTTCGCCGACCGGTCTTTATGGCGCACCCGCCAGCCTCTACGGCACACCCTACTCCGGCCTCGGCGGCCCGCTTAGCGGCTGGGGAACGCCCGGCGGCTGGGGCGGTCCGTCCAGCGGGTGGGGCACGCCCGGCGGTTTCGGAAATCCAATCAATCGCTGGGCCGGCCCGTTCGGCGGTGGCGGTGGGCCTTGGGGAGGATCTCCCTTTGGCTGGTAACGACAGAATTTCACGAATCCGGACGATCACGTCCGGTCAGGTTGCGGATGACTCTCCCTCCGTCCGCAATCCTTTGAAAGGGGCGAGGGAGAAGCTCTCAAGGAGTAAGGTAATGATCAAGAATCTTCTGAAGGCGACGGCTCTGGCCGGTGTGCTCGGCTTGTCCGCGCTCTCGCTGACCTCGGGCGATGCCCAGGCTTGGTGGGGCGGTCCCTGGGGCGGTGGCCCGTGGGGCGGTGGTCCTTGGAATGGCAACGGCTGGGGCAATGGCGACTTCAGCATGAACTTCTCGGGTCGCGGCAACGGCAACGGCTACGGCTATGGCCATCCGGGCGGTTACTACGGTGGTTATCCGGGCTACTACGGTGGCGGCTATGCCCCGTATGGCTACGGCGCTCCGTACGGCTATGCCCCGCCCCCGCCGCCGCCGATGCCGGCCCCGGCTGCTCCGGCGGCCCCGGCTGCTCCGGCTGCTCCGGCGGCCCCTGAGGCTCCGGCCCAGTAAGACCACGGGATGGAGACGAGTGCCGGATCACCTTCCCCGGCATTCGTCCTCTCCCGCAGCGCGGCGGCCGGAGATAGGGCCGGCCGCCAGCGCATGCTTGCCGGAAAACTCCTGACAACAAGCCGGCGAGACGTTACCCGGAAAACCCGATCACCAGAGTCGGAAGCGCTTGAGTGTCGCGCCATAGAGCCAAACCGGTTCGGTCCGCTGCTTGAGACGAGAAAGGCGAGGAAATGCGCAAGACGAAATCACTTACCGGTCTCATCATCGGCGCCCTGACCCTGCTCGGCGCGGGAACGGCAGTTGCCGGTCCGGTCGAATTCAGCGCCGACGCGAAGATTACCCAACCCGGCGCGGGCGCCCAGACGGGAACGCTCTATGTTTCCGAACGCGGCATGCGCCTTGAAGCCGAACACAACGGCCGCAAGATCGTCGAGATCCGGCTGCCGAAGGAGCAGGTCAACCGGATCCTGTTCCCCGACGACAAGACCTACGTCGAGATGCCGCTGCCGCCGGGCATGACCGCTGGCGCGACCCAGAAAGACAAACCCTGCGAAACCTCCGAGATGATCGCCTGCGAACAGGGCGATGACGAGGAGCTGGATGGCGCGAAGCTGCAGACCTGGACCGTCAAGCCGACCGGCGCGCCGAGCGGCATCAAGGTTTGGTGGGATGCGACACGCAAGATGCCGATCCGCCAGATGTTCCCCGATGGACGCTCCATTCAGGCGACCATGAAGGGCTCTGAGACCTTCGCCGACCGTTCCGTCGAGCGCTGGGAGATCTCCTTCCAGATGCCGGGTGCCCCGGCCCAGACCGGCACCATCCTGCACGATCCCGAATACGGGCTGAACGTGTTTGAAGGCCTACCGGGCGGCATGCAGCGCGAGCTGCGCAACGTCAAGATGGGTGCGCCCGACGCGGCCCTGTTCGAGGTGCCCGAAGGCTACACCATGATGGGTCAGCCGCCGCAGGATGCCCAGCAGATGCAGCAGCCGCAGCCGCAACAGGTGCAGCCGCAACAAATGCAGCATCCGCAGATGCAGCGCCCGCAACAGCCCTACCCCTACGGCGGATCGGCCGGTTATCCGGCACCGCAGCCGCAGGCCTACGGGCAGCCTTACCCGGCGCCGTATCCGCGCCAGCCCTACCCGGCTCAGCCGTATCCCCCGCAGCCTTATCCCGGTCAGCCGTATCCCGCACCCTATGGCGCGGCACCCGGCCAGCCGCCCCGGTAAGGCACAGCGGAAATCGAACGAACAAAGCCGGCGTGGTACCCCACGCCGGCTTTTTGCTGTCCGCATTGATGCCGATGTCAGCCGGGATAGGCGACCGCGGTCTGGTCCTGCTCGCCGAGCCCCCCAACGCCGAGGCGTAGCGTATCGCCGGCCGTCAGGAACCGCGGCGGCTTCATGCCCATGCCGACACCCGACGGCGTTCCCGTCGCGATGATATCGCCCGGCTGCAGCGCCATGAACTGCGACAGATGGCTGATGATTTCGGCCACCGAGAAGATCATGTCGCCGGTCGATTCGTCCTGCACCCGCGTGCCGTTGAGCTCGAGCCACAGATTGAGCGCCTGCGGGTCGGCGACCTCGTCGGCCGTCACCAGATAGGGACCGATCGGACCGAACGACGGCGCCGACTTGCCCTTGATCCACTGACCGCCGCGCTCGATCTGGAACGCCCGCTCCGAAACGTCGTTGATGACGCAATAGCCGGCGACCACCGACAGCGCATCGGAGACGGAGACATGCTCGACGTGAGCGCCGATGACGACGCCGAGTTCCACTTCCCAGTCGGTTTTTTCCGACCCCTTCGGGATGATCACCGGATCGTTCGGCCCCGACAGCGCCGAGACCGCCTTGGAAAACAGGATCGGCTCGACCGGTTTCGCCATGCCAGCCTCTTCCGCGTGCTTGGCGTAGTTGAGGCCGATGCAGAAGAAGTTCGGCACCGAGGAAAGGCACGAACCGGTGCGCTGCTCGCCCTCGACCACCGGCAGCGTCGAGAGATCGAGCGCCTTCAGCTTGTCGAGGCCGGCGAACGAAACCGTCTCCGGCCCGAGATCGGCAATCACGCCGGAAAGATCGCGAATGCGCCCGTCAGCATCGAGCGCGCCGGGTTTTTCCGATCCCTTCGGACCGTATCGAAGCAGCTTCATCGCCTTGTCCCTTTTCTTTCAGTCACGCACGCCGACAGGTATCCCGCCCGGCATGGCGTTGGATTTCGCGTTCACCTAATCTTGCCCGGGCGACAATGGCAAGCGAGGCGATTGCACAACACCTTTTCCACCTTCGTCACCCCCCTCGCCGCGATCGCATTCCGTATTTCAGCAAAAACCGCTTGAACCGGAGCGCTCCACACGAAATCCTGCTGACTGCAGAAAATGACGCCGACAGGAGCCTCCGATGACCCAGCATCCCCGCTTGAAAGCCTTCAACTTCCAAAAATGGGTCGAGGACAATGCCGACCAGTTGAAGCCGCCGGTCGGCAACAAGCTGCTGCACGAGGACACCGGCATGATCGTCATGGTCGTCGGCGGCCCCAACACCCGCGTCGATTTCCATGATGACCCGGTCGAGGAATGGTTCTTCCAGGTCAAGGGCGACATGATGCTGAAGATCGCCGACGGCGGAAAGATCTACGATGTGCCGGTCCGCGAGGGCGAAGTGTTCATGCTGCCGCCGCACACCATCCACGCGCCGCAGCGCCCGCAGGAAGGGTCCATCGGCATCGTCGTCGAAAGCCCGCGAATGATGGGCATGAAGGAAGGCTTCGAGTGGTACTGCTTCAACTGCGAGGCCCGCGTGCACCGCGTCGAGGTCTCGCTCGGCGGCGCCGAAGGCATCGTCACCGCCCTGCCGAAGATCTACGACGCCTTCCACGAGGACATGGACGCCCGCACCTGCCCGAACTGCGGCACCGTCCACCCCGGCAAGGGCAAGCCGCCGGAAGGCTGGGTCCAGCTCTGAGCAGACAAAAAGCACCGGCCAGGCAATGAGCGATACTCCCTCGCAACCGCGATCGGCGCCGCATAACGGCGACCGGCTCGGCGACAGCCGTCGCCGGGTCGAGGACGCACGCCTCGTCACCGGCAAGGGACGCTTCACCGACGATGTCGTGCTCGAGGGCGCGCTTCGCGTCGCCTTCGTGCGCAGCGCCTATGCCCATGGCTGCCTTGCCGCCGTCGACACGCTGGAAGCCGAAGGAATGCCGGGCGTCGCGGCAGTCTTCACCGGCCCCGACGTACAGGACCTCGGCTGCCTTGCCGTCAATCCGCTGTTCGAGGGCATCAAATGCCCGCCCTTCCCGGTGATCGCCTGCGGGCGGGTGCGCGCGGTCGGCCAGCCGGTCGCCGCGATCCTTGCCGACACCGCGCCGCGCGCCGCCGACGCCGCCGAATGGGTCAGTGTCGACATCACGCCCGAGCCCGCCGCCCTGACGCTTGATCCCAGCGAGGATGCACCGGCGCTGTTTGCCGAGATCGAGAACAATCAGGCGATTTCGACCTCATGGCGGACGGGCGATGCCGCAAGCGCATTCGAGCGTACCGCTCACGTGGTCTCGGCGCGGATCGAGCACGCCCGCGTCTCGCCGGCACCGCTCGAGCCGCGCACCGCAGCCGCCGACTACGACGCAGAAAACGACCGCCTCACGATCTGGATGTCGACCCAGACGCCGCACCGCGCCCGCAACGAGCTCGCCCGCATCCTGCATCGTGAGCAGGGCAGCATCCGCGTCATCGCCACCGATGTCGGCGGCGCCTTTGGCATGAAGGGATCGCTGTTCCCGGAAGAAGTCTTCGTCGCCTGGGCAGCGATCAAACTGGCCCGCCCCGTGCGCTGGACCGCGACGCGCAGCGAGGAATTCCTTTCGGCAACGCATGGCCGTGGCGCCACCAATGAAGGCCGCCTCGCGCTCGACGACGAAGGACGCTTCCTAGCGCTTGAAGCCCGCATCGCCTGCCCGCTCGGCCACTGGCTACCGTTCAGCGCCGCCGTCCCGCCCTACAATGCCGGCCGCATCCTGCCCGGCCCCTACGCCATCGATACCGTCGACATCGAAGCCCGTGCATTCGTCACCACGACAACCGCCGTCGGCATCTATCGCGGCGCCGGGAGGCCCGAGGCCGCCGCCCTTATGGAACGCCTCGTCAACGAGGCGGCAGCGGCCACCCGCATCGATCCGCTCGAACTGCGCCGCCGCAATCTGGTGCCACCGCAGGAAATGCCACACCGGAGCCCCACCGGGATCACGCTCGATTCCGGCGACTACCCGGCAACGCTGGACAGACTCGCGGAGCTGTCCGGCTACGACGCGCTGCGCGCCGACTGCGAACGCCGCCGTGCCAATGGCGAAATCGTCGGTATCGGCCTTGCCTTTTACGTCGAACCCTCGGGCGTTGGCTGGGAAACAGCGGAGGTGCGCTGGGAGCCGGACGGCACCATCACCGGCATCACCGGCAGTTCGGCGCAGGGCCAGGGCCGCGAGACCGCCTTCGCCCAGATCCTCGCCGAGGTTTTCGATGTTCCCGCCGATATCGTCACCATCCGCCACGGCGATACGTCGCTGATCGCCGACGGCATCGGCGCGCTAGCCAGCCGCTCCACCCCGATCGGCGGCAGCGCACTCTACGAGGCGGCCTGCAAGGTGCGCGACCGGCTGCGCCAGACACCCGAATGCGCCGACACGATCTCGGAATCCGTTGTCTACACCGCCGACGGCGAAGCCTGGGGCTATGGCTGTCACCTCGCCGTACTGGCGATCGATCCCGAAACCGGCACGCCGACCATCGAGACGCTGATCTGCGTCGACGATGCCGGCACGCTGATCAATCCGATGCTCGCCGAAGGCCAGGTGCGCGGCGGCATCGCGCAGGGTTTCGGCGAAGCGATGATGGAACGCATCGTCTATGACGGCGACGGCCAGCTCGTCACCGGCTCGTTCATGGACTACGCCATGCCGCGCGCCTCCGACCTGCCGCCGGTCACCGTCGCCAAGACGCAGACGCCATCGACCGTCAATCTGATCGGCGCCAAGGGCATCGGCGAGGCCGGCACCATCGGCGCGCCTGCCGCCATCCTCAACGCCGCCTATGACGCGCTGCGCCCGCTCGGCGTAGACCGCATCGACATGCCGCTGACACCGGACAAGCTCTGGACCGCCATTGCCGCCACAAGGACAACGGGAACGTCATGACCTACAGGAAATACACAAAGGCCGAGGCGAAGGATTACGCCCGCAAAAATCTGCGCGGCATCTGGGCTGCCGGCCTCAACCCGTTCCGCGACGATCTCGCCCTGGACGAGGACGGCCTGCGCGCCAACATCCGCCACTGGACCCGCGAGCTCGGCATCGACGGCCTGTTTATTTCCGGCAAGCAGGGCGAATTTTACGCCATGTCGATCGAGGAGCGGAAACGCACCTTCGAGATCGCGGTCGAGGAAACCGAAGGCCACGCCGGCACCATCCTGTCCGCGTCCGACCAGAACCTCGACACCGTTCTGGAACTCGCCCGCCACGCGGAAGACATCGGCGCCGACTATGTCGTCGTGCATGCCCCGGTGCTGCATTTCGTGCATCAGCAGGACGCGACGCTCTATGAGTACTACCGCTATCTGAGCGAACAGCTCGACATCGGCATCGCCATGTGGAGCCACCCGGACTCCGGCTATCTGATGAGCCCCGAGTTGTGCGCCCGTATCGCCGAACTGCCGAACATCGTTGCCATCAAATATTCCGTGCCCCGCAAGATGTATGCAGAACTCACGCAGCTGGTTGGCGACAAGCTCATCGTCAGCACCTCGTCCGAGGACGAATGGCTCGACAACATCGTCGAGCTGAACTGGCAGGTCTATCTCTGCTCCTCGCCGCCCTACCTGATCCAGACCGCCAACGACCGCCGCATGCGCGACTACACCGACCTCGCCTTTGCCGGTGATGTCGAGGGCGCACGCAAGGTCTGGGAGAGCCTGCAGCCGGTGCGCCAGGCGCTGAAGGGTTCGCGCCCGGCGGACAAGCCGCACGCGCATCAGAAATACTGGCAGGAGATGCTGGGTCAGACCGGCGGCCGCACCCGCCGCCCGATGCTGGAACTCACCGAGGCGGAAAAGACCGCAACCAAAGCCGCCTTCGAGGGCTGCGGATTGGTGCCTTAGTCTGCCTCAACCACAAAGTCGTGCGAGCCGTCTTGCACCAGCAGGTAAGATGACGGCTCCTTCGACGAGCCGATCAACCTGTGTCGTTCTTGCAGCGCAATATCATGGCGCTCGCCGGGCGACAGGGCGATGCGTTCACCGTCGGCACCGACTTGCACAACGATTTCACCGCTGAGGCAGATGACGACTTCACTGGCCATCGAGTGATGATGCCATGGCGATGCCTCGCCAGGATCAAGGCATATGGAGGCAACGCGCACATTTGGCTTCGTGACGAGATCTTCCCGCTGCATATCTTCTCCCTGAGGCTGTGCGGACCTTGATCGACGTTTGGGTAACACCGTCGACGCCCTAGTTATACTCCGAGATAGCGTTCGGCGAAATTCTTGTCGGCGCGCATCTCGGCCGATGTACCGCGCCAGACGATGCGGCCTTTTTCGAGCACGTAGTGGAAGTCGGCGGCGCGCGCTTTGCCCTACCCGCAACCGCTCCCAATCCGTGCAAACGGCATTGGATGCCGGATCAAGTCCGGCATGACGACGGAGGGGATATGGGCGTGCGGCAATCCAGTATCGATTGGAAAGCACGGCATCTGCCCCACTCACTCCGCGTCACCCCGGACTTGATCCGGGGCCTATTGCCCGTCTCGGAACGGTAGCCCTGTGCAAATCACGAACCGCTTCAGCCCCCCCTCGTCATCCTCCGGCTTGACCGGAGGATCGGCCGGCAACAAAGACGGCGGTTGCGAGTACCAAAAGAAGGCCCGGGAAAAGCTCGTCGAAACGCCCCCGTTTCCCGCATGGAGAGCGATCCTCCGGTCAAGCCGGAGGATGACGGGAGAGAGGACCGGAGAATGGCGGGAGAGAGCCGGAAAGTGGCGAGAGAGAGGCCCTTCACCCCTCCCGGGACTCTCCACCCGCAATCATCGCTAACACCCGCTTCGTCAGCTCCCGATCCGGGTCGGCGAGGTCGAGGATGATGTCGAAGTGGTTGCGGTCGGCGATCTCGAAGGCCTCACAGGAATAGCCCATCGCGGCCCAGGCTTCGGCGTAAGCCCGGCTCTGGCGCTTGAACTCCGAGGTTTCCGATCCGCCCCAGGTGACGATCAGCGGACAGTCCCGCGCGCCCTTTTCGGGGATCGAAAACAGCGTCGAATTGCGCGCCACAGACGCCTCGTCGAGCGACATCCATTCATTGACGTGGCAATGGCGCAGCGGCTCCAGATCGAACAGCCCGCTCGCCAGCATGCCGCCGGCCACCACATCGTCGGGAACGCCGAACTCCGCCTGCCAATCGCCGGCCAGCACCATGCCGCCAAGGTGCCCGCCGGCCGACGAACCGCCGACATAAATCCGCTCCCGGTCGATGCCGAGCCGCTCGGCCTCATGCCACAAATAGGCGATGGCAGAACGCACCTGCCGCACGATCTAGTCGAGCGTCACGGCCGGTGCCAGAGCGTAGTCGACGGCAGCCACCGCGATGCCAGCCTCGACGAAGGGCTTCGCCATGAAGGCGGAGTCCTCCTTGGAGAGAAGCCGCCAATAGCCGCCATGCAGGAAGACGAACACCGGCGCGGCCGTGCCCGCCTCGCCGGCCGGGAAGAAATCGAGCTTTTCGGCCTCGCTCGGCCCATAGGCGAGATCGGTGAACACCTCACAGTCGCGTCGCGCCTCCGCGCTGAGCGCCGCATAGGCCTCAAGGAACGGCGCAATGTCGGGCACCGTCCCACGCGCATTGTACTCCCGGTCGAGCTCTTCCCGGTTCATGCCTCGATAGAGCGGCGTGTCGGCTGTCATTGCATCTTGCCTTCCCCTCGGCAGTTGCAGGGATCACACCCCGAGATAGCGTTCGGCGAAATCCTTGTCGGCGCGCATCTCGGCCGATGTGCCGCGCCAGACGATACGGCCCTTTTCGAGCACGTAGTGGAAGTCGGCGATACGGGCGAGCACGTCGAGGTTCTTGTCGATGACGAGGATCGTCTGCCCCTCGGCCTTCAGCGTCTCAAGCGCCGACCAGATCTCGGCGCGGATCAGCGGCGCTAGCCCCTCGGTGGCTTCATCGAGGATGAGCAGCGAGGGATTGGTCATCAGCGCCCGCCCGACCGCGAGCATCTGCTGTTCGCCGCCCGACAGCGACTGGCCGAGCTGGCTTGCACGCTCGTGCAGCCGCGGAAAGAGATCGTAGACGCTCTGCAGCGTCCAGGGATCGTCCCAGCCGGCGCGGTTGGCGGCAGCCGCCACCAGGTTTTCGCGCACCGTCAGCGTCGGGAACACCTGCCGCCCTTCGGGCACCAATCCAATGCCGAGCTTGCCGATGCGATGTGTCGGCCAGCCGGCGATCTCCCGGTCCTGAAAGCGGATGCTGCCGCGCTTCGGCGGCGTCAGCCCCATTATCGAGCGCACCGTCGTCGTCTTGCCCATGCCGTTGCGGCCCATCAGCGAGACGAGCGTGCCAGCCTTCAATTCGAGATCGATCCCGAACAGCACCTGCGAGCGGCCATAGAAGGTTTCGACGCCCTCAAGAACCAGCATCGGCGCCTCCCGCATCGTGCAGTTCGTGGGTGCCGAGATAGGCCTGCTGAACCTCCACATTGGCGCGGATCGCCTCCGGTTCATCGGTCGCGATCACCCGGCCATAGACCAGCACCGACACCCGGTCGGCGAGCGCGAAAACCGCATCCATGTCGTGCTCGACGAGCAGCATGGTGACGGAGCCTTTCAGCCCGGCGAGCAGATCGACGATGAAGCGGCTCTCCTCCGGCCCCATGCCGGCCATCGGCTCGTCGAGCAGCAGGAGCTTAGGTTCGAGCGCCAGCGCCATGGCGATCTCGAGCTGGCGCTGCTGACCGTGCGCAAGCGCGTGCGCCGGGCGCAGCGCCACATCGCCAAGGCCGACCGCCTCAAGATACCCCATCGCCGCCTCGCGCTCGGCTTTATCCGCTATGGCCGGCTTCCAGAAACGAAAGCTGTGGCCGGCCCGTGCCTGTACGGCGAGCGCGACATTGGCGAGCGCGGTGAAATCGGGAAAGATCGAGGTGATCTGGTAGGAGCGCACCAGCCCGAGATGCGGCCGCCGCGCCGCCGGCACCTTCAGGAGATCGCGCCCGGCGAAAAGGATCCGTCCCTCGTCGGGATCGAGCGCCCCTGCGATCTGCGAAATCAGTGTCGTCTTGCCGGCGCCGTTCGGCCCGATCAGCGCGTGGATTTCGCCCGGCCGCACCTCAAGCGACAGATGATCGCTCGCACGCAGCGCACCGAAGCTCTTGGTCACGTCGTCGACGACGAGGATCGGCTCGGCCGCGCTCATGCCTCGTCCTCCCGCGAGAAGATGAGACCGTAGAGGCCCCTCTTGGCGAACAGCACAACCAGAATGAGCAGCGGCCCGAAGACGATCCGCCAGTGTTCCTGCAACAGCGGCAGGCCGAGCGCGTCGAAGATCACCGGCAGGAATTCTTCCAGCAAGAGGAACAGCGCCGCGCCTGCGATCGGTCCCGACAGCGTGCCCATACCGCCGAGGATCACCATCACCATGATCTCGCCGGACTTCGTCCAGTGCACATAGGATGGGCTGACGAACTCGGTGTGGTTGGCAAGCAGCGCCCCGGCGAGCCCCGCGCCCGCACCGGCAATGGTGAAAGCGACCAGCTTGTAACGGTAGGGCGCGATGCCGAGCGCCGTCAGCCGTGTCTCGTTCTGCCGCACGCCGGCGATCACCCTGCCGAATTTCGAGACAACGATGCGCCGGCACAGTACGAAGAACACCACCAGCGCGGCAAGGCACAGATAATAGAAGCTGACATTGTCGCCGAGATCGAAACCCGGCAGCGTGTTGCGCCCCTCGAACATCATCAGCCCGTCATCTCCGCCATAGTCCTCCAGCGAGACGAACAGAAAGAACAGCATCTGCCCGAAGGCGAGCGTGATCATGATGAAATAGACGCCAGCGGTCCGCACCGACAAGGCGCCGAGGATGGCGGCGAACAGCGCCGAAACAAGCACCGCCGCCGGCAGCGCGATGAGGCCCGACAGCGTGCCCGGCAGGCCGAAGATCGTCGAGCCGTCGAACTGGTGATAGGCGAGGATGCCAACCACATAGGCACCGACGCCGAGATAGGCGGCGTGGCCGAACGACACCATGCCGGCATAGCCGAGAATGAGGTCGAGGCTGACGGCGGCAATCGCGAAGATCACCACCCGCGTCGCCGTCGAGACGAGATAACTGTTGTCGGTGAGCGTGAAGAGCACCGGCAGGGCGGCGAAGACCAGAAGGCCGACGACCAGGACCCAGGGCTCGTAACGGCGTGACAGCATCAGCCGGCCCTCCGCGCGACGGGGAAGAGGCCGGACGGACGCACGATCAGAACAGCGGCCATCAGGATGTAGATCGCCATCGAGGAAAGCCCCGCGCCGATGCCGTCAGCCGAGGCCGGCGGTAGGAAGAGCTTCAGCAGATCGGGAATAAAGGCCCGCCCGAGCGTATCGACGACGCCGACCAGCAGCGAACCGACCAGCGCGCCGCGGATAGAGCCGATACCACCGATGACGATGCACACGAAACACAGGATCAACAGGCCATCGCCCATGCCGACCTCGACCGACATCAGCGGCCCGGCCATGGCGCCAGCCAGCCCGGCAAAGACGGCGCCAAGCCCGAACAGCAACGTATTGAGCGCGGCAATATTGACGCCGAGCGCCTCGACCATCTCACGGTTGGTGGTGCCGGCGCGGATCAGCATGCCGGTGCGCGTGCGCGCGATGATCAGCCACAGCGCCAGCGCGACCAGAAGCCCGACCGCGATGATCACCAGCCGGTAGAGCGGATAGGGCAGCCCGGGGACCAGCTCGACAGTGCCGTAGAGCGCCGGCGGCATGTCGAGGAACAACGGCGTGCGCCCGAACACCATCGTCACCAGCTCGTTGATGAACAGGATAAGGCCGAAAGTGGCCAGCACCTGATCGAGATGGTCACGTTTGTAAAGCGCGCGGATCACCGCGACCTCGATGATAAGCCCGGCGAGTGCCGTCGCACCGAGCGCCAGAAGCACGCCGAGCGGGAACGAGCCGGTCAGACGGATGAAAGTCGCCGCCGCATAGGCGCCGATCATGTAGAGCGAGCCGTGCGCCAGATTGATGACGCTCATGAAGCCGAAGATCAGCGTCAGACCGGCCGAGACCAGAAACAGAAAGATCCCGAGCTGCAGCCCGTTGAGGAGTTGCTCAAAGAACAGGATCGTCATGACAGCGGCAGCGCTCCGGCAGCAGCGATGGGCATGGCTTTGGGAGGGCACCAACCCGCCCAAAGATGCGGCCGGGACGAGGCCCGGCCGCCACCCGAAAAGGACCGCCCGGCGTACGAAGACGCCGGGCACTCCCGTTTCTTACATCTTGCAGTCTTTGGCGAAGCTGTCCTGATGGTCCTCGGCAACGACGCCGATCACCTTGTTGACCAGCTTGCCGTCTTCCTTGACCACTTCACGCGCATACCAGTTATGGATCGGGTGGTGGTTGTTGCCGAACTTGAACGGACCGCGCACCGATGCGAAATCGGCCTTTTCAAGCGCCGCACGGAAACCGTCCTTGTCGGCGAGCACCTTGCCGCCGGTTGCCTTCAGCGCCGAGGCGATCAGCTTGGCGGTGTCGTAGCCCTGGCTGGCGTAGACGGTCGGCGAGCGGCCGTATTTCTTCTCGAAACCGGCGAGGAACACCTTGTTGGCCTCGTTGTCGAGGTCGTGGTTCCAATGCGAGGTGTTGTTGACGCCGAGCGCGATGTCGCCGACCGCGTTCATGATCTTGACGTCCATCGACGGCGCGGCCAGCACCAGCGGGATGCTGTCCTTCAGACCGGCCTGGGCGTACTGCTTGAGGAAGTTGATGCCCATGCCGCCCGGCAGGAAGTGGAACACCATCTCCGGCTTCGCAGCGCGGATCTTGGCGATTTCCGCCGCATAGTCGCTCTGGCCGAGCTTGGTGTAGATCTCGTCGACGATCTCGCCCTTGAAGGTACGCTTGAAGCCGGCGAGCGAGTCCTTGCCGGCCTGGTAGTTCGGCGCCAAAATCACGGCGTTCTTGTAGCCGAGCCGGTTGGCGTTGAGGCCTGCGGCCTCATGCAGCGTGTCGTTCTGCCAGGCAACGGCGAAGTAATCCTTGTCGCACTTCGCACCGGCAAAGATCGACGGCGCCGAGTTCGGCGAAATATACATGCGTCCAGCCTTGATGGTCATCGGCGCGACGACCGGCGAAATGTTCGAGAAAATCACACCGGTGACGATCTCGACCTTATCCTTTTCCAGGAAGCGCTCGGCGATCGCCTTGCCGTTGACCGGCTTCAGACCATCATCCTCGACCAGCACCTCGACCGGGGTGCCGCCAAGCATGCCGCCCTCTTCCTCGACCGCCAGCATGAAACCGTCGCGCACGTCCTCACCGAGATAGCCGGCCGGGCCGGACAGCGTGGTGATCATGCCGATCTTGACCGCGTCGGCAGCACCGGCGGCAGTCGTCATCGCCGCGACAGCGAGCGCGGCGAGACCATATTTCAATCCGAACTTCATTGATCGTCCTCCCAAAAACGCAGAACGCCTCGTCCGGAACGGCCCCCTCTAGGCTTCGATCCGTGCGCGGCAAACCCATCGTGTTGTAACCGGGATGGACGCCGTCGCAAAGTCCGGACACGGCAAAACACGGCCAACGCCAAAAGATTAGCCCGTCCCGAACACAGATTCCGCAACGAGGCTGTCGCGAAACGGCGTGGCTGAACGCCACCCGTCAGCACCCGCAAACAGCCCGTTGCCCCGCACGGGAGAGATACAAACGGAAAAAAAACACAGCGTGCGCGGCCGGAGAGCCTGTGCAATATCAGGAAAACCCTTGAATCTAGGCTCCACATACGCCCATGACGCCGCACATTCTGATCGTTGAAGACGATACCGAAATCAGCGCTCTCGTTGCGCGCTACCTCAAGGCCAACCAGCTCCGGGTTTCCGTCGCCGCCAGTGCGCGGGAAATGGACGAGATCCTGCGCGACGCCCAGATCAACCTGATCGTCCTCGATCTGATGCTGCCGGGCGAAGACGGCCTGTCGATCTGCCGCCGCATCCGCGCCACCTCGCAGATCCCGATCATCATGTTGACCGCGCGCGCCGACGAGGTCGACCGCATCATCGGCCTCGAACTCGGCGCCGACGACTATCTCGGCAAGCCGTTCAATCCGCGCGAACTGCTCGCCCGGGTGCGCGCGGTCCTGCGCCGCCACACCGATATCGAAAGCCCGCTTCGCCCGGCGCACAAGGCGTTTCACTTCGCTGGCTGGGAACTCGACCTGTCGCGCCGCCGCCTGTTCAATCCCGATGGCGCCCGGGTCGCCCTGACCGGCGCGGAGATGGACCTGCTGGTCGTCTTCTGCGAGCGCGCCGGACGGGTTCTGTCGCGCGATCAGATCATCGACCTGACCCAGGGCCGCGAAGTGCACCCATCCGAGCGCAGCGTCGACATTCTGGTCAGCCGGCTGCGCAGCAAGATGGAAACCAATCCGCGCGATCCCGAGCTGTTCCAGACCGTACGCTCGAGCGGCTATCTGTTCGCGCCAGAGGTCACCAGCGAATGACGGAGCTCGCGAAAGCGCTCCTGCCCCGCCGCATCGCCGGCCAGATCGTCCTGCTCGTCTTCATCGCAGTCCTCATCACCGCCTTGATAAGTGCAGGTCTGCAATATCTCGAGCGTCGCGATTTCGACGCTCGCGCCAAACAGCATTTTTCCATGTTCCTGATGCTGTCGGCGGCGCGCCTGCTGAGCGTGACACCGGAAGGCAACGAGCGCGCGGTCATCGTCGATGCCATGGCCCGCTCGAACCCGGAACTGAACCTGCGTCTCACCGACGAGCCGCTTCCCGACAACATCAACGTCGCAGACTTTCCGCCGTTCAATTTCCTCGCCCGCGATCTCGGACCCGGCTTCCGGCTTTTCAGCGACAACACCGACGGCAAAGGCCCCGACGCGATCCACCACGTCATCATCGAGCTGCCCGATGAAAGCCGGGTCGCCGCGACGCTGCATCTGTTCGGACCACCACCGCAGCCGATTGTCGGCATCGTTCAGGTGCTTCTGTTCCTCGCCATCGTGCTGCCGGCCATCCTCTACTGGGCGACCAGCCACCTGTCGCGCCGGCTTCGCACCTTTGCCGATGCCGCCGCCGACTACAGCGTCGACGGCGACCATGCCCCGCTCGAAGAGGACGGCCCGGAGGAAATCCGTGTCGCCGCCCGCGCGCTCAACCGGATGCGCGACCGGATCGCCGAATTCGTCGAGGACCGCACCCGCATGCTCTCCTCGGTCGGCCATGATTTGCGCACGCCGATCACCCGGCTGCGCCTGCGCACCGAGTTCATTGAGGACAACGATACCCGCGAAGGCATGAAGCGGGACCTTGACCGCATGAACACCATGGTCGAAAGCGCCCTGACCTTCCTGCGCGAGGGCTATCGCCACGAACCGCCGGCCCGTCTTGACCTGCCGACGCTACTGCACACGATCTGCGACGAGTTCGCCGATCTCGGCAAGGACGTGTCCTACGAAGGTCCCGATCACCTGCTCGTCGAAGGCCGCACCGAAGACCTGCAGCGCGCCATCGAAAACCTCATCGACAACGCGCTTAAATTCGGCACCCACGCCCGCATCTCGCTCACCGAACGCGACCGGCGGGCCGTGCTTGCCGTCGACGACAACGGCCCGGGCATTCCCGCCGAGTCCCGCCAGTCGATGCAGAAACCCTTCGTGCGCGGCGACGACGCCCGTCAGGAGGCGACCGGCGGCTTCGGTCTCGGCCTGTCGATCGTCAGTTCGATCGCCCGCCAGCATCGCGGAGAACTGGAACTCCACGCCAGCGAGTCCGGCGGATTGAGCGCCCGCATCAAACTGCCGCTCGCCCCGAAGTGACGCCTGTTCTCACCGGTCTCCGGCAAAGAAAAACAAGAAAATTGTTTCGTTTCTTTTCCATTCGTGGACTTGGAAACGAACAGTAATGCCCCGGTAAAACCCATAAAAAGAGCGTTAATAGCCCCTTAAACAGCGCCGCCGCCAAAGTCGTACAGCCGCAGAATGCGGTGCGACAGAAAGGAGGCCTATCATGATTGGCGTTTCGGGTTTAGGGAGCATGATGTCTTCGCAGATGATGCGCGGACCGTCTCAACCTCCCGATTTTTCACAGATAGACAGCGACGGCAGCGGCGGCATCACGCTCGACGAGATGCAGTCGTCGATGCCTGGGGCGACAAGCGCGCGCGGTCAGGAACGCGCCGAAGAACTCTTCAACGCCATGGATGCCGATTCCGACGGCACCGTGACGAGCGAGGAAAAGGACAGCTTCGACGCCGCCATGCAGGAACGCATGCAGGCGATGCAGGTGATGACGCAGATGATCGCCAGCGGCGGCATGGCGCCTCCGCCTCCTCCGCCAAGCGCGGAAGATGTCTTTGCCGCCAATGACAGCGACGGCGACGGCAGCATCACGCTCGACGAGTTCTCCGAAAATGCCGCCAGCGAGATCGATTCCGAGACCCTCGAGGAATTGTTCGCGCTGGTTGACGAGGATGGCGACGGCTCGATCAGCGAGGAGGAGACGGCGTCCTTCCTCGAAAGCATGGGCCCGCCAGCCGGCCCCGGTGGACCGGGTGGCCCCGGTGGTCCTGGCGGTCCTGGCGGTCCGCCGCCCTCCTCCGGTGAGGAAGAAGACGACGAGGAGGACGAAACGACTGCTGCCCAGGCGGCCAACGAGGCGGCCCTCAGCCTGCTCAACATGGCACTCAGCGCCTACCAGTCGGAGGACGAGGACGGCACGATCCAATCGTTGTTGTCCGGCGGAATTGCCGCCTGAGCGCATCGAGCCCCACCCATGCTTGCACGAAAAAGGGCGGACCCGTCAGGGCCCGCCCTTCTTGCTCCTGCCCTGCCGGCGAATGATCACCTGGCAGGAAACTCGAGAATCCTCAGCACAGCCAGCAGGACTCCGGCATCGCCGGTTTGGTCACCGGGTTACCTTCCTTGATCCAGCGCGTGATCCCGTTCTTGACGTTGTCGATCTTGCCGTAGCCGGCCTTCTCGGACAGGTACTTCGACACCGCTTCGGTGCGATTGCCGGTACGGCAGATCAGGATGACTTCGTCGTCCGGCGAAGCAATCTCACCCAGTTTCTTCAGGAAGTCGGGATTCACCCGGCCGCGCTTGTCGAACACCGTCAGCAGGTGGCTGCCCTCGACCACACCGGTCTGCTGCCATTCCTCGGGACGGCGGATATCGACGATCTTGACGCCGGCGGCCAGCTTCTGGCGCAGCTGGTCGTTGTTCAGATCGTTGTATTTCGGCTTGACGATATCGAGCAGTTCGATCTCGAATTTCAGCGTCGCGTTCGGCGGAATGACGCCGCCCGCGCCCTGCGCGCCATAGCCCAGCTCAGGCGGGATGATCAGCTCGCGCTTGCCGCCGACCTTCATGCCGACGACGCCCTTTTCCCAGCCCGGAATGACCCGGCCGGCTCCCGGCGTGAACATGAAGGGTTGATTGCGATCACGGCTGGAATCGAACTTCGTGCCGTCCATCAGCCAGCCGGTGTAGTGCACCGAAACGCCGACGCCCGCGATCGCCTCGGCGCCGGTGCCCTCGACAAGATCCTTGATCTGCAGATCGTCGGCGGCGGCCGCGATGCCAACGGCAAGGAACAGCGAAATGAAGACGCTGAGAATGCGTACCATACTATCCTCTCATAGTGTCGTCCGGTATCCGGCCCGCCAAAGACGGACCGCGCGGGACGTTGCGAAAACGGGTTCCGCCCCAGTCAGGCGACTTGAGACATCATCGCCGGCTCCGATCACAGAGGACATATTGTCCTCCTTGTCGCAACGATCAACGGACGTGGCCGACATTTGCCGGCGCCCGGCGCATGCTCGCGTTGCCCACAGGCCCGTCGCAAAAGCTTCATAGAACCGTCATCCGATGCCGCTAACGTGCGCGCCGTGAACGTCTTTTTTCCACGGACCGGCTTTTCAACCCGAGCAACCCCTGTAATACTAAGGTCCAAGGCTCGGATCACAGAGCCAGCCGCACGTCCTGTGGAGGCAGGACGTTCCTTCTTTTCGCTTCCTGGCCGAATCCAAAACCGAATTCCAAAAAGCACTCACCCATAGGAGAGGCACTACCATGTTCGCAAAACGCCAATCATTGAAACTGGGGCTGTTGTGCGCAGCAGCCGCACTTGCGTTTTCCGCCACCGCCGTCAAGGCCGAAACCCTTCGCCTGCTGACCTGGGGCGGTTACGCACCCGAGAAGGTCGTCGAGATGTTCACCGCGGAGACCGGCATCACGGTCGAGGTGACCAAGTCGAACAACGAGGAAATGATCGCCAAGCTGCGCGCCACCGGCGGCGGCGGCTTCGACCTCGCCCAGCCGAGCCAGGACCGCATCTCCGGCGCCCAGCTCGAATATGACATCTACAAGCCGATCGACCTTGGAAAGATCGACGCCGCGCTGTTCATCCCCTCGATGCTGGAAGCCACCAAGGGCAACACCACCGTCGACGGCAAGGTCTACGGCGTACCGCACGTCTGGGGCACCAGCGGCCTCGTGCTCGACACCGCCAAGGCCGGTTCGGTCATGGACTACACCGACCTGTGCAATGACGACGTCAAGGGCAAGGTCTCCTATCGCCTGAAGCGCCCGACCCTGATCGGCTTCGCCTTTGCCATGGGCATGGATCCGTTCGCGGCCTACGCCGACAAGGCGAAGTATGAGGAGATCCTCGGCAAGGTCGAAGCCAAGCTGATGGAATGCAAGCCGAATGTGAAGACCTACTGGTCGGGCGGCGACGAGCTGCTCAACCTGGTTCGCTCGGGTGAAGTCGTCGCGGCCATGGCCTGGGACACCGGCGGCTGGAAGCTGAACGCCGACAACGCCGACATCACCTTCGTCGCGCCGAAGTCCGGTGCGCTCGGCTGGATCGACACCTTCGCCCTGCCGAAGAAGACCAAGGCGGAAGATGCCGCCTACAAGTGGATCAACTTCGTCATGCAGCCGAAGATCGCGGCCATGATCACGGCGTCCGCCGGCAACTTCACCGCCTCCAAGGGCGCTGACGAATTCGCCGACGACGCGCTGAAGGCCCGCTTCCAGAAGAGCTTCCCGCCGGAAGCCATCGACAACATCAAGTGGTACCCGACCGTTCCGGCCGGCCTCGAGGATCTCGAAGGCGCCGTGCTTGATCGCGTCAAGGCCGCCAACTGATTACGACGCGACGGCACCCGGCTTCCCCGGGTGCCGTTTTCCTTTGATGGTTTGAATTCATGAGCATGACCGAAAACACCACGCCCGACCTCGAGTGCCGCAACGTGACCAAATCGTTCGGCAATTTCACCGCCGTCCGGGATGTGTCCTTTTCGGTCCCCCACGGAAGTTTCTTCTCGATCCTCGGGCCGTCCGGCTGCGGCAAGACCACGCTGCTGCGCATGGTTGCCGGTTTTCTCGATCCCGGCGAAGGCGACATCCTCATCAAGGGTCGCTCGATGCTCGAGGTGCCGCCGAACAGGCGCCCCGTGAACATGGTGTTCCAGCACCTCGCCTTGTTCCCGATGATGAACATCGCCGACAACATCGCCTATGGCCTGCGCCGCCGCGGCACGCCGAAGGCCGAGATCGCGGCCAAGGTCGACGCCGTTCTCGAGCGCGTCGGCCTGCCCGATGTCGGCAAGCGCCGCATCGACCAGCTGTCCGGCGGCCAGAAGCAACGCATCGCCATTGCCCGCTGCATGGTGCTCGAACCCGACGTCCTTTTGCTCGACGAACCGCTCGGCGCGCTCGATCTGAAGCTGCGCGAGCACATGAAGGTTGAACTGAAGAAGCTGCAATCGCAGTTCCAGACCACCTTCATCTACATCACCCACGACCAGTCCGAAGCGCTCGTCATGTCCGACCAGGTGGCGGTCATGAACAACGGTGTGTTCGAGCAGGTCGGCTCCGCGCGCGACCTCTATTACGACCCGCAGACCGCCTTCGTCGCCGGTTTCGTCGGCGATTCCAACCGCTGGCGCGGCACCGTCGACGAGGTCGATGCCGGCGGCATCAAGATGCGTACGGAAGACGGCCTCGCCTTCGTCGCCGAACCGAACGGTCAGGTCTTTTCCAAGGGCGATGCGGTGCAGATCTTCGTCCGCCCCGAAGCCGTCCGCCTGTCCTTCGACGAAGCCGGCATCGCCGACATGGACAACCGCGTGCAGGGAGTGGTCGAGAGCGTCCTGTTCAACGGCGCCAACAGCCACGTCCTGGTGCGCGATCCGGCCTATGGCGGGGAAATCGACGTTGCCCTGCCGCAGACCGGCGAGTTCCGCGGCCTGCAGCGCGGTCAGAAGATCCATATCGGCTGGCGTCACGAGCAGGCCCGCTGCTTCGCGCTCGGATCGGAAGAGGCCGAGTGATGGCAGCGCGCGGAAAACTCGGCCTGCTCCTGTTGATGGCGCCGCTCGTCATCTGGCTTTCGGCGCTGATCCTCATCCCGCATGTCGACATGTTCATCCTGTCGCTGCAGGAAAAGATCGGCGTGCGCCAGTACCAGACGAGCTTCGCGAACTACATGACGTTCTTCACCGAGCCGCTCTACTGGAACACCTTCGCGCGCACCGCGATCATGTCGATCGCGGCAACAGCGATCACGCTGCTGATCGCCTTCCCGATCTCCTACTACATCGCCAAGATCGCCAAGGGCCGGCTGCAGACGACGCTGTTCCTGCTGTGCCTCGTGCCGTTCTGGGTCAGCGAACTGGTTCGCACCTTCGGCTGGATGATCCTGCTGCGCGAAACCGGCATCGTCAGCAATCTGCTGCAATGGATGGGCCTCGCCGATCGGCCGATCGAATTCCTCTACAACGACGCCGCCATCATGGTCGGCCTCGTCTACACCTCGATGCTGTTCATGGTCGTGCCGCTGGTAACGACCCTCGAAAGCCTCGACGACGCACTGATCGAGGCCGGCTACGATCTCGGCGGCAATGGCTTTGCGGTGCTGCGCGAGATTGTCATCCCGCACGCCGTCCCCGGCATGGTGTCGGGCTCGATCGTCGTCTTCATGCTGTCGCTGGGCAACTACCTGACCCCGATCCTGCTGGGCGGCAAGAGCAGTCTGTGGTTCACCGAACAGATCTACGCCCAGTTCATCACCCGCTTTAACTGGGAACAGGGCGCCGCCTTTGGCTTCCTGCTGCTCGGGCTTTCCTCCCTCATCGTGTGGACCGGACTGAAGCTGACCGGTCAGACACTGTCGAAGACGATGGGGTGAGCCAATGATCCCGACCATCAAGCAAAGCCGCTTCATCACCGCGACCTACAACGCCTATGTGGTGCTGTTCTTCCTCTATCTCGCGCTGCCGCTCGTCGTCGTCTCGGTGTTCGCCTTCAACGACAGCCTGTTCCCCTCGCTTCCCTGGGAAGGCTTCACCTGGAACTGGTTCTTCAACGACACCGAACCGCAGCTCGGCATTTTCCACGACCGCGCCATCATGCGCTCGATCGGCACCTCGCTGTTCGTCGCAATCTGGGTTTCGGTTCTGTCGGTCGGCGTCGGCACCTGCAACGCCTTCCTGTTCGAACGCCGCGACTTCCCGCTGAAGAACGTGCTCTACCTCTTCATGCTCCTGCCGCTGGTCATCCCCGGCATCATCCTCGGCATCTCGATCCTCGTCTTCACCAACGGGCTTGTGAACAGCATCGAAGACGCCACCAACTACGAACTGGAAGCGCTGCGTCCGGGCCTCCTGCTCGTCGTGCTCGGCCAGTTTTCCTTCATCACCACGATCGCGACGCTGGTCATCGCCGCCCGGTTGAAGAAGTTCGACAACGCGCTGGAAGAAGCCGCCCTCAATCTCGGCGCCACGCCGCTTGAGGCGGTGCGCACCGTGACGTTGCCGTTCCTCAAGCCCGCGATTGGCGGCGCGGCCATCGTTGCCTTCCTGATGAGTTTCGAGAACTTCAACACCACGCTGATGCTGGTCGGCTCCGATGCGCCGCTCACCATCACCATGTTCGACCGGCTGAAGGAAGGATCGACGCCAGCGCTCAACGCGGTGTCGCTGTTGCTGATGATCGGCTCGTCCGTGCTGGCGCTGATCATGATCGCACTGCAAAAGGGCGACCGTTCGGGCTAGAGCGCATTCCCGAACCGAAGGGCCGCGTCAGCGAAAAGTTGACAGACTTTTCGGAAGAGAATGCGCGGCAAAACAGAGAGATAAAGCATTTTTGGTGATTCAGTACTCACGGAAAATGCTCTCGCCGTTACGATGCCGGCAAAAGGAATTCGGCTAACGCTACGGCAGACAAAGACATAATTCCTTTGTTATGGTCGGCGAATCGAGAAACGTCCGGAAACGGGCGCACCCGAGCTGCTGCCTTGATGAGGCCATCTGGCGGCGACAGGGTGCGGTGACGGGAACCGAACTGGCCGATTGGAGCCGATGGCAACGGCGGACAAAGGACGCGGAAGGCGGACGCGCGGCGTTGCTGGTTTTGGCGGCGGGGTTGTTGTTGCCTGCCTTTTGTCGCTGGCGGGCTGCGCCAACCAACCGGGCCCGACCAATGAATGCCTCGCAGCCCCCTCGCTTGGCGCCTGCACGTCGGCACCGTCTGTTGCCGGCGATGCGCCTCCCCCTAGCGCCGCGACAAGCGCCGCACAGGACGCTTACGAGCGCCAGCTCCTCCTCGACATGGCCCGCCTCGGCAAGGACCATCTGAACCGCACCAGGGGTCCGGCCGACCCGGGCCGCCCTCTCGGTCCTTATGCGATCGCCCATCTGAAACAGGGCGGACTGGTGCGCCAGCTCGAGCGAAACGTCGCCGCCGACGCGTTCAGCCCGTCCGACAGCGGCGGACTCGGCTTCGTCGCAAAGACCGGCGATCTCGAAACGCCCTGGCGCCATGCGGTCCGCGCCGTCGGCCTCGATCACCCCGACAACGTCGACGCGACCGCCATCCTGACGATTGCCGATACCGACGCGACCGCGCTCGACCTGCGGCTGCGTCCGACCCGTCGCCTCGTCGTCTCCGCAAGAATCAAACCGGGTGCCCCGGCCGCGATCGTGAAAGGCAGATGCGACGGGCCGAGCGAATTGCATGAGGGATCGGCACGCGCCATCAAGGCACCGGGAGAACGCTTCGTCGTCACGGTCCACGCGACGTCGCGCTCGACGCTTGCCCCCTATCTGCGGCTTGGCCCGTCGGTCACGTCATGCGAACTCGCCTGGCATCTGCCCGGCGGGCAAACGGAAGCCAACCTTCGGATCGTCCGCAACAATCGCTTTACCGACGCCTTTTCCGCGCTCGACCGCCGTATCGATACCTGCGTCATCCCGCATGGCGACCGCCTCAGCGGCCCTGCCCGGATTTTCTTCGAGGCCAATGAACCGGCGGCAAGCTGCATCCTCCCCGCAACCGGCATCGACCTCTACCCGCAAGCCGTTCAAGGGTTCGCAGCCAAGAGTGAGGCCCTGCTCGGGCACCCGCTGTCGCGTGCCTTCATCGAGGCGCAGGATCCGTTCGCCCCGCTATCATTCGCCAACGCCCCGCGTCTCGAGGCAATCTTCATTTCCTCGCTTGCGGTGAAAAGCGATTTCAGCGGCCAGGTGATTGGCCGACTGCTCGCCCACCATGCCGACCGGGGAACGCCGGTGCGCATCCTCGTCGCCGCCGCCCAGACCTACGACAAGGACCGCGCATTCCTCGACAGCCTCGCGCGCGACCACCCCAACATTCACATCGACATACATCGCTGGAAGGCGCCGCCAGGCGCCGGCGTCGCCGAACGGCTGGCCCAGTTGCACCGTGTGCAGCACATCAAGACCCTGGTAACGCTCAGCCGCCGCGACCGCGACAACGTCGTCATTCTCGGCGGTCGCAACATTCAGGACAGCTATCTGTTCCGCGATCCGGCCGACCTGTCACGCTGGGGCGACCTGAACCAGTACACAAAGGGCTATCGGTCTCTGAACCCCTTCGTCTACTACCGCGATTTCGACATCCGCCTGCGCGGCCGGTTCCATGCCGAGCGGATCGCAGCTCAGATCCTGAGCGTCTGGAACAGGGACGCGACCACATTCCTGTCGCGCCGTCCGGCCCATATCGTGCGCAGCAATCGCCAGATCGCACCCGCCGAGATCGCCGGCCGCACATTGATGCGACAGGTGGTTTCCGTTCCCTATGCCGACGGCCACGCGCTCGCGCGGCTCTATGTTCGCCTCATCGACAGCGCCGAACACTCGATCGACATCGTCAATCCCTATCTCAATCCGCCGCCAGCCATCGAAGCGGCCATCGACCGCGCGCTCGACCGCGGCGTTCGCATGCGCATCCTCACCCGCATCGATCTTGAGGGCGACATCGCCGGCAAGATCCTCAGCCAGGTCAACAAGCGCTTCATCAACCGCCACTATGAGCGGATCGCCATCCACGAGAACACCCAGCCCGACACCATCCTGCACGCCAAACTGCTGCTGATCGACGGCGAGCTTTCGGTGGTCGGCTCCGTCAATTTCAACAAGCGCTCCTTCATCCACGACACGGAAAATGCGTTTCTGATCCTGAGCAAGCGCCAAAACGCGCGCCTCATGGGCGTCATCGACCAGATGGACCGCACAACGCGCCCGGTCACCCATCACCTGCCCGTCCCGGGGCTCTGGAAAGCGCTGCTCGCTGTTCCGATCGTCGACAAGATTTTCTGAATTCTTGGAAGAAGCTGGTCAGCCCGAAGCGTGCTGCCGCTTGATTGCGCGGATGGCATTTTCGAGCGCACTGAGAAACCGCGAGCGGTCCTGCTTGGAGAACGACGGCCCGCCACCGCGAATGACGCCGGCATCGCGCAGATCGGCGGTCAGGTCGCGCATGGCGAGCGCCATGCCAATATTGCCCTCGTCGAACATCTTGCCGGTCGGCCGCATCGCCGTCGCGCCCTTCTCCAGCGAACGCCGGGCAAGCGGGATGTCCGTTGTGATGACAACGTCGCCGGCGCCGCAATGTTCGACGATCCAGTCGTCGGCGGCGTCGGGACCCTCGGGCACGATGACCCGGTTGATCAGCGGATCGTTGTCGAGCCGCATCCAGCTGTTGGCGACCATATGAACGCGCATGGCGTGGCGGCCGGCCACGCGCATCACCTCATCCTTGACCGGACAGGCATCGGCATCGACGAAGATTTCAAGCATTGGTCCCGCCGCGTTTTCCGGTCCGCGGCTAGCCGCGGACCAGCCAGACGATGAGAACCCCGAGCGACAACGCAATCAGCCCGGCCACCCGGAGCGATTGGTCCGGGACCGACTGCATCTGCCGCATCATCGACTTCAGCCCGCCCGGCATGAGGGCATAGAGCGTGCCCTCGATTGCCAGGACGAGGCCGATGGCGACGGCAAGGTCGCTCATTGCGCCGGCTGAACGGCAGGCGCCTGCGGTGCTGCGGGTGCTGCCTGAGCCGCACCTTCGGAATCCCGGAAGAAGCGGAAGAACTCGCTGTCCGGCGACAGCACCATGGTGGTGTCGGTGTTTTCGATCGCCGTCTCATACGCTTTCATCGAGCGATAGAAGGCGAAGAACTCGGGATCCTTGGTGTAGGCCTCGGCGAAGATGCGATTGCGCTCGCCTTCGCCTTCACCGCGCAGGATCTCGGATTCACGCTGGGCGTCGGCGACGGTCACGACCGCTTCGCGATCGGCCTCGGCCCGGATGCGCAGCGCTTCCTGACGCCCGCGGGCACGAAGCTGAGCGGCGATCGCCAGGCGTTCCGCCTTCATGCGCTCGAAGGTCTGTTGGCTGACTTCCGGCAGAAGGTCGGTCCGGCGGATACGCACGTCGACGATATCGATGCCCAGATTGCTCGCTTCGGGACGGATCTGGTCGCGCACGTCGCGCATCATCGCACCGCGCTCTTCCGACAACGCCGCTTCGAAGCTCCTGAGACCGTAGACCCGGCGCAGGGCCGCGTTGAGGCGGGTTTCAAGACGCTGTTCGACGAGCTGCAGGCTACCCGACACGTTCTCGCGGAAGGCCCGCGGATCCGTGATCTTGTAGACCATGAAGGCATCGACGACGTAGCGCTTGCCGTCCTTCACCTGCACGTTGATGTTGCGCAGGTCGAACCGCAGCAGCCGGTCTTCGACGATCTGCACGGCTTCAACCATATTGGTCGGCACCTTGAAATAGAGGCCCGGCTCCGTGATCACCCGGCGGATCTCGCCGAAGCGGGTCACGATCGCCTGATCACGCTCGTTGACGACAAAGATGGACGAATAGACGAGGCCGGCGATGACAGCGAGGCCGGCCAGAAAGATCGGTAGCTTCTTCATTGTTTCGCGGCCTCTCCACGGGTGCCCTTGGTCAACTCGGTCAGCGGCAGGTACGGCAGCACGCCCGATCCCGCATTGCCCTCGAGAATCACCTTGTTGGATCTGTTGAGGATGCGTTCCATGGTCTCCAGATAGAGACGCTTCTTGGTCACGTCCGCGGCCTTGGCATACTCGTTGTAGACCGACAGGAAGCGTTGCGCTTCACCTTCGGCCTCCTTGGTGACGCGGCCCTTGTAGCCCTTCGCCTCTTCACGGATCTCGGACGCCTTACCGCGCGCCTCGCCGAGACGCTGGTTACGGTAGCGTTCGGCTTCCCGCATGAAGCGATCCTCATCCTGCTCGGCGCGCTGCACTTCTTCGAACGCGTCCGCCACTTCGGTCGGCGGTTCCGCCGCCTCCAGCTTGACGCCCGAAATCGCGATGCCGGCCTTGTAGGAATCGAGCGAGGACTGCATCAGCGCCAGCACGTCGGCTTCGATGCCTTCACGATCGCGACGGAACACGTCTTCCGCCGGGCGGCGACCGACGATTTCACGCATCGCGCTTTCGCCGACACGGCGCACCAGATCTCCCGGCGCGCGCACATTGAAGAGATAGGGACCCGGGTCCTGGACCCGCCACAGCACCGAGAAATCGACGTTGACGATATTCTGGTCGCCCGACAGCATCAGTCCGCTGTCATCGGTGTTACGGCGGTCGACGCCACCGACGAAGGAGCCGATTTGCTCCTTGTTTTCGATGATCTTGACCTTTTCGACCGTCTCGACCGGCCACCAGTGGAAGTGAATGCCCTGGCCGCTGATTTCGTTCTTCGGCTTGCCGAAGAGAAGTTCGACGCCGACCTCGTCCGGCTGCACCTGGTAGACCGCCTTAACGCCCCACAGAAGGAGGATCGCGGCAATCACACCGATAACGACCAGCGTCGAGCCCGGACCGCTCGGAAACGCGGTGCGCAGCTTGTCCTGCGTGCGCCGCAGCAACTCCTCGAGATCGGGCGGCTGGTTACCACCGCCGCCACCGCCGCCGCGCTGGGGTCCCTGACCCCACGGACCGCCATTGTTGCCGCCGCCGGAGCCCCAAGGGCCGCCGTTGCCGCCGCCCTTCCAGCCTCCGCCGTTCTGGTTGCTCCAAGGCATATGTTCTCTCTCCGGATTGCTTTGCCGAACCGGCATCCTGTTCGACCGAGGCCGAAACCATGTTCTGGCCGCGGTTTATAGGGGAAATACCCCAGTGTTTCAACGAAATGCCCGGAAATCCGACTGTTTGCCTAACAGCGGGACCCAGACCGTTCCGTCCAATTTGGGCACTGCGGGCAAAACTTCAACGGGCGAATGGCGCTATCGTTAGCGCCGCTCGTAAACGACATAGCGTGTTGAGGCCGTATCGCGCTCGCCTGCCGGGACATCTTCGGTGTGCGATGCAGCCCATTCAGCGGCATCGATCTGAGGGAAAATCGTATCCCCGTCCGGGCTTGCATGGACATGCGTGATGTGGAGTCTCGTCGCCAGCGGCATCGCCTGCGCGTAGATGTCGCCACCGCCGACGATGGCGATTTCATCAGCCCCGCGCGTGGCGGCGCATTCCTGCGCAACGACGAGTGCCTCATCGAGCGAATGGGCAACGAGGACACCGTCGGCAGCAAAGTCGGTGGAGCGCGTGACCACGACCGTGTCACGGCCGGGCAATGCCTTGCCGATCGACTCGAAGGTCTTGCGCCCCATGATCATCGGCTTGCCGAGGGTGAGCGCCTTGAAGCGCTTCAGATCTGTCGACAACCGCCAGGGCATGTCGCCATCCCGGCCGATGACGCCGTTTTCGGCAACCGCAGCGACGAGCATGACATCGGCGCTCACGACTTGCCTCCCGCGAGCTTTGCAAGCGCTTCACCGGTGACCCGCTGGCCGATCCACTCGTCCATCGAGTCCGCGCCGAGCACCTTGTAGAAGTCGCGCGCCGGCGCGTTCCAGTCGAGCACCGACCACTCGAACCGTCCGAGCCCCTCGTCGACGCAACGCTGCGCGAGATGCTTCAGCAGCGACGTGCCGATGCCGTAGCGGCGATGGCTCGGCCGCACGAACAAATCCTCGAGATAGAGGCCGTGACGGCCGAGGAAGGTCGAATAATTGTAGAACCACAGCACGAAACCGGCCGGCTCGCCGTCCCATTCGGCGATGTCGCTGAACACGCGCGGCGTATCGCCGAACAATGACGCTTCCAGCATCGCTTCATCGCAGACGACTTCGTGGGCGAGCTTCTCGTAGTCGGCAAGCTCACGGATCAGCGCGAGGATGAGGCCGGCATCGCCGGCGCGTGCGGGACGGATCGTCAGGCTCATGGATTTCCCTACAGAATTTCGCATTCGGATTGAACCGGCAGAACACTCTATCTATTTGTTTTGCCGCATCTTGGTCGACACCAACTGTCCCAATTGGCTGCACGATGCTCTAGACGGCGACGGGCGCCTTGATGTGCGCATGCGGATCGTAATCCGTCAGCGTGAAATCCTCGAAAGTGAAGTCGAACAGCGAGGTGACATCCGGGTTGAGCGTCATGGTCGGCAGCGCGCGTGGCTCGCGGCTGAGCTGCAGCTGTGCCTGGTCGAAATGGTTGCGGTAGAGGTGCACGTCGCCGAACGAATGCACGAAATCGCCCGCCTTCAGGCCGGTCGCCTGCGCCATCATCATGGTCAAGAGCGCGTAGGAAGCGATGTTGAACGGCACGCCAAGGAACACGTCCGCCGAGCGCTGGTAGAGCTGGCACGACAACCGGTCGTCGGCGACGTAGAACTGGAACAGGCAATGGCAAGGCGGCAGCGCCATGTGCTCGATATCGGCCGGGTTCCAGGCCGACACGATGAGCCGGCGCGAATCCGGATTGCGCCGGATTTCCTCGAGCACCCAGCTGATCTGGTCGATGCTCTTGCCGTCCGGCGTCGCCCAGGAGCGCCACTGACGGCCGTAGACCGGACCGAGATCGCCGTTCTCGTCAGCCCATTCATCCCAGATCGACACGCCGACCGCGTTCAGCGTCGCCACATTGGTGTCGCCGGCAAGGAACCACAGCAATTCGTGGATGATCGATTTCAGATGCAGCTTCTTGGTGGTCAGCATCGGAAAGCCGTCGGCCAGATCGAACCGCATCTGGTGGCCGAACACCGAACGGGTGCCGACGCCGGTGCGGTCCTCCTTGTCGACGCCTTCGTCGAGAATTCGCTGCAAAAGATCGAGATAGGCGCGCACCGCCGTAGATCCTCCGATTCGCTTTTCGCGCTTTCCCAAAAAGTTGACAGACTTTTTGGGAAAGCGCGAAAAAACAACAAGCTGGAGCGCGTTACCCGTAACGGACAAATGCGACGCGCTCTAGGTGAGCGAACACAATGGCCGAGCGGGCCAAAGACGCAAGCCCGCGCGTCCTGCCTCGCAGCTCTTTCCACGCCTAACGGCGGCGCTAGCCGAAACTGCCAGATGCCCGCGCCCAGGTAATCCCGATCACGATCACATTGTGCATGACGTGAAAGATGACCGGTGGCCAGATCGACCCGGTTCTCAGTCTCAGCCAGGCATAGGCGAGGCCCGGCACGAACAGAAGGATCGCCTTCAGCGGGTCCTCGAACATGTGCAGATCCGCCCACAGCAGACCACTGACGGCAATCGCCGTCCACGGCCGCCAGTGACATCGCAGACCGACGAGGAACCAGCCGCGAAAGACAAGCTCCTCGGCAAACGGCGCGATCACACACAGCACGACGAGATAGGGCAGCGCCGCAAGCCCGATCGAGGCGAACGGCCAATCGAGCGCGGCCTCGCCAACCCATGCCGTCAACACTGCATCCGCGCCGACCGCATAGGCCGCCAACGCCACGGCAAAGGCGGCATAGCCGCCAGCGCCGAGCCCGCGAGGCCGCACCAACCCGAGCGCCTTGCCCCGCGACACGCCGCTGGCACGCGCGGCCGGCAGAATGGCGCCGGCAACCAGCACCAATTGCGTAACCAGAGCCGAAAAGGTCAGCAGCAACACGATCGGCCCGAGACCCTCGCCGGGCATGATCTGCAATCGCCGCATGGAAAGATCGAACGTACCGGGCAACCAGCCCGCCGCGTCGGCGACGACGGCCGCGACCAGACCGGCAAACATGCCGGCCACGACGGCGAGGACGAACAGCACAAGCGCCGCAATGATCAGCCAGGCAGGCGACCACGCGGCACCGTGCGCCACACCGCTTTCGCCGTTTTCCCCACCATTTTCGGCCATCAAACCAGCCGTCTCCTCGCACGCACCCGCCGGGTCGCTCGATCCGGAAGCGGCAGAAGACGGAAGAGACGGGGGAGAATGGGGCATGAACACCGTTTTTTGCGGGCCGAGCACACACGCCATACGCCGCGAGAATTGTCGGGCTTTGGCGTCCGGGGCTTTTCACCCCAAGGCGGACCACCTATATTAGCGATGCTGGCGTCAGCCGGCTATGACGATAAATGACCTGCGTAATAAACCTATCGGACCCGGGGGCGGTACCCGGCGCCTCCACCACAGCCCGTAGACCTGAGAGGGCCTGAAGGGCCAAGCCGGCAACGGCTTACCACTCGGACGAGCGGGCTGCGGCGGGGGCGAAATAGGATCGACGAGGGCGTAAAGGCTGTGTTTTCGTTCGGCATGGTTCCGCCGTTATCGGGCCGTTACAATAGTTGCAAACGACAACTATGCTGAGGCCCGTCTGGCTGCGTAATGCGGTCCGACAGTCTCTTTTAAGCCCTTGCCTGTAGCAGGGTAAGGCGGGGTTCGGGAGCACCTGGCAACAGAAGCTCCCACTTTGCTTTTTGGCCAAACCGGGCCATGCTCCGCTCAAGCGATTCTCCCGAACGTCTATGGCAGCCTCGATGGCAGAAGATCTCATCCGCTACGACATTCTCGTCCAGGACGCGTTGCGCGGCATCGTTCGCAAAGTGCTGAACGAAGTGGGCAAAACCGGCCTTCCCGGCGAACATCACCTCTATGTCTCCTTCGAGACCACGGCGCCCGGCGTGGTGATCTCGCCGCGTCTGCTCGGTGAGTATCCAGCCGAGATGACGATCGTGCTGCAACACCAGTTCTGGGACCTGATCGTCACCGAGACCTATTTCGAGGTCGGCCTGTCATTCGGCGGCGTGGCGGAAAAACTCCACGTTCCGTTCTCCGCCATCAAGGGCTTCTTCGACCCCTCCGTGCAATTTCACCTGCAGTTCGAGCCGTACAATCCGGCCGAAGACGGCGAGACGGGAGATGAGGAAGAGGCGATGCGCGTCGCCATCCTGGAAAACGAGGAGGCGGCGCAACTCGCCGAACACCTCAACGAAACCGTCGACATCGAGGAAGTCGCCGAAAGCGAGGCGCCGGCCGCCGCCAATGGCGACGAGGCGAAAAGCGACGACGACAAGAAGAGCGACGATGACAAGGCCGCCGGCGCCGAAGTCGTTTCCCTCGACGCTTTCCGCAAGAAGACCTGACCGGGCCGATGGGCGCCGAGATCGTCAATCTGCGCCAGGCGCGCAAAAAGAAGGCTCGCACGGAGCGCGAGGCCGAGGCGGCGGCAAACCGCACCCGGTTCGGCCGCACCAAGGCGGAAAAGTCGCTGACCAAGGCGCGCGACGACAAGGCCCGCCGTGACATCGACGCTCACCGCCGCGACCGGGACGCCTCCACAGACGAACCGTCCGGGGACTGAGCGCGGCGCCATGCAGAAGCGCTCCCTCACCATCAACGGCCATCGCACGAGCCTCGCGCTCGAGCCGCTTTTCTGGGACGCCTTGACTGAAATGGCGGACCGGCGTGGCCTCTCGCTGCCGGCCCTGATCGCCGACATCGACAGCCTCGAACCGCACGCCAATCTGGCTTCGGCAATCCGCTGTGCGGTGTTGTCCCACTACCGCGACATGGAAAACGACTGATCCGGAGCGCGGCGCAAGGTCGCCCGCGAAACCGATCAGTTCGGCATCAGGATCAGGCGGCCGCCGGCGCCCTCGATATAGCGCCCCTTGGGCGCCGCCGGTTTCGGCTTCGCAGTCGCACGTTGCTGCGGATAGAGCACCAGCGGATCGCGCAGAATGGCGCCGGGATTGCTCGACACGCCGGGCAACGATGTCGTCGCCGGCGGCGGACTTGCGGGAAGCGTATCGGGAAGCCGGATCGCGCCCGGTGCCGGGGCGATATCGACACCTTGCGGCAAAGGATCAAGCGGAGCACCCGATGCCGTCGGCACCGGCTCTGTCGCAGGAATTGCTGTCGTGTCGCGCCCGCCGGCCCGCTCAAGCGCCGCCTCGATCTCGCTCGCCAGGGGATCCGCCAGGGGTGAAGGCTGGGGCGCCGGTTCGGCCGCCGCGCCCGGCCCAACCGGTGCCGTGTCCCGCAACAGCTTGCGCGCCGCTTCCTCGGCCTCGCGCAGGGCGCGCGCGGCTTCTTCTTCCTGCTTGCGTCGCACTTCTTCCGCCTGCCGTCGTTCCGCAGCCCTCGCCTCTTCCGCCGCTCGCCGCGCCGCTTCGGCTTCTGCCGCCGCGCGCGCTTCTTCTTCGCGGTGAAGCTGTTCCGCATCCCGCCGGCGCTGCTCCTCGCGCATGCGCCGCAATTCCCGCGTCAACCGATCCCGCTCGATGATCTCCGCTTTCAGCGCCTCGACGCGCCGCCGCTCCAGTTCGTAGGCGCGCAGATTGAGGTAGGACATCAACGGCGCCACATCGAATTTGGTGTCGCCCTGGTCGCCCTGCAGCGTGGTGCGAACGCTAACGCGCGGCGGCGAGGTGTCGATCGGATCGGCAAGTTCTTTCGGCGATACGGTCCATTCGCTGTTGAAGCCGAAATCGTCGAGATCGAACGACAGTGTGCCCGTCGCCGACAGGCCGTCCGTGCCGAGCGCGACGTTGCGCGCCCAGACCGTGCCAGAGGCGAGGCTCAGAACCCCTTCAATCTTCTCGATGGGCGTGCGCCCGGCAGTGAAGGTCTCGGCAAAGACACGCGCCACCGCCGTCTCGTCGATACCGCTGACACGCATGGCGCTGCCGTCATCCACCGCGGCGATAACCGCCGGGAAAGCCTCCTCGGAGAACCCGGTAACGGAAGCGTCCCGCACGGCAAAGGTGCCGCTGCCGGCCAGTTCGGAAACCAGTGCGGCGATGCTGCGGCCGGTCGAATCGAGATCGAGCGTTGCGTCGAAACGTCCCGAAACGCTGCGCGCCGAAAGACCCTCGCCGATCAGCTCGGCAACGTCGCCATCATCGACACGGAGCGCCGCCGACAGGCCCGCCGCGCCCTTGACGCTGTTGACCTGCAGGGTCCCCGATGCCTTGCCGCCGAAGATCCCACCGGAAATCTGGTCGAGCGCCAGCCCGTCGGGCGACAGTGCCAGCTTGAACTTCGCGCCGGCGAGCACGCGATCCGGTGCCAGCCACAGCTTGTCCGCCGCAACGTCGAAATCGGCGATCAACGCTCCCAGCAACGGCGGCCCGAACGGCACCGACGGCCAGCGGCTGTTACCGCTCATGCCGGCCATGCCCGCCATTCCGGCCTGCCCGCTCCAGATGTCGGCACCGAGCGCCAGCTCGCTCAGGAAAGCAAGATCGACCTCGGCGAGCGACAGCTTGCCCTTGAACACCGGCGCTTCGCCAACGAGATTGGCGCTGCCCTGACCGCTCACCGCGATATCGACGATGCTGCCTTGCAGATTGTCGACCGTCGCCTTGCCGGAGCCGCCCTCGATATGGGCCGAAAGCGTCGCCGGAACCTCGCCGGCCAGCACCGGGAGAACCCGCCCGGTGATCAGCGCCAGCGGCGTCAGATCCGGGCTCTTCAGCGTCGCATCGACCGCGTAGGTCATCGCCGCGTGCGGCGGGAAGGTCGTCGCGCCCGTTGCCGCGAACGCGCTGCCGGCGATGTCGCCACCAGCCTCGATCGTAAGGCTCTTGCCCGGCTTGCCGGACGCTTTCAGCGTGATCCGGCCCTTGTCGTTCATGTCGACCGGAAGAACGTCGAGACCGAGCTGGCCGAGAAGCCGCGTTCCGTTCGGCCCCGAAAGGCTGGCATCGACGGTCAGATTGGCATCGCGCCAGCGGTCGACGCGACCATCGAAGGTGGTGTCGAAACGGAGTTCCGAGCCGCCGGCCTCGCCGGAGACCTTGAGCGTTGCGGCCGTGACATCACCATCGGCGCGGCCCGAGAACTGGCCGGAGATGACAGCAGGCGCAAGCAGCGACGATGCACTGACCAGCCGCCGCGCGAGGTCGGACGAGGGGAACATGTCCGCCACCAGGGCCGCGATGCCGTCGACGCTCTTGGCGGTCACCGCGATATCGAGATCGCCGTCGGGAACCGTCACCACGTTGCGGATCGTGCCGTCGGCGACGACGCGGGCGCCGGCAAGATCGGCAAGGATCAACCGGTCGATGCTCAGCGTCTGATCGGTGTAGCTGACCAGCGCCTCGACGCCGGCGGCCTCGACGTCGCCGACCAGCAACCGGTCCGACACCACACGAAGCGAGACATTGGCGCCAGCACCCTGCGCGGCTTCATTGCCTCCCTGGGCGCCAGCATCGGCGAATTTCGCAAAGGCAAGCCGCGCCGCGGCAACGAGCTGTTCGGATTCCAGATGATCGGCGGTCACATCAAGTGCGAAGGTCGCTCGCCGGTCGGGCCGGGCCGGCTGCCACAGATAATCGCCACGCGCCAGCGAGCGTTCGGTGCGCAGGCTCGCCTCGGTCAGCGACACGCCTTCCGTGCCCGCCGTCAGCCGGCCATTGACGCGGAACGGTTCAAGCGCACTGCCGGCGAGCGTATCGCTCGCCCGCCACCAGGCCGCAAGTCCCGCCGGCTGGCCCACGTCGAGTGACAGCGTTCCCTCGAAACGCGGCTCGCCCGAACCGTACACCGACAGATCGCCCGACAGCATCAGATCGGTGCGGCCGGGAACATTCGCGGTGATCTCGCCAAGATGCCAGCCGCGCGCGGTCGTGGCGATCTCCGCCTTGAGATTCTGCACGGCACCGCCGCCGACGACGACACCGCCGACATCGAGCCGCAAACGCCCGCCGATCGGCGGAGCCGGCGAACGCCTGATCGCCGCGACGAGCGACGCGATCTGCTCGGACGCTGTCGCAGCCTCAACCGCGCCATCCGTGTGCCCAAGCATGCGCTCCATGTCGATCTGCTTGGCGGACAACGCCACATCGAAGGCCGGCTCGGGACCGAGACCGACACTTGCCGTGCCGTTCAGCGTCAGCCGCCGATCCTCGGTGCCGAAGGTGATTTCGAGGTTCTCGATGCCAAGCTGCTCGGTGGAGAAGGCGAAATTGCCATCCGCCCGCCACGGCAGTTCGGTTGTTCCCGTCTCCGGGTCTTCGTTTGCCGGCCGATCGAGGATGAAGGTGCCCTCATAACCCGGCACACCATCCGTCAACCCGAACGGCCCGTCGAGCAGCAGCGAGGCCGGCCCGCTCTCCGGCGTGACATTGGCCTTGACGCGCAGCCGGCCGGTTTCATCCGTCGCGCCAGTGGCGATCGACACGGTCTGGCGCACGCCGCCGATGGTCGCCCCGCCATCGGCCTTGAACGGGCCGCGCAGCGAACGCGCTGCCACCATCAGATCGATGTCGCGGATCTCGTCGACGCGGCCACTGGCGGCATTCGACAGTCGCAATGCGCCATCGACGATCTGGATTTCCTCGAACGCCACCGCGTCGGGTGCAAGCGCCAGCTTGGCCGGAATGTCGGGCGCTTCGCCGAGCGTGATCAGCTTGCCAGCCTCGTCGAGCGCAAGCCGGATGTCCGGCCGCTCCAGCGTCATATCGATGACCCGGATCTCACCCTTCAGGAGCGGCGGCAGCTCGACCCGGGCGGAAAACCGCGACACGATCATCAGCGGATTTTCCGCGTCGCCCACCCGCACATCGGTGAAGGTGACGTAGGGCGTCGGCAACAGGAACGCTTCCGCCTCGCCGAGCACCTTGACCTGCTGCCCGACCAGCCGTTCAGCCTGCCGCTCGAAGGTCGCCCGATAGGCATTCCAGTCGACGAACAACGGCCCGACAAGCGCCGCCAGCAAGGCCGCGATGATCAGTCCGCCGACCGTGAGGTAGATCGAGTTCAGCGACATGGCCGCTCGTGTCGTGTCATCTCTGCCTGCTTTGCGAGCCTCGTGTTCCGTTCGCCCTAGAGCGTCAGGATCTTGCCCGGGTTCATGATGTTCTGCGGATCGATGCCGCGCTTGATCGCCCGCATGACGTCGAGCCCGCTGCCGTGCTCGCGGTGGAGGTATTTCATCTTGCCCTGGCCGACGCCGTGTTCGCCGGTGCAGGTGCCTTCCATATCGATGGCCCGCCAGTTGAGCCGCTCGATGAACGCTTCCGCCTTGTCGATCTCGTCCGCGCTCTCCGGGTCGACCAAGAGGAGCACATGGAAATTGCCATCGCCGACATGGCCGACGATCGGTGCCAGAAGGCCGGTCTCGGCGATATCGACCTTGGTTTCGGCCATGCACTCGGCAAGCCGCGAAATCGGCACGCACACGTCGGTGGAGACGCCCTTGCAGCCTGGGCGCAACGCAATCGACGCCCAATAGGCATCGTGCCGGGCCGACCACAGCTTGGTGCGGTCCTCCGCCACCGTCGCCCATTCGAACGGTCCGCCGCCATATTCCTCAGCGATCTCGGCAAACCGTGCAGATTGTTCGGCAACGCTCGCCTCGGTGCCGTGGAACTCGAGGAACAGCATCGCCGATTCCTTCAGCGACAGCTTCGAATAGGCGTTGCAGGCACGCACGGTCAGTTCGTCGAGCAGTTCGATCCGCGCAACCGGCAGCCCCGTCTGGATGGTCAGGATGACCGCGTTGCAGGCCGATTCGATATCCGGGAACGGGCACACGCCGCCGGCAACGGCTTCGGGAATGCCCGACAGCCGCAGCGTCAGTTCGGTGATGATGCCGAGCGTTCCTTCAGAGCCGACCAGGAGCCGGGTCAGGTCGTAGCCCGCCGACGACTTCTTCGCCCGCGAACCGGTATGCACCACCGTGCCGTCGGGCATCACCGCCGTCAGCGCCAGCACGTTGTCCTTCATCGTACCGTAGCGCACCGCATTGGTGCCCGACGCGCGCGTCGCCGCCATGCCGCCAAGACTTGCGTCGGCACCCGGATCGATCGGGAAGAACAGGCCGGTGTCGCGCAGATAGTCGTTGAGCTGCTTGCGAGTGACGCCCGCCTGCACGACGCAATCGAGATCCTCGGCATGCACCTCGACGATCGCGTTCATGCGGGACATATCGATGCAGATGCCGCCCGCCGGCGCGTTCACATGGCCTTCGAGCGAGGTTCCCGTGCCGAACGCGATAATCGGCACCTGATGGTCGGCGCAGACGCGCACCACCTCGGCGACTTCTTCGGTCGATTCGGCGAAAATCACCGCATCGGGCGCCTCGGTCGCCAGCCAGGTCGTCGTATGACCGTGCTGCTCGCGCACAGCCTGCCCCGTCGACAACCTGTCGGCGAAGCGCTGCTGCAGGATTCCGATTGCGGTTTCAATGCCCTCGGTGTTGTGATGGGGTCGCAGGGCCGAAGCCGTCGCCATTGAGCTTCCTCCGCCTCTCGTGTAGGCCGTTACGTGTGGGGTACGTTAACAAATATCGTCGAATACCGGCAAAGGCTTATTCGGCGAATGAGACAGAACGACGGGTATCGGCCGCGACAATGTGCCGTCGGCCCGCACATTCCGGGGGGAACCGTCATGACCGAGCCGACAGCCGCGCCGTATCGCTCTGAGGTGATGCAGGTCGAGGATGCCTGGATCGACTATAACGGCCACCTCAACATGGCCTATTACAACGTGCTGTTCGACCGCGCCGTCGACCAGGCGTTCATCGATTTCGGCCTCGGCCCGGACTATGTCAGCGAGCGCCACGCCTCCTATTTCACTGTCGAAACCCATCTCTGCTATCTCGCCGAACTGAACCGCGGCGATCCGGTGCGCGTCGAAACGCGCATCATGGATTTCGACGACAAGCGGCTGCACATCTATCAGGAACTCTACCACGCAGACGGCTGGCTGTCGGCGACGTCGGAACAGATCCACCTGCATGTCGACATGGACGCCAAGCGCGCCGCCCCCTGGCCCGACGACATCCGCGCCCGCATTGAGGCGGCCTTCGCCGTCCATTCGCAGCTGGAACGCCCGGAACGCAGCGGCCGAAGCATCGGCATCGTGCGCAAATCCGCCTGACCCCGACCCAAGAGCCGCTGCGACGCCATGCTGTTCCGCACCACCATAAAGCGCCTGCCGACGATCCTGTGGAGCTGGGTCGAACCCAACCTGCGGCTGTTCCTCACCACGCGTCAACCCGCGTTGTGGCTGCTCGCCATTCTCGTCGGCTCGGCGATCGCCGGCGCCGCGATCCTGTTCCGCCTCGCCATCGGCCTGTTCCAGCTGCCCTGGCTCGGCACCATGGCCGAGACCGTGGTCACCTCATCCGCCGGACTGCATTGGCTGATCGTCCTGCTCTCGCCGGCCGTCGGCGGCCTCCTCGTCGGGCTCTATCTGACCTATGTGCAGCCGAACAAGAGAAGCGGCGGCGTCGCCGACGTCATCGAAGCACGCGCCCGCGGCGGACGCGGCCTGAAACTCGGCACCGGCCTCGGCTCGGCGCTTGTCACTGCCATCTCACTCGGCTCGGGCGCCAGCGCTGGCCGTGAAGGCCCGGTCGTGCATCTCGGCGCGACCCTGTCGACGGTGATCTGCGAATTCTTCCGCCTGCCCGACAATGCGCGGCGTATCTTGCTGGCCTGCGGCGTCGCCAGCGCCGTTTCCGCCTCGTTCAACGCACCGATCGCCGGCGCGCTGTTTGCGCATGAAGTCATCCTCGGCCATTACGCCATGTCGGCCTTCGTGCCGATCGTCATTGCCTCGGCCGCCGGCACCCTGTTCAGCCGCCTGTGGTTCGGCGACGTCGCCGCCTTCGCCATCCCGAACTACCAGATCACCTCCTATCTGGAGATCCCGGCCTTCGCGCTGCTCGGCCTGACCTGCGCGGCCGTCGCCGTCCTGTTCCAGTTCGCGCTCATCGGCGCCGACTGGTTCGCCCGCAACATCTCCATGCCGCTGTGGCTGCGCCCGGTGATCGGCGGCCTCATCGTCGGTGCCATCGGCCTCGTCTTCCCGCATGTGCTCGGCGTCGGCTATGAGGCAACCGACCAGGCGCTAAAGCACGAATTATCGATCACGCTGATGCTGTCGCTCTTGGTCGCCAAGACCGTGGCCACCGCGATCACGCTCGCATCGCGTTTCGGCGGCGGCATTTTCTCGCCATCGCTCTATCTCGGCGCCATGACCGGCGGGGCCTTCGGGCTGATCGCCGCCTCCGCCTTCCCCGAACTCGCTTCCAGCGAAGGGCTCTACGCCATCCTCGGCATGGGCGCGGTCGCCGCCTCGACGCTCGGCGCACCGATTTCCACCGTAATGATCGTCTTCGAGCTGACCGGCGGCTATGCGCTCTCCATCGCCCTGCTCTTGACCGTATCGATGTCAGTCGGCCTGACCCAGGCCGTGCACGGTCGGTCCTTCTTCCACTGGCAGCTCGAAACCCGCGGTATCGTGCTCGGCGACGGCCCGCACCAATGGCTGGTACGCGAGGTCAAGGTTGCGGAGTTCATGACCAAACCCGGCGAGGACGACGAGCCCGAACAACTCGATCCGGAAGCCGAGACGCCGCATCTCACCAAAGACGATACGTTGGAAAAGGCGCTCCGCCTGTTCGACGACACCGGCGCCTCATCGCTGCCCGTGGTCGCCGGGCCCGGCGACACGGCCATCATCGGCCGCGCCCAGCACGTCCACGCACTGCGCTATTTCAACTCCGCGCTGATCGAGGCCAATGTCGAGGAGCACCGCTAACACGGTGCTCCGAAGACGTTACGCTGTCCCCTCAGCCGAGCGGCGCCGTCGCGGCGCGAAGCCATACCCGCGCCTCATCGTCGACCATCGGCCCGATCTCGTCCCACACCCGTGCGTGGTAGGCATCAAGCCACGCGGTCTCGGTCACATCGAGCAGCACGACATCGATCAGCCGCTTGTCGATCGGCACCAGCGTCAACGCCTCGAAGCCGAGCATCTCCCGGTCGCCGCCCTTGATTGCGGACGGCGCGGTGACGACGACGAGGTTCTCGATGCGGATGCCGAAGGCACCCGACTGGTAATAGCCCGGCTCGTTCGACAGGATCATGCCCGGCTCGAGCGGCGTCGTGCCGAGCTTGGAGATGCGCTGCGGCCCCTCATGCACCGAGAGATACGAGCCGACACCGTGGCCGGTGCCGTGATCGAAATCGCAGCCCGCCTGCCACAGCGGCAACCGCGCCAGCACGTCGAGCTGCGCGCCCGAGGCGCCTTTGGGAAAGCGCGCCCGGTCAATCGCGATATGGCCTTTCAGAACCAGCGTGAAATGCCGCTTCATCTCCGCACTTGCCTCGCCGACGATGACGGTGCGGGTGATGTCGGTGGTGCCGTCCTGATACTGGCCGCCGGAATCGACCAGGTAGATCTCGCCCGTCTTCAACGGCAACGCGCTTGAGCGGCTGACGCGATAATGCGGGATCGCCGCATGGGGTCCGGCCGCCGAGATCGTATCGAAGGACAGGTCTTTCAAAAGCCCCGTCGCGGCGCGGAAGGATTCAAGCTTCTCCGCCGCCGAGATCTCGTCGAGCCCGCCCTTCGGCGCCTCATCATCGAGCCAGGCGAGGAACTGCACCATCGCCACCGCATCGCGGCGGTGCGCGGCGCGGCTACCCTCCTGCTCGGTCTCATTCTTGATCGCCTTCGGCAGGGTCACCGGGTCGCGCCCTTCGACGACTGTGCCACCGGCATCCTCGATCCGCTGGGCAATCGCCGCCGCCGTCCAGTCCGCATCGAGGAGGACCTTGGTCTTGCCGGTGCCGAGCGCGTTCAGCGCGGGGAAGAGAGCATCCGGCTCGGCGACATCGGCGAGCGCTTCGAGATGCGCGCGCACCTCGTCCGACAACTTGCCCGAGGCGATGAACAGTGTCGGCTTCTCGCCGCAGGGCACGATCGCGAACGACAGCGGCAGCGGCGTATGCGGCACGTCGCTGCCGCGAATATTGAACAGCCAGGCAATCGAATCGGGCTGGGTCAGCACGGTCGCGTCGGCGCCGGCCTTGGCAATCGCCTCGCCGACCCGCGCGATCTTTGCTGAGGCCTCCTCGCCGGCGAATTCGACCGGATGCACGACCACTGCGCCCATCGGCGGTGCCGGCTGATCATTCCAGATCGCATCGAGCGGATTGTCCGGCGCGGCCACCAGCGTCGCGCCCGCCTTGTTGCAGGCCGCATCGAGCCGGCGCACCTCGGCAATCGTGTGCAGCATCGGGTCATAACCGAGCCGCATGCCGGGCTTCAGCCGGTCGGCCAGCCACGCGCGCGGCGGCGTCTCGATGAGGTGCTGCGGCGTGAAAACCGATACGTCGACCTGCTCGCGCACCTGCAGCGTATAGCGCCCGTCGACGAAGACCGCCGCCTCGTCGCCAAGCACGACCGCCATGCCGGCCGACCCGGAAAAGCCGGTCAGATAGCGCAGCCGCTCGGCCGAGGCCGGCACATATTCGCCCTGATGCTCATCAGCGCGCGGCACGAGAAAACCGTCGAGCCCGCGGGCGGCCAGCGCATCGCGCAGCCGTGCCACCCGTTCGGAACCGACAGAAGGATCATTGGTTTCGTCGAAGCTTTGATACATGGCCGATCAATACGACGGCGCGCGCCGGCCCGCAATGAGAAGCAGGGGGCGGGAAATCAACTCGACCTGATTATGCACGGCCCCAGGGAATGCGAGGGAGCGAAGAGGCCGATCCACCCAGTATGCGCCTATTGCATTGCGAAATGCTTACTTCGCACCTGCAAAAAATGCACGACTGATATGCGTCAGCACGTCTTCCCTATTTCGCCGAAAGTGACGATATTGCAGCTGTCTAGGGAGCGATAGAACCAATCAAATCGCCGGAGAACTCACATGTCTATCGCAATGACCACGTCGACCGCCTTCCCGAAGAGCGTTTCGGTCAAGACCCGGCCGTCCTTCTTCCGCAGCCTGCTCGAGTCGATGATTTCGGCCCGCGAAGCTCAGGCCAAGCGCTACGTCAACGGCTACCTGCTGAGCCTCGAGGACGATGTCCTCACCGATCTCGGCTACGACCGCGACGTCATCGAGCGCGAAGGTTCGGCCCGCTTCCCGTTCTGAAGCGCTTTCCCGTAAAGTTGACAGACTTTTCGGACAAGAAATCGCGTTAGAAAACTGAAGCTGCTTTGACGAGCATCCTTTAGCAGGCAAGCAGCCATCACGGAGTGGCGGGCGCAAAACGCCCGCCCCCGGGTTATCCTTTCAAAGCAATGAGCCGTCGGCCGCGCACCCCGCGCGTCAGCCGCAGCGAAGGTGCAACGTCGCCCAGCCGTCGCGCTCCAGCCGCGACACATAGGCGAGCCCCTGACCGACATAGGCCGCACGCACCCGCGCGACGTCTTCAACCCGCAATCCCGACAGCACCACATCCGCGCCGACCGCGAGATGCCGCGCCATCACCGGCGCGAGCGCCATCAACGGCCGGGCGAGAATGTTCGCCACGACGAAATCGAACGGCATGCGCTCGGCGAAACGGGGGTGACCGAACCCAGTCGCCGTCACCGCCTCGACGAAGGCCCCAACGCCGTTCGCCTGTGCGTTCTCGCGCGTGATACGCACCGCAAGCGGGTCGATATCGGTCGCCAGCACCGGGCGCCGCATCAGCTTTGCCGCGCCAATCGCAAGGACGCCCGTACCGCAGCCGAGATCGAGCATCGACACCGGCGTGCGACGGCGGAACAGCCGGTCGATCATCAGCAGGCAGCCCCAGGTCGTTGCGTGGTGGCCGGTTCCGAACGCCTGCGCGGCCTCGATCTCAAGCCCGATCGCATTGGCCGGCACGTGTTCCCGGTCGTGGCTGCCATGCACCACGAAACGTCCGGCATGAACCGGCGCGAGGCCTTCAAGACTCTTGGCGACCCAGTCGAGATCCGGCAGCGGCGCGACCTCAAAGTCGATCGGATGGCCAAGCACCGTCTCGGCCACGCCGGCAAGCATCGCCGCGTTCGGCTCTTCGTCGAACAGGAGTTCCACATTCCAGCTGCCGTCCGGCAACTCATTGGCCGCCGAGGACAGCGCACCCGTCTCCTCGTTTTCAAGGAAGTACGCACCGAGCATGCGGGTGGCGGTTTCGTCGCCATAGGCGGTGGCCTGGAACATGGGAACTCCGGTTCAAGATGGAACGGCCGCGTTTGTGCGATAGACGGCGGCGGAACACAAGCGCCGCGCTCAGGTCAGACCTCGTCGGGATGCGGCGCCGTTTCCGGCTTCTCCCGGGCCCCGTCCTCGCGCGCCGGCGGCTTTGGCCCGAAGCCGAGCACCGTGTCGCCGGGTCCGGCCTCGATGTCATTGCCCTTCGAGGCAAAGGCGAGCCTGCCGCTTGCTCGTTTCACCAGCAGCACCCGATGGTCCTCGGAACGCTCGGCCAGATAGGTGGCGAAATCATAGTCTTCGCTGAGCCCTGTGATCTGGAACGTCCAGCCAGCCCGGATGCGGTCGGCCATCTCCGTGTAACTGCCACCACCGGTGAACAGCACCCGCCCGCCGAGCGTGAAGGAAAGCGTGTGCCGCTCCTTTTCCTCCGACGCCACGCGGGCGAGCTGGAAAACATTGGCACGGCCGATCTCCGGCCCGAAATCGGTGCAGACCAACGCGTTGTAGGCGTCGTTGTCGGTCGCCGCGATCAGATAGCCGAACTGGTTGAACTCGACGTGGTGTTCCGCGACCTCCGACAGCACCTCGCCATAGAAAAAGGGAATATGCGCCTGCCGCACCGCCTTGAGATGGTTCCAGTTGCGATCGGCGATCAGTACCGGCAATTCGAGCGCCTTCAGCTTCTCGCCAAGCGCCACGGTGAACGGATTGCCGCCGACAATGAGGATGCCGGACGGTCCCTGCGAGGCAAGCCCGAGGAAGCGCGCAAGCGGGCCGATGGAAAAGCCGTGCAGCACCACAGTGGCGAACACGACGAGGAAGGCGAGCGGCACCAACCGTGTCCCATCCTCGATGCCCGCCCTAGCAAGCTCTGTCGCGAACAGGCCGGACACGGCAACGGCAACCACGCCGCGCGGCGCGATCCAGCCGGCAAGTCCGCGTTCCCGGACACTCAGCCCACTGCCGAGCGTCGATATCCACACAACCGCCGGGCGCACGACAAAGAGGATCGCCGCGAGGAACAGGAACGCACGATAGTCGAGGCTCGCCAGCGCCTCCGCGTCTAGCGTCGCGGTCAGGATGACGAACACGCCGGATACCAGCAGCACCGTCATCATCTCTTTGAAGCGGCGCAGCTCCGTCAATCCGCCGAGGCGCGAATTGCCGAGCGTCATGCCGAGCACGGTCACGGTGACGAGGCCACCCTCCTTCAGCACCAGATTGGTCGCCTCGAAGCCGGCGAGCACGACCACCAGGATCACCGGGATCTTGAGGAAATCGGGCACATGGCCGTTGATGAAAAGCTTTTCGACCGCCTTGCCGAGCAGATAACCGCCGCCGATGCCGAGCACCAGCGCGCCGGCAACGCGCAACGCCAGCACTTCCGGCTCGTCGCCATGCTGGGCAAGCGTTACCGCCTCATAGGCGCAAACCGCAATAAGCGCGCCGATCGGGTCGGCGACAATCGCCTCCCAGCGCAACAAGGCCGCCGGCCGCGCCTCGAGCTTGGCCTGCCTCAAGAGCGGCATGATCACCGTCGGCCCGGTGACGACGAGGATGCCGCCAAACACCAGCGCCGTTTGGATCGACAGCCCGGCCAGATAGTAGCCGGCCGCCGTCGCCCCGAAGAATGTCAGCGGCGCGCCGATGATGACGAGCTGCCAGACCGCCCGCGAGGCGTCTCGCAGACCTGCGAAGTTGAGCGTCAGCCCGCCTTCGAAAAGGATGATGGCGACTGCGACCGACACCATTGGCCCAAGCCAGTCGCCGAAATCCCGCGCCGGATCGACCAAGCCCGTCAACGGCCCGGCAATGACGCCGGCAGCAAGCAGAAGAACGATCGCCGGCAGCCGGAAACGCCACGCAAGCCATTGCGCGCCGATACCGAGAATGCCGACCAGCGCGACGATGACGATATGATGCTCCACGACGCTTCGCCCAAATGCCTACAAGGTTGCCTACAACGAAGACGGTGTGAACGTGTCGCAATCGCTCACATTGCCGCTCTTCAACCCGGCACGGAACCATCGCGCGCGCTGCGCACTGCTGCCATGGTTGAAGGCATCGGGAACGACGTACCCCTGAGTCCGTTTCTGGATCGCGTCATCGCCGATCTGGTGCGCCGCGTTCAGCGCCTCCTCGATGTCGCCGCTCTCCAGAAGGCCCTTCTGATTGGTGTAGTGCGCCCACACCCCGGCATAGCAGTCGGCCTGCAGCTCGACCCGCACCGAAAGGGCGTTCGCCTCGTTCTTGCCGAGCGACGCGCGGCGCCGGTTGAACTCGGGCAGAACGCCGGTGAGGTTCTGCACGTGATGGCCGATTTCATGCGCGATCACATAGGCCTGCGCGAAATCGCCGGGCGCAGAGAATTTGCGCTTCAGCTCTTCGTAGAAGGCGAGGTCGATATAGACCTTCTTGTCGCCCGGACAGTAGAACGGCCCCGAAGCGGCGCTCGCGAAGCCGCAGGCGGAGCGCACCTGACCGGAAAACAGCACCAGCGTCGGTTCGCTGTAGCGCGCGCCATTCTCCTTGAACACCCGCTTCCAGACATCCTCGGTTTCCGCCAGCACCACGGAGACGAACCGTTTCTTTTCGTCGTCAGCCGCCGACGATCGCGAGGTCTGTTGCTGCGTCGTCTGACCCGGCATGCCGCCGTCCAGCGCCCCGATCAGCTGGCGCGGATCGATGCCGAGGAAATAGCCCGCGACCACCGCTATGATGAGGAACAGAATGCTGCCGCCACCGGCCCGGCGCACCGTGCCCCCGCCAATGCTTCGCCGATCCTCGACATTGGAACTTTGCCGTCTTCCACGCCACCGCATGCCGTGACTGTCTCCCTGTTGCGTTGATCAGGCCCCTGACTTCGTTCTTATACAGGAGCCGGTGCCGGCTGTCGCCGCCACGGGATCGGAAGACGAAAAGGCACCAAATGCGAAAGGGCGCCGCCGTTTCCGACCGCGCCCTTTGGCAAACCGTCCGCAGCGAACCGCGAACGTCTATCTATCGTACCCGCTTACTGGAAAAGCTGGGCAACCCGGCGGAACATACGCCGCACCGAGCAGGAAAACGTCGCGTGACGGTGCACGTCGACCCGTGTCGTACCGAGAACCGCCCGGCTGACAAGGAGATTACCACTCATAATTTTGCTCCTTACCTTTGTTGGCCAAAACGCCGCCCCGAAAAAAATCCCCGTAACCGATCTTTCGGCATGGTGCGAAAGGACAACCCGTTTTAGGCTGGTCCTCGCTGCAGCCAGCTTGTTATAAGCACTGAGTGCGCTTCTTGAGTGGAATATGTGTACACAGTGCGCCTAAGTCAAGCGCAAAAGCGCACACTGTGCGCAAACTGCGTGACCAGTTGTGTTGATACGGGCCGGGATTCCGCCAGTACGAATGAAAAAAAGCAAATCACATCAAACGCCTAAGCCTCCCATGAGCGCGGATCAGTTCCGCGAATGGCGGCGGGCGCTCGACCTCAAACAGAAAGACGCGGCCGACCTTCTCGGGCTGAAAAAGCGTATGATTCAGTACTATGAGAAGGGAAACCGCGACGGGAAACCGGTCGAAATCCCGAAGACCGTGCGTCTCGCCTGCTACGCCATTTCGTGCGGAGTTGCGGATTACGACGGCAGCGCCGCAACGCGTTCCGAACTCGTCCCGGAACCGGCGAGCGAAGACGAAGCGACGGCAGCTTCGCCGGAACACGGCGACGAGACCAATGCCGTCCTCGATGAGGCCATCGTCGAGGACGCTTGACCGGCCGCTCTGCCAGAACGAAAACGGGGAGAAACACTTTGCGGTGCTCTCCCCGAACCGTCGTCAGACCTTGATTGGCTTCAAGAGAAGTCCAACTTCCCTTTCGCTCGTATCAACGCCAACGTCGCCGGCGGACCATGTCCGCCGATTTGCTTCGTGGCATTTTAGCCGAGCTGGAGATTTCCAGCCGAGGTACGACCGGTCTTGCGGTCGGTGATCAGCTCGTAGGAAATCGCCTGGCCGTCGTTCAGGCCGTTGAGGCCCGCACGCTCGACCGCCGAGATGTGAACGAACACATCTTGGCCGCCGTCGGCCGGTTGAATGAAGCCAAAGCCCTTTTGGGCGTTGAACCACTTAACGGTTCCAGTATTCATGGAGTCAGCCTTTATTGCTTCCATAGTAGAAACGCCGCAAACGCTCAGCATCTGCTGCGTCGAGGTCCGTCGATGTTCGGGGAAGGTGTCGGATCGTGCGCCCCGTCAGGTGCTGACGGAACGGTGCGGCCCAAGTCGTCCGGCCAAATATCGATGGCCGGATTCATACAGGAAAATGCGGACACGCTCAAGCGAGTCCCATGCATACCGGCCTTGATGAGGCCTCGTTCGGCGCGCCAAACGCACTATGGTAAACAAGGCGTTCACCGTGATTGATTCGGAAAAGCCCATGCACGATCCCGCCCGCAAGGATGCGGTTCCGGCCCCGAGCGAGCCGACAGCCGGCGGCATCGCCGCCCGCGCGATGAGCGCGCGCAGCACCGCCGCTGCATCCTATCTCGACGCGCTCAATCCCGAGCAGCGCGAGGCGGTCGAGACCATCGACGGCCCGGTGCTGGTGCTCGCCGGCGCGGGAACCGGCAAGACCCGCGTTCTGACCACCCGCATCGCCCATATTCTTGCCACCGGCCGCGCCTGGCCGAGCCAGATCCTCGCCGTCACCTTCACCAACAAGGCCGCCCGCGAAATGCGCGAGCGCATCGCCACCATGGTCGGCGACAGCGTCGAGGGCATGGCCTGGCTCGGCACCTTCCACGCCATCGGCACCAAGATCCTGCGCCGCCATGCCGAGCTGGTCGATCTCAAGTCCAATTTCACCATCCTCGACACCGACGATCAGATCCGCCTCATCAAGCAGGTGATCCAGGCCGAGGGCATCGACGAGAAGCGCTGGCCGGCGCGGCAGTTTGCCAGCATCATCGACGGCTGGAAGAACCGCGGCCTGATGCCGGGCGAGGTGCCAGAGGGCGAAGGCCGGGCATTCGGCGCCGGCCGTGGTCGCGCCCTCTACGCCGCCTATCAGGACCGGCTGAGGACGCTGAACGCCTGCGACTTCGGCGATCTTCTGTGCCACGTCATCCGCATCTTCCGCGAACACCACGACGTCCTCGCCGACTACCAGAACCGCTTCCGCTACATGTTGGTCGACGAGTATCAGGATACCAACATCGCGCAGTATCTCTGGCTGCGGCTGCTGGCGCAGAACCATCCGAATCTGTGCTGCGTCGGCGACGACGACCAGTCGATCTATGGCTGGCGCGGCGCCGAGGTCGACAACATCCTGCGCTTCGAGCACGACTTCCCCGGCGCCAAGGTGGTCCGGCTGGAGCGCAACTACCGCTCGACCGGGCACATTCTCGGCGCCGCCTCGCACCTCATCGCCCACAATGACGGCCGCCTCGGCAAGACCCTCTTCACCGATCACGACGACCCCGACGCCGACCGTGTGTCGGTCGGTGCGAGCTGGGACTCTGAGGAAGAGGCCCGCCAGATCGGCGACGAGATCGAGGCGCTGCAGACCAAGGGCCACAAGCTCGACCAGATCGCCATTCTGGTGCGCGCCTCCTTCCAGATGCGCGAATTCGAAGATCGCTTCGTCACGCTTGGCCTGCCCTACCGCGTTATCGGCGGCCCGCGCTTCTACGAGCGCATGGAGATCCGCGACGCGCTCGCCTATTTCCGCGCCACCGTGCAGCCGGCCGACGATCTCGCCTTCGAGCGCATCGTCAACAAGCCGAAGCGCGGCCTCGGCGACGTCACCCTGCAACTCGTCCACGAGACGGCGCGCGCGGCCGGCATCCCGCTCATTCAGGCCGCCGGCGAACTGGCCGAGACCGAGGAGCTGCGCCCCAAGACGCGGATTTCGCTGAAGAACCTCGTCGACAGCTTCACCCGCTGGCGCAACCAGCTCGACAGCCTCAGCCATGTGGAACTCGCCGAAATCATCCTGGACGAGTCCGGCTACACCGAGATGTGGCAGGCCGACCGTTCGCCCGACGCGCCGGGTCGGCTCGAGAACCTGAAGGAACTCGTCCGCTCCATGGAGGATTTCGACTCCCTGCAGGGCTTCCTTGAGCACATCTCGCTGGTCATGGACGCCGACAAGGGCGACGGCATCGACGCGGTCAACGTCATGACGCTGCATTCGGCGAAGGGGCTGGAATTCGACACCGTCTTCCTGCCCGGCTGGGAGGAAGGCCTCTTCCCGCATCAGCGCGCTCTCGACGAGGGCGGCCGCTCCGGCCTCGAGGAAGAGCGCCGGCTGGCCTATGTCGGCATCACCCGCGCCCGCGCCCGTGCCAAGATCTGGTTCGCCTCCAACCGCCGCATCCACGGCCTGTGGCAGTCGACGATCCCCTCGCGCTTCCTCGACGAACTGCCCGAGGCCCATGTCGACGTCGTCGAGCAGGGATCGAGCTATGGCGGCTACAGCGGCGGCAACTACGGCGCCAGCCGCTTCGACAAGGCCGAGACGTTTTCCTCCAGCTACGGCACACCCGGCTGGCAGCGCGCCCAGCGCAACCGCACCTCGTCGGGCTCGCAGACGGCGCGCGGCCCGAAAACCATCGAGGGCGAATTGGTCGCGAAAAGCGTAATCGGCGGCGAGTCCGCCTATTCGCTCGGCGAACGCGTCTTCCACATCAAGTTCGGCTATGGCGCGATTGCCTCGATCGACGGCAACAAGCTGACCATCGATTTCGAAAAGGCCGGCCGCAAGCGCGTGCTCGACAGCTTCGTCGAGCGGCACTGACAAAGCCGCGCCTGCATACCGTCACTCTGGCCTCTCCCCTCGTCATCCTCCGGCTTGACCGGAGGATCGGGCAGCGACGAGCACGACGCCAGCGAGTCGGCATTGAGTGAGAACGCCCCCCTCAACACGCCCCACCCACATGGAAAGCGATCCTCCGGTCAAGCCGGAGGATGACGGGCTGAGGCATCGGATGCGCTCATCGCATCAGCCGCCCCCATGCAAAAAAACAGCCCCACACACGACCCGCGCCCGGCCATTATTTCGCCGTGAAATAAGCGCTGAGATTCCCGTTGCACCGGCGCTAAATACGCTCTAGAGCAGCGCCGATTTTCACCATCGCCGCACGAGAGCACGACCCGCTCGACGGAGGCCAGCCCGGACCCGGATTTGCGGGGCGGGATTGTTTATGCGTGCCGCAGCAACGGTGCGTTTCGCGAAAGACCTGCCTCGATGTATCTCAATTCAATCAAAAATTTCCGGGCGCTGGCCATCATCCTGATCGTCGCGGTGCACAGCTTCAGCTTCGCCAGCATCCCCTTCAAGACATTTCCGTCGCAGTTCCTCGGCAATCTGATTTCCGGCGGCACGACCCTCTTCGTCTTCATCTCAGGCCTGTTGTTCTTCCACGTCTTCTACAAGCGCTACACCTTCAGGAGCTTCATGGCCGGCAAGGTCAGGAACGTGGTCATCCCCTACACGATCCTGTCGATCATCCCGATCTGGATGGTGATGAACCAGGCCAAAATCCCCTGGCCGTTCTTCGAGCCGACCGGCCCCGGCTTCATCGAGGAAACCCTCGTGCCGGCGCTGAAATATTACGTCACCGGGCGTTTCGCGACGGCCTACTGGTACATACCCTTCATCGTCGTCACTTTTCTGATGTCGCCGCTGCACATCGCCTATATCCGCCTCAACATCCGCTGGCAGATCGTCATCATGGCGGTGCTGTTTGCGGTCTCGGCGGTCGTCCAGCGCCCGCAAGAAAACATCAACACGCTGCAAAGCGTCGTTGCCTTCACGCCGGTCTATCTCTTGGGCATCACCTGCGGCATGAACCTGCAATGGCTTTACGACAAGCTGACCGGACGCGAATGGATCTTCGCCGCGATCGGCCTCGCGCTTGCCGCGCTGGAATACACGACCGGCGCATTCTCGAACTACCACAAGGACTTCTTCGCCTTGAAGGGCATCGACCTGATGCTGTTCCAGAAGGTGTCGTGGTGCATCTTCTTTCTGATCTTCCTGCACCGCTTCGAGAACTGGTCGCCGCGCTGGGTGAACACGATTGCGGCCACCAGCTTCGCGATCTTCTTCCTGCACCCGTTCTTCCTGAAGACGCTGCACACCATCCGCAACTTTTATGGCGTCCGCTTCGACGGCTCCTGGACGGTCTATTGGGCAGCCGTCGCGCTCGTCACGGGGCTCTCCATCGCCACCGCGCTCGCCGTCCGTGCCATCATCGGCAAGAACAGCCGGTATCTGATCGGGTATTGAGGGAGGGGGCCTCCCTGCCCTTGACGCCGGGCTCGTAGCAGGCAATTTCGAGTCTCGCGCATGTCGTCCAAAAGTGGGCACCGGTTTTGGGATAACGGCATGCGGAAAAACAGGGTACGAAGTACCCGAACAGATTCCATGTCGGAGAGAAGGCCGTGGCGGGCGAGAAGAAGGCGGAACAGGCATTTGCGGCAATCGCGGTGGAGGCGCTCGACGAGGCTGAGGCTGCCGCCGAGCTTGAGCGCCTTGCCGCCGAGATCGCCGGCCATGATGAGCGCTACTATCAGGACGATGCGCCGAGCGTTTCCGACGCCGAATATGACGCGCTGCGCCGGCGCAACCTCGCCATCGAAGCCCGCTTCCCGCATCTGAAGCGCGCCGATTCCCCATCGGAGCGGGTCGGCGCCGCCGTCTCGGAGACCTTTTCGCAGGTCCGGCACGCCGTGCCGATGCTCTCGCTCGACAATGCGTTCGACGACGAGGGCGTGGCGGAATTCGCCGCCCGTGTCCGTCGCTTCCTAAAGATCATGCCGGGCGAGCCGCTCGCCTTCACCGCCGAGCCGAAGATCGACGGACTGTCGCTTTCGCTGCGTTACGAGAACCGCCGCCTGGTGACGGCCGCAACCCGTGGCGACGGCACCACCGGCGAGAACGTCACGGCGAATGCCCGCACCATCGGCGACATTCCCCACACCCTGCCGGACGACGCGCCGGACATCATCGAGGTGCGCGGCGAGGTCTATATGAGCCACGCCGATTTCGCCGCCTTGAACGCCCGCGCCGAGGCGCAAGGCGGCAAGATCTTCGCCAATCCGCGAAACGCGGCCGCCGGCTCGCTGCGCCAGTTAAACGCCACGATCACCGCCGCTCGCCCGCTTCGTTTCTTCGCCTATGCCTGGGGTGAGCTGCCGGACGTGCCCGGCGACACGCAGATGGACGTGGTCGCCGCCTTCGGCCGCTGGGGCTTTCCGGTCAACCCGCTGATGAAGCGCTGCGAGACGGTCGAGGACATGCTCGCCGTCTATCGCGATATCGAGGTGCAGCGGGCAACGCTCGGCTACGACATCGACGGCGTCGTCTACAAGGTCGACCGGCTCGATCTGCAGGGCCGGCTCGGCTTCGTGTCGCGCAGCCCGCGCTGGGCGATCGCCCACAAATTCCCCGCCGAGCGCGCGACGACGGTGCTGAACGACATCGAAATCCAGGTCGGCCGCACCGGCGCGCTGACCCCTGTCGCCAAGCTCGAGCCAGTGACCGTCGGCGGCGTGGTGGTCTCCAATGCCAGCTTGCATAACGAGGACTACATCCGCGGCATCGGCGCGGGCGGCGAGGAAATCCGCGACGGCAAGGACATTCGAATCGGCGATACGCTGACCATCCAGCGCGCCGGCGACGTCATCCCGCAGATCGTCGATGTCGACCTGTCGCGCCGCCCGGCGGACGCCGAGCCCTATCAGTTCCCGACCACCTGTCCGGTCTGCGGCAGCCACGCGGTGCGCGAGATCAACGTCAAGGGCCGTGAGGACGTGGTGCGGCGCTGCACCGGCGGTCTCGTCTGCCCGGCGCAGACCAAGGAAAAGCTGAAGCACTTCGTCTCGCGCAACGCTTTCGACATCGAGGGCCTCGGCGACAAGCAGGTCGAGATGTTCCACGATCTGCCGCTTGAGGAAGGCGGCATCCGCACCCCCGCGGACATCTTCACCCTGCGCGCCCGCGACGCCGATTCCCTGATCAAACTGAAGAACCGCGAGGGTTTCGGCACCAAGTCGGCGGAAAAACTGTTCGATGCCATCGACGCGCGGCGGACCATCGCGCTGCATCGCTTCATCTTCGCGCTGGGCATCCGCCATGTCGGCGAACAAAACGCCAAGCTGCTCGCCCGTCACTACGGCACGTTCGAGGCGTTCCGTGCTGCGATGCTTGCCGCCGATCAGGGCAGCGAGGCCTGGCGCGATCTCGTCGACATCGACGGCATCGGCGAGGTGGTGGCGAAGGCAATCGTCGATTTCTTCGCCGAGGACCACAACGAGACGGTGCTCGACGCGCTGCTCGCCGAAGTGACGCCGGAACAGGCCGAGGCCGTCGCCGCAGATGGCTCCCCGGTCGCCGGCAAGACGGTCGTCTTCACCGGATCGCTCGAACGCATGACCCGCGACGAGGCCAAGGCCATGGCCGAACGGCTCGGCGCCAAGGTGGCGGGCTCGGTGTCGAAAAAAACCGATCTGGTGGTCGCAGGCCCGGGTGCCGGCTCGAAGCTGAAAAAGGCCGCCGACCTCGGCGTCGAGGTCATTGATGAGAACGGTTGGTTCGACCTGGTGGGGGAGTAGGGGGTGGAGGCGGGCCCGCATCGTGTGCACCGGTCAGCTCTTGCCGCGATCAAGACCGATCCCCGCAAATATCTGTTTGCCCCTCCCCGTCATCCCGGACAAGCCGCGAAGCGGCGCGATCCGGGATCCTATGGCGACGGCAGGAAGTAGAAGCCTTCGAGATCGGGCCAGACGTCCGCACCCGATGAACCGGGCTAACGGTCCGTGAGGGGCAATAGGCCCCGGCTCAAGGCCGGGGTGACGGGGAGTGCACTGTGAAACGGCCGTGCGCATCCAATAACGCCCAGCGGCTCTGACCCTCAACCTGTAACCCCACCCCTCAGCACGTCATCCTCCGGCTTGACCGGAGGATCGCTCTCCACTTGTACTGACACGCGTTGATGGGCATCACAGGCAATCTGGCGAACACCATGCAATTGCGCCGGGGCCGCGTCGGTCGCCGGCCGATCCTCCGGTCAAGCCGGAGGATGACGTAAGGGGGAAGGGATGCGCGGCGATACCCAAGCCCTGTGAGGCGTCACCCACCACTCACTTCACAATCGTGATGCGTTCTGCCGCCCGGGTGATGCCGGTGTAGAGCCAGCGCTCGCGCGTGTCGCGGAAAGCGAAGCTCTCATCGAACAGCACGATACCGTCCCACTGCGAACCCTGCGCCTTGTGAACGGTCAGCGCGTAGCCGTAGTCGAAGGAGTCGAAGCGCCGCCGCGTCTGCCACGGCAGCTCTTCCTCGCTTTCGAAGGCCGCCTTGGCGAGCTTGATCTTCGCCGAGGTGCCATAGGGCCCCTCTTCCTCCGAGCGCACCAGCAATTGCAGCGCCTGCGCAGCGGACAGTCCGGTCGGCCGTCCGGCGCTCATCACCGTCCACAGCGAGCCGTTGAGCAGCCCCTTGGCGGGATCGTTCCTCAGACACACGAGCTTGTCGCCGGCTGCCGGCAGCAGGCCGGTGAAGCCTTTCAGCTGACGCAGACGCTGATTGTAGAGCCGGCGTGTGCGGTTCCGCCCGACGAGCACCTGATCAGCGCCGAGCACCAGATCCTGGTCGACATCGTCGCGCGAGATCACCCGGCTGTCGCCGTATGAGCCATAATCGAGCTGCCCGCCCTCACGCACCGTCATAGCCATGTCGATGATCGGATTGTCGCGCGCCTGCCTGTGCACCTCGGTCAGCAACATGTTCGGCTCGGCGTCGGTGAAATAACCGCCACCCGAGACCGGCGGAAGCTGGCCCGGGTCGCCGAGCACCAGAACCGGCGTGCCAAACGACAGCAGGTCGCGGCCGAGTTCCTCGTCGACCATGGAGCATTCGTCGATGATGATCAGGCTCGCCTTGGCGACCGGACTTTGCCGGTTGAGCGAGAAGGTCGGCGCCATCTCGCCGGTCTCCTCGACCTTTTCCTCGCCGCGCGGCCGGTAGATCAGCGAATGGATGGTGCGGGCGTTGTCGCAACCCTTTGAGCGCAGCACCTGCGCCGCCTTGCCGGTGAAGGCGGCAAACAGTACGTCGCCATCGACATGCTCGGCAAAATGGCGCGCCAGCGTCGTCTTGCCGGTGCCGGCATAGCCGAACAGGCGGAACACCTGCTCGCGCCCGGCCTTCAGCCAGCGTTCCACCGCTTGCAACGCGTCATCCTGTTGCGGCGACCATTTCATCGGCGCGCCGATCCTCCATCGGGTTCGAGATCGGCGGCCACCTTAGGCGATTCGGGACACGAAGGGGGCGAGAGAGGAATGTCGCATCATTGTTTGGGCGACATGCAGCATGATCCCGAACCGTCTTTCACTCGCCGCTCGTCACACCTCGCTCTCGACGCCTCATCACACCTCGTTCGCGACGCCTCGTCACACCTCGTTCGCGACGCCTCGTCACACCTCGTTCGCGACGCCTCGTCATCCTCTGGCTCTCTCCCCCCGTCATCCTTCGGCTTGACCGGAGGATCGGCTTCAACAGCCGCGTCTTTCGCGAGGGAACAAATCGGGCAAGGGAAACCAGAGCACCAGAAGACGAAGGGAGCCGTCGCCCGCATGGAGAACGATCCTCCGGTCAAGCCGGAGGATGACGCAAGAGGTTGGGATCGAGCGCGCGCGAAACCGCATCGACATACCGTGCCGAAAAGGGCAATGGACCCCGGCTCAAGGCCGGGGTGACGGGGAGTGCGGGCGAGCACAGTGCCCACCCACTTTGCCGTATTGCTCACCCGAACCCATTTGGGTTCGCAAGGCTGAACGGCCGCCACCCTGTTGGGCGCCCCTCGCGGAGGCTAGCGGACGTCAGTCCGCACTCAGCCGTGAGCGGAAGAATCAACCCCGCCCTACAGCGCGTCCTTGCCCCGCTGCATGGCGGCGATGCCGGTGCGGGCCACTTCGACCAGACCGAGCGTTTCCATGATGGAGAGGAACTCGCCGACCTTGTGGCTGCTGCCGGTGACCTGGAAGACGAAGTGCTCGATCGTCGCGTCGACCACCTTGGCTTCGTAGATCTCGGCAAGACGCAGCGCCTCGACGCGCTTGTCGCCGGTGCCGGCGACCTTGACCAGCGCCAGCTCACGCTCCAGCGGACGGCCGGTCTCGGTCAGATCGTTGACCCGGTGCACCGGCACCAGCCGCGAGAGCTGGCTCTTGATCTGCTCGATGACCTCCGGCGTGCCGGTGGTGACGATGGTAATTCGCGACAGATGCTTCTGGTGCTCGGTCTCGGTCACCGTCAGCGATTCAATGTTGTAGCCGCGGCCGGAGAACAGACCGATGACCCGGGCAAGGACGCCCGGCTCGTTGTCGACGACCACCGATAGGGTGTGCGTCTCGGAAACTTCGGAACGGCTGGTAAGGAAGTAAGCGGAACCGGATGCTTGTGCGTTCATGACAACTCGCTTCGATTTTTTCGTCCGTACGGGCAGTGCCCGACAAGAAATCTCATGAAAGGCGGGGGAGAGCCGCGGCCCTCCCCGCGAACCGTTAGACCAGCATCTTGCCGTCTTCGCCGATGGCGTTCTCGACATCCTCGTCGGAAACGTCCTCACCGAGCAGCATGTTGTTGTGCGCCTCGCCCGACGGGATCATCGGGTAGCAGTTGGCGACGTTGACGACGCGGCAGTCGAAGATCACCGGACGATCGCACTCGATCATCTCCTGCAGCTTCTCGTCGAGCTCGCCCGGGGTCTGCGCACGGATGCCGACGCAGCCATAGGCCTCGGCGAGCTTGACGAAATCGGGCTGCGACTCGACGTAGGACTCCGACAGCCGGTTGCCGTGCAAGAGCTGCTGCCACTGGCGCACCATGCCCATGTACTGGTTGTTCAGGATGAAGATCTTGATCGGCAGATTGTACTGCGCCGCCGTCGAGATCTCCTGGATCGTCATCAGCACCGAGGCGTCGCCCGCGATGTCGACGACGAGCGCGTCCGGGTGCGCCGCCTGAATGCCGACCGCCGCCGGAACGCCGTAGCCCATGGTGCCGAGGCCGCCCGAGGTCATCCACCGGTTCGGCTCCTCGAAGTCGAAGAACTGCGCCGCCCACATCTGGTGCTGGCCGACTTCGGTGGTGATGTAGGTGTCCTTGCCCTTGGTCGCCTCATAGAGACGCTGCACGGCATATTGCGGCATGATCACGTCGTCGTTCGGACGATAGGTCAGGCAGTTCTTGGCCCGCCAGCCGTCGATGATCTCCCACCACTTGGCCAGCGCCTTCTTGTCGGCCTGCTTGGAACCCGTCCGCCACAGCTTCGTCATGTCTTCCAGAACGTGGCCGACATCGCCGAGGATCGGCACGTCGACATGGACGTTCTTGTTGATCGACGAAGGATCGATGTCGATGTGGATCTTCTTGGAATGCGGCGCGAAGGCATCGAGCCGGCCGGTGATGCGGTCGTCGAAACGCGCGCCGACGCAGATCATCACGTCGCAATCGTGCATCGCATTGTTGGCCTCGTAGGTGCCGTGCATGCCGAGCATGCCGAGCCACTGCTTGTCCGAGGCCGGATAGGCGCCGAGACCCATCAGCGTCGAGGTGATCGGGAAGCCCGTCAGCTTGACCAGTTCGCGAAGCAGCTGGCTCGCCGCCTTGCCCGAATTGATCACGCCGCCGCCGGTGTAGAAGATCGGCTTCTTGGCCGAGGCCATCAGCTCGACCGCCTCTTCGATCGCCGCCATGTTGCCCTTCAGCTGCGGCCGGTAGCCCTGATAGGAGCTCGCGATATCGCCGTTCGAGCGCTTCTTCGGCGGCGTATAGATGCCGGTCGAGAACTGCACGTCCTTCGGGATGTCGACGACGACCGGCCCCGGGCGGCCGGTAGTGGCGACCACGAAGGCCTCGTGCAGGATGCGCGACAGATCGTTCACGTCGCGCACCAGCCAATTGTACTTGGTGCAGGGACGCGTGATGCCGACGGTGTCGCATTCCTGGAAGGCGTCCGAGCCGATCAGATGAGTCGGCACCTGGCCGGTGATGCACACGAGCGGGATCGAGTCCATCAGCGCGTCGGTCAGCGGCGTGACCATGTTGGTCGCACCCGGGCCCGAGGTGACGAGCACGACACCCGGCTTGCCGGTCGAGCGGGCATAGCCTTCCGCGGCATGGCCTGCGCCCTGCTCGTGGCGCACCAGAAGGTGCTTGACCCTGTCCTGCTGGAACAGCTCATCGTAAATCGGAAGGACCGCGCCTCCCGGATACCCGAAAATATGTTCGACACCCTGATCGACGAGTGCCTGGAGGACCATCTCGGCTCCGGTCATTTCGCGTGTCATGTCGAGTCTTCCTTCCGTTGTGCTTCACGCGGTCTGTTTGCTTCACGCAGTAGCTGGTTTCGGCAACAAAAAAGGGCCCTTGAAAAGGACCCTTGTCAGCGCACCACCCATCGGGACGGCTAGGGAGCCATCCGAGCGGTGCGCGTCGATACGATAAGAATGGTGGTGCGCATTGCTGGCACGCGTCCCTATTCGGTTAATTTCGCGGCGGACTGTAGGCCCGGGGACTCGTGTGGTCAAGGGGCAAAGTCGGCCACTTCGTTGCCGGAATGTCACAGGTGCCGGCTGAAGGCTTACCGAGGGTCAGAACGGCACCCCGTTGGCCGAACACAGGAACCGCATCAACGGGCTCGCCGCCTTGTACGCCTCCGCCACCCGTTCGACGAAATCGGCGCGGCCCGCGTCCGTTTCGCTGGCCTCCTGCATGACGAAGAAGGTCTTGCGCTTGATGTCCTCTATATGCCGATGGCCGGCGTCGAACCCCTTCGGCGGTCGCACCAGACCATCGCCGCCGATACCGCCGAACGCCGCCTGCAGGTCGGCATCGCCGATCACCATGTCCCAGCCCTTCGGATCGCGGACGATCTTTTGGCGGATGGCGGCGAGCGCGTCGGACGGCGGCAGCCAGATGCCGCCACCGAACATCACCCGCCCCGGCTCGAGGTGAACGTAGTAGCCCGGCGCATGCACATCGCGCCCGCCGCCCGCCTCATGCCGGAACTGGCAGGCGCCGTGCTCCTTGTAGGGCCGCTTGTCCTTCGAGAACCGCACATCGCGGTAGATGCGGAACATCGAGCCGCCCTGCTTTTTGGGCTCGGCGATGAAATGCGGCGCGATCGCCTTGAGATGCGGCTGCATGGCGGAAATGAACGCCATCAGCGGCGTCACCACCTCGGCCTCGTAGCGCGCCTTGTTGGCGGTGAACCACTCCCGGCTGTTGTCGTCCTTCAGGGCGCGGAAGAAATCGAAAAACGCCGGCGAAAAACCCGAGAACCCGTCCATACCGCTCACCTCTTCACACCCCGAACAGTGTCGTTCTCAACTCTAGCCGCTTGCGTCCTCTAGAACAAATAAAGAACGCAGGGAAGCAATCACGCCTTCGCGACCTAAAAACCAAAGGTTTCCCGACAAAATGTCGCAGCTGCGGTTTACAACGCCCGCCCGGATGGCGACCCTGAGACAGGGACGACGAGGAGGGACGCGCCATGGCGACCTTTGTCTATAAAGGCGGGGCTGGCAACAATTTGATCAACGGGTCGGACTTCGACGACCTGATGTATGGCCGTGGCGGCAACGACACGCTGATCGGCGCCGCCTTCCCCGACACCCTCTACGGCGAGACCGGCAACGACGTTCTCTCTGGCGATCAGGACAGTGACCGGCTGTACGGCGGCCCAGGCATCGATACGCTGTGGGGCGGCGACGGCAATGACTTCCTGTGGGGCGGCTCCGACGCCGACTCCGTTTTCGGCGGCGGAGGCAACGACTCCCTCAAGGGCGGCACCGGCAATGACAGCCTGCTCGGCGATCCGGGAAACGACACCCTTTGGGGTGAGGCCGGCAACGACATCCTCGACGGCGGAGAGGGCATAGACAGTGTCTACGGCAACGACGGCGACGACACGCTGCGCGCCGGCAATGACGGTATGCGCGACGGGCTTTTCGGCCAGGCCGGCGATGACACCTTCATTGCCTCCGGCGACTTTTTCGACGTGTTCGAGGGAGGCACGGGCAACGACACCTTCGAGGGCTCAAGCGGTCGCGACCTGTTTCGGGGCGGTGCCGGCGACGATCTGATCATCGTCAGGGGCGGGGACGGACGCGACCGGCTGTTCGGCGATGCCGGCAACGACACGGCGAAGTTCCCCGGCTCGACCTCGGTCTATGTCGATATCCGCGCCGCCAAGGACTATTTCATCTTCCGCTTCGCCTCGGGCAACGAACGCGGCGCGCTGTCAACGGTCGAGAACATCATCACCGGCAGCGGCGACGATGATCTGATCGGCAACGGCGCTGCCAACCGCATGGCATCGGGCGCCGGCAATGACCACGTCAACGGCCAGAGCGGCATGGATACCCTTCTTGGCCAGGGCGGACATGACACGCTGGTCGGCGAGCAAAGCGACGATCTGCTGCGCGGCGGGCCGGGTAACGACCGCCTGCTCGGGCGCGGTAACGACGACCGCCTCGAAGGCAATGGCGGCAACGACACGCTGGAGGGCGGCAACCACCAGGACCTCCTTGAAGGCGGTGCGGGCAACGACACGCTGAAAGGCAATTCCGGCAACGACACCGTGAATGGCGGCGGGGGCCGCGACACCGCGTTCGGCGGCCCCGGCGCCGACAGCCTCAGTGGTGACGCGGGCGCCGACACACTGTCAGGCGACGGCGGGCGGGACACCCTCGTCGGCGGCAATGACAATGATCTGCTCAAGGGCGGCAACGACGCCGACGTCATCTATGGCGGAGGCGGAAGGGACCGGATCATCGGCGGCGCCGGCAACGACATCATGACCGGCAATGCCGACAAGGATTTCTTCGTTTTCCAGAACGGCTTCGGCAAGGACCAGATCACCGACTTCCAGCCGAATGTCGACAAGATCGACCTGCGCGCCGTCTCAGGCGTCGACTCCTTCTCCGATATCAAGCAGGTATCCTGGGACGACGGCACGGCGGTCGCAAAGATCGGCAGGAACGAGATCGTGCTCACAGGCGTGACCTGGTCGGACCTCGACGCCGGCGACTTCCTGGTTTGACGCGGATGCAGTTCAGGACGTCACCCGCTCCCAGTCGCGGAGCTGGCCGTTGAAGAACGTCATCTGCCGTTTGGCGTAGCGGCGCGTCTCGACGACCGAACGGCGGATCGCTTCGTCGAGTGCGATTTCGCCGGCGAGATACGCGCCGAGCGGACGCACCCCGATCGCCTTCATCGCCGACAGCGTCGGTTCGAGATCGAGTGCGAGGAGCGCCTTCACCTCATCGAGCGCGCCAGCTTCCATCATCAGCGAGAAACGTTGCTCGATCCGCGCATGCAGCACCGGCCGCTCCGGCGACAGCACGCAACGCATGGTCTCGGCACGCGGCAAGATCGGCGTCGCCGGCTCGCGCTGCCATTCTGCAAGCGAGCGACCGGTCGTCTCCAGCACCTCGAGCGCACGAATGATCCGCTGCGGCTCGCTCGGCACCAGTCGCGCTGCCATCTCCGGATCGCGCTGGGAGAGCTCGGCATGCAGTGCCGGCGCGCCCTCCTCCTCGGCGCGCGCGCGCAGTCGTGAGCGAATTTCATCCGGCACCGGCGGCAGTTCGACGAGCCCCTCGGTCAGCGTCTTGAAATAGAGCCCGGTGCCACCGACGACGATCGGCAGACGCCCCGCCGCCTCGGCTTCCGCGATCGCCGCCGCGGCGTCCTGCAGCCATTGCCCGACCGAATAACTCTCCGCCGGCGGTACATGGCCATAGAGAACATGAGGTGCCTGCGCGAGGTCATCCGCATCCGGCCGCGCCGTCAGAACCGACAGCACGTCATAGACCTGCATGGAATCGGTATTGATGACGACGCCGTCATGCTCTGCGGCAAGGCGAAGCGCCATTGCCGACTTGCCGCTTGCGGTCGGTCCTGCAATAAGAACGGCGCGTTTACCCTGCAGCTTCATCGCGCCACCTGCCGCCCGATACGGGAACGCAGGCGAGCGCGTCCGACGGCGCAAGGCCGCATCTGCTGCCAACATTCACGACGGAGAACATACCCCGTGTCCCTCATCGAACCGTTCCGTGGTCTGCGGCCCGCTTCCGGCCGCGCCGACGAGATCATCGCCCCGCCCTATGACGTTCTCAACAGCGCCGAAGCGCGCGAACGCGCAGCCGGCCGGCCGTGGAGCTTCCTGCATATTTCCAAACCGGAAATCGACCTCGCCGAGGACATCGATCCCTACGATCCGAGCGTTTATGCCAAGGCGGCGGAAAATCTGCAAAAGATGATCGACGCCGGCGTGCTCGCCCGCGACGAAGCACCCGCCTATTACATCTACCGCATCGTCTGGGGCGACCACACCCAGACCGGCATCGTCGCCGGCGCCTCGGTCGCCGACTACGACACCAACCGCATCCGCAAGCACGAGTTCACCAAGCCGGCCAAGGAGGACGACCGCGTCCGCCAGATCGAGGCGGTGAACGCTGAGACCGGCCCGGTGATGCTTGCCTATCCGGCATCCGCAGAGATCGACGCGCTGATCGCCGGCGCCTCGGCCGGTGAGCCGGAATTCGACGTCACCGCCGACGACGGCATCCACCACATTCTGTGGCCGGTGTTCGACGCCGACACGATTGCAAAGATCACGGCTGCTTTCGATGCGCTGCCGGCGCTCTACATCACCGACGGTCACCACCGCTCGGCCTCGGCCTCGCGCGTCTCGGCTGCCCGCATCGCCGCCGGCGATGACGCGGCCGACGCCTCGCACCGGCTGTTCCTGACGGTGATCTTCCCGCACCACCAGCTCAAGATCCTCGACTACAACCGCGTGATCACCAGCCTGAACGGCCTCACCGCCAATCAGCTGATCGCAAAGATCGGCACCGTGTGCGCAGTCGAAAAGGTCGAAGGCCAGGCAAAACCCGCCAGCCCGCGCCAGTTCGGCATGTATCTCGGCGGCGCCTGGTACCGGCTGACGATCAATGACGATCTCGTTCCCGCCGATCCGGTCGGCCGGCTCGACATCAGCCTGCTGCATGACAACATCATCGCGCCGATGCTCGACATCGCCGATCCGCGCCGCGACGACCGCATCGACTTCGTCGGCGGCATCCGCGGCCTCGGCGAACTGGAAAAGCGTGTCGATTCCGGCGAGATGGCAATCGCTTTCGCGCTGTTCCCGACCAGCCTGGAAGATCTGATGGCGGTCGCCGACGCCGGCGAGGTGATGCCGCCGAAATCGACCTGGTTCGAGCCGAAGCTTGCCGACGGCATGGTCTCGCACGTGCTCGACTAATCCGTCGCGAACGACCAAAAACAAAGGGCGGCCCGCGGGCCGCCCTTTTTTCGTTTGATCGAAGCCGTTGGGTCTATTTCTCGACCCGGAGCGCCACGAAGCGCAACTCGCCGCGTCCGTTCGACAGCAACAGAAGGATCGAGCGCCGGCCCTCCGACGTCAGCTGCTTCACCCGCTCCGCGACATCGCCCGGTTCGGTGATCGCTTCCTGGCCGACCTCGACGATGACATCGCCGGCGACAACATTCTTTTCCGCCGCAACGCTGCCTGCGGCGACGTCGGTGATCACCACGCCCATCACCTCCTCGCCGATCGAATAGGTCGCGCGCAGCTGGTCGCTCAGCGGCACCACGGTCATGCCGAGCACGCTGACCGTCGTAACGGCCTCTTCCGGTTCGCTCGGCACTTCCTCGACCGGTTCCGCGGTGCTTTCGCTTTCTTCTAGCCGGCCAAGCTCGACCTGCAGGGTGACTTCCTTGCCCTTGCGCAGGATCAGCACGTCGACGGCCTTGCCGATCGGGCTTTCCGCCACCATGCGCGGCAGATCCCGCATGGCCGGCACGTCGCGCCCATCGAAGGTGATGATCACATCGCCCGGCTCGAGGCCGGCTTTCGCCGCCGGTCCATCTTCCGTCACGCCGGCGACCAGTGCGCCGCGCGGCGACTCCATCCCAAGCCCTTCGGCGATCTCGTCGGTGACCTGCTGAATGCGCACACCGAGCCAGCCCCGGCGGGTCTCGCCATATTGGCGCAGCTGATCGAACACATTCATCGCGATTGCGGACGGCACGGCGAAACCGATGCCGATCGACCCGCCCGACGGCGAGAAGATCGCCGTGTTGATACCGACCACCTTGCCGTTCATGTCGAACAGCGGGCCGCCGGAATTACCCCGGTTAATCGCCGCATCGGTCTGGATGTAGTTGTCGTAGGGTCCCGAATTGATGTCGCGGTTACGCGCCGACACGATGCCGACCGTCACGGTGCCGCCGAGATTGAACGGATTGCCGATCGCCATCACCCAGTCGCCGACGCGCAGCTTGTCGGAATCGCCGAACGCGAGTTCGGTCAGCGGCTTGTCCGTTTCGACCTTCAGCAGCGCCAGATCGGTCTTGGTGTCGCGGCCGACCAGTTCCGCTGTCAGCTTCGTCCCGTCATTGAGATTGACGACGATTTCGTCGGCTTCCTCGATGACGTGGTTATTGGTGATGATGAGGCCTTCCTTGCCATCGATGATGAAGCCGGACCCGAGAGACTGAACCTTGCGCGGACGCTGGTCATTCTCTTTCGGTCGGTTGAAGAACTCCTCGAAAAACTCCTCGAACGGCGAGCCCTTGGGCGCATCGGGAGCCGGTGTCGGCACCGAGGGCTGTCCGGAGACCACCTGTGTCGTCGAGATGTTGACCACGGCATCGATCAGGCCCTCGGCAAGATCCGCGACCGAGCGCGGGCCATGCATATGCGCCGGGTTGCCGCCGACCACCACCGCCGGCTGCTCGGCCGCGCCGTTCGTGCCTGGAGCCGCCGTCTCGGCATTTGCCGCCGACGCTCCCATCAGCACCACCGCGCCGATCACCGCCGCAAACAAACCACCGCGCGTCGCATACCCCGCCAACGATCCAAACCAAGCCATCGGCCAGTCTCCTCCCGGTCGGCCTTGCCGATCCGCATGTGTTTTCAAGTGACGTCGGCACGTTCCCGTACCGCGCCCGAACCTAGAGCGTATCCCCGAAAAGGGGAAACCGGTTTTCAGACAAGGATACGCAAAAAAAGAGCAGGAACGCTTCCCATGATTCATCATTCTCGGGAAACGCTCCAGCCGAAACGCCCAACCTGTATGACGCGACCTGTATGAAATGGATTTTCGTCGGCATTGTGGTTTTTGCCGGGCGGGAATCGCCCGCGCCATGCCGTGCCTTGATGGCGCTTGCTTGCGCCTGCCCGATTTGCACCGTAATGTTTCGCGATAAAGCACTGGCCGGACGAAGAGAATGAACGGCGTTTCGCCGCTCCCGGCAGCCAAGTTCCAAGACAAAGAAACCTGACTCAGGCACCGTTCAACCAATGAGTTCCTTCGTCGCATCGCTGCGCGTCACCGGCCGCAACATCTGGGCCATGGCGCTGCGCAACATGCAGACCCAGTTCAGCACACAGGCGGCCGGCTACCTCTGGGCGCTGCTGGAACCGCTCGGCATGATCGCGATTCTCTCGCTGTTCTTCCAGCTCATCGGACGCACCGCGCCTCTTGGCGAATCTTATGTTCTTTTCTTCGCGGCTGGCGTGATTCCCTTCCGGGCCTATTCAAACACCCAGATGCAAACCAACAGGGCCATCAAAACAAGCAAGAACCTGTTGTTTTTTCCCGTCATCCAGCCGCTCGACATCTACATCGCACCGGCGCTGCTGCAGCTCGCGACGATGATGATGGCCTTGCTGCTGTTTTTTGGTTTCTTTCATTTGTTCTTCGGCGAAGGCCTGCCGCACGACTGGTTCAACACCTTCCTGCCGATGGTGTTCATGGCGCTCTATGGCCTGACGATCGGTATTATCTTCGCGTCGATTTCCTCCGTGTTTAACAGCTGGGAGCGCCTGTCCACGATCATCACCCGGCCGCTGTTCCTGCTCTCGGGCATCTTCTTCCTTGCCGACTCGCTGCCCGTCGAAGCGAAAAAATACTTCTATTACAATCCACTCCTTCACTGCACGGAGTGGATCCGCAGCGGCTACTATGCCGGGTTCGAAAGCAAGTTCTGCGATCCGAATGTCATCTACGCCTCGCTGGGGATTCTGATCTTCTTCGCCCTGCTGCTCGAGCGCCTGTTGCGCCACCGCCTGGTCGACCATTAAGCCGCAGCGACGCGACAAGGCGGAAAGGCAGACACGCCAAAGGACGGCAACGCCGCATCACCCGGCTTCACCGTTCCACCAACACGAAATGTTTCGAAGGATTGGTGGGCGCACAAGGACTCGAACCTTGGACCCGCTGATTAAGAGTCAGCTGCTCTACCAACTGAGCTATGCGCCCGGATCCGATGCTGGCACGAGTTTCAGGCCAGCTCTATCCGCTCGTCTCCAGCACTTGCCGGTGACGATGGCCGTCTTATAGGGACCGCCGAGACGTTTTGCAACATCTTCCGTGTCATCAAAAGTGCAAAAAACAGCGACACCCGGCAAAGCGCCGATTTGCAGGCCTGCTACAGCAGCGCCAGCACCTCGTCATGCAACGCCCGCGTTGCCGAAGCGACGACACGCCCGTCTGAGGACAGCGTCAGCGGATTGCCCTGCCAGTCGGTGATCACCCCGCCCGCCTCTTCGACGATCGGCACCAGCGGCAGGTAGTCGTAAGGCTGCAGGCTCGCCTCTATCGCGACATCGGCCCAGCCTGCGGCAACGCAGAGATAGACGTAGCAATCGCCGCCATAACGACGGAACCGCGCCCGGCCCGACACCCGTTCGAGCACCGCCAGCTGATCACCGGCAAAAAAGTCCGGCGAGGTCGTGAGAAGCGCGGCCTCGGACAGACGCTCGCAGCCGCTCACCGTGATCCGGGCGCCATCGAGAAAGGCGCCACGCCCGCGCACCGCACTCCACACCTCACCGAGCGCCGGCATGCCGGCGAAACCGACCTCGGCCCGCTCGCCTTCGAGATAACCGATCAGGCAGCCATAGAGCGGATTGCCCAAGAGGAAGCTCTTCGTGCCGTCGATTGGATCGACGATCCAGGTGCCACCGGCGCCCTCGCGCGATCCGCTTTCCTCGCCGAAAAACCCATGCTCGGGAAAGCGCGCGTCGAGCACCGCCCGCGCCGCGGCTTCGGCTTCGCGGTCGGCGACGGTGACCGGCGATTCGTCGTCTTTCAGGTCGATGTCGATCGGCTTGCGGAAGCGGGCGAGCGAGGTGGACGATGCGGCTTTCAGCGCCGCAAGGCCCGTTTCGTAGACGGCGTCGAGGTAGCTGGCATCCGCCATCGGGTATCCTTCACAAAGACATCAGGCCGACGGCCCGGCAGCGACCGCGGCCACATACCCGGCAAAGCCCGACGTCGCCATCAGCGCCTTGCAGCGCTCAAAACGGGTGACCGAATAGGCCCAGAAATCATCCGCCGGGTTGTCGTTGGCGTGCTGGATCAGCCCCCACAACGTCCACAGCAGGTCGCACATCGCCTTTTAGATGATGATGCGGCCCATCTCGTCCGGCTTCGGTTCGCGGCCGAAATAGGCGCGTACCATCTCCATGTCCTGCGCATCGTCGAAACCGGCCTCGACCGACAGATCGCCGAGATCCCACATCGGATCGTTCATGCCGGAATATTCCCAGTCGACGATCCACATGGTCTCGCCGGTGTCGAGGAAGTTCTCGCACAGCGGATCGCAATGGCACGGCGCAGACGGCAGCGGATGCGCATCGAGCGCGGCACGCACCGTCTCCGCCTCCTTCAGCACGTCATGATAGCCCTCGGGCAGGTCGACGGTCTTGGTCGAGAGGAACTTCAGATAATCGTCGATCATCGAAAAGAGTTCGAAGCGGAACGGGAAGACCGCGTCCGACGCATGCAGGCGGGCGAACGCTTCGCCGGCACGTCCCGGCGATCCGGCACGTTCGCGGAAAACGTCCGGCGTCATCGTCACCGCACCGTCGATGAATCGGGTCACCATCACGCCGCTTGCCGCGTCGACATGAATGACCTCCGGGCTGACGCCGGCCTTGGCCGCCTCTTCCGCCGCAACCGCCTCGTTCGCGCGGTCGATATATTCTTCCGTCCCCTTGCCCGGCAGTCTGAGGCACCAGACATCGTCGCCGACGGCGACGCGGAACACCAGATTGGTCAGCCCGCCGAGCCGGTCGATGGCAACGCTGGAGGCGTCGATGCCGGCGAAAGCGGGAATGCCCGAAAGCGCGGCCCGGGCCGCAGCGATGTCACCCGTTTCGGTCATCCGTCCAATCCTCCTGTCATCGTTCTCACACCTTCAGTCGTTCCATCTTGCCATCGTACAGCGTGCGCGGCCCGCGCGTCGCCTCATGGCTCTGCCCGAACGCCTCGATGATGAACTCGGTCTCCTTGACGAGCCCGATCGGCAGATAACCGAAGCCGATCGACTTGCCGAGCGCATGGCCGTAACCGGCGCTGGTCAGCGAACCGACCATCTCACCCTTGTACAGAATGGGCTCGCCGCCATGCAGCGGCACGAACCCGTCGAGCGTGAAGGTAACAAGCCGCCGCTCGACGCCCTTCTCCTTGATCGCGGCAAGCGCTTCGCGGCCGATGAAGTCGCCCTTGTCCAGCGCGACGCAAAAGCCGAGCCCGGCCTCATACGGATTGTAGTCGGGGCCGATATCGCCGGACCAGTAGAGATAGCCCTTTTCGAGCCGGCAGGAGTCGATGGCGCGGTAACCCACATTGGCGATGCCATGCGCCTCGCCCGCCGCCCACAGCTTGTCGTAGACATGAGCGGCGAATTCCTGGCGCACATACATCTCGTAGCCGAGCTCGCCGACATAGCCGATGCGCACCGCAAGCGCCGTCGCATTGCCGATTTCGATTTCGCGCGCCGCAAGAAACGGCATCGCCTCGTTCGAGAGGTCGCTGTCGCTGACCGACGCGAGAACCTCGCGCGCCTTCGGCCCGCAGATATTGATCACCGCATAGGCGCCGGTGACATCGCGCAGGGTCGCGCTGCCGTCGTCCGGCAGATGGGTCGCGATCCACTGGCTGTCGCGAATGCCGAAGCCCGAGCCGGTGACGATCAGGAAGCGCTCCGGACCGGCATGCACGATGGTGAGGTCCGCCTCGATGCCGCCGCTCTCGTTGCAGAGCTGCGTATAGACCGCCTGCCCGGGCTCCTGCGGAACGACATTGGAGGCAATCCGCTGCAGGGCGGCGAGCGCGCCCGGACCGGTCACCTCATATTTCGAGAACGACGTCTGGTCGATCAGCGCCACCCGCTCGCGGATCGCGCGCGCCTCCTCGCCGACCGCGTCGAACCAGTTCGGCTTGTCCTCGAAGCTCGGAATGTCGTGCTTCTCGTCTACTTCACGCGGGAACCAGTTCGGCCGCTCCCAGCCAAACCGCGACCCGAACACCGCGCCGGCCTCCTTCAGCCGCTGATGCAGCGGCGACAGGCGCAGGTTCCGCCCGGCGTCTGATTCCTCACCCGGCCAGTGGATCTTGTAGTAGCTGCCATAGGCCGTGATCGCCCGCTCTTCGAGATAACGCCCTTGAGCATGCACCGGGCCGAAGCGGCGCACGTCGAACGCCCAAAGATCCATCCCCGGATCGCCTTCGAGGATCCAGTTGGCGAGCGCCTCGCCGGCACCGCCGGACGCGGCGATACCCGCCGTGAAACCGCAGGCGACGTAGAAATTGTCGAGCTCCGGCGCCAGCCCCATGATCGGCTCGCCATCCGCAGACACGGGGATCGGGCCGTTGATGATCGTCTGGATGCCGGTCTCGTCGAGCACCGGCAGACGCTCGGAAGCCGGCATTGCGAACAGCGCCAGCCGGTCGAGATTTTCCGGGAACAACTCGCGGCCGAACTCGAGCGGCGGCTTGCCGCGCCAGCAGCCCTTCGTGCCATCTTCCCAGCCGCCGATGGCAAACGAACCGGTATCGGGCTTCAGATAGAAATTTTTGTCTGGATCGCGCAACGTGGTCAGATCCGCGGCGAAATCGAGTGACTTTTCGGTCAGGAAATACTGGTGCTCGACGACGCCGGCGGCAAGCGACACGCCCGCCATCTCGCCGACCCGCTTGGCCCACAGACCGGCGCAGTTGACCAGGATATCGCAGCCGATGGTGCCGTGATCGGTGACGACGCCGACCGCGCGCCTTCCCTCGACCAACACCTCGGTGACGGTAACGCCTTCCTCGATCTTCACGCCATATTTGCGCGCCGCCTTGGCGAAGGCGTGCGTCAGCGCATAGGGGTCGACATAGCCGTCGCCGGGGATGAAGGCCGCACCCTCGACCCCTTCCGGATCGATATAGGGGAACAGCTTCTTGGCTTCCGCCGCGCTCAGATCGTGGCACTCGACGCCGAAGCTTTTCGCCTGCGTCATCGAGCGGCGGATCTCGCTCCACCGTTCCGGGCTGGAGGCAAGACGCAGCGAGCCGACCTTCTTCCAGTCGATGGCCGCATCGGCCTCCTCGCCGAGCCGGTCGAACACGGCGACCGAGTTCTGCATCAGCCGCGTCAGGTTCTTCTTGCCGCGCAACTGGCCGACAAGACCCGCTGCGTGCCAGGTGCCGCCATTGGTGAGCTGCAGTTTTTCCACCAGCAGCACGTCTTTCGCGCCGCCGCGTCCCAGGTGATAGGCGACGGAGGTGCCGATCGCGCCGCCGCCGATGATCAGAATATGGACGTGCCTGTCCGCTTGGATCGCCATGATCGCCCGCCCCTACGCCTTGATCTTCTTCATGCCCGGATCGTAGAGCGGGCCGAGATGCACGGTCGCGGGGACCCGTTCGGTGGCGACCACCAGTTCGTAGGTGCCGGCGGCGATATAGTCGTCATCGACGCCCTCGGCGTTGCGCACATAGCCGTAGCCGATCGGCTTGCCAACCGTGTAGCCAAAGCCGCCACTGGTGAGATAGCCGGCGAACTCGCCGTTCCTGAGGATCGTCTCGCGGCCGAGCAGCACCACCTCCGGATCGTCGACGGTGAAGCAGGCGAGCTTCTTCGTCAGCGGGCTGTTGGCGGCCTTTTCCGCCGCACCGCGACCGACGAAATCGATGTCCGATTTCAGCTTCACCGCCCAGCCGAGACCGGCCTCGAACGGATTGTCGTTCGGCGTGATGTCGCTGCTCCAGGCGCGGTAGCCTTTTTCGAGCCGCAGCGATTCAATCGCCCGGTAGCCGACCGGCCGCATGCCGTAAGGGACGCCGGCGGCCATCAGCGCGTCGAACACCTCGCCGGTGGCACCGAGCGGGACATGCAGCTCCCAACCGAGCTCACCGACATAGGTGACGCGCAGCGCACGCACCGGCGCGCCCGCGATATCGACGATGCGCACATGGCCGAACGGGAAGGCCTCATTGGAGACATCCGCATCGGTGACGGCTTCAAGCACCTTGCGCGCATTCGGGCCCATCAGCGACAGCGTGCCGAACTCTTCGGTCACATCGGTCAGCGTCACGTCGAGCCCCGGCGCGATGTGCTCCTCGATCCACGCCTTGTCGTGGGTGCGGAAGCCGGTGCCGGTGACGACGTAGAACAGCTCCTCGTCGAGCCGCGCGACGGTGAGATCCGCCTCGATGCCGGCGCGCGTGTTGAGAATCTGGGTGTAGGTCAGCCGCCCGGCCGGCTTGCCGATCTTGTTCGAGCAGACCTTTTCCAGCGCGGCGAGCGCATCCTTGCCGGTCAGTTCGTATTTGGCGAAGGACGACTGATCGAACAGGCCGACCGACTCGCGCACGAGTTCGTGCTCCTTGCCCACCGGATCGAACCAGTTCTGCTTGCCCATCGAATAGATGTCGCGATCTTCCATGCCCTCCGGCGCGAACCAGTTCGGCCGTTCCCAGCCAAGCTTGGAGCCGAACACCGCACGATGACCCTTGAGGCGTTCGTACAACGGCGAGACGATGCGCGGCCGCCCGGTCTCGTATTCCACATGCGGAAAGCCGATGTCGTAGTGCTTGCCATAGGCTTCGAGCGTCCGGTCGCAGACCCACTGGCGATCTTCGTAGAGGCTCGAGAAGCGGCGGATATCGACCGACCACAGATCGAGCGGCGCTTCGCCGTCGATCACCCATTGCGCCAGCACCCAGCCGGCGCCGCCGCCGGACGCGATACCGAACGCGTTGAAGCCCGCACCGACATACATGTTGGCGCATTCCGGCGCCCGCCCGAGTATGAAATTGCCGTCCGGCGTGAAGCTCTCCGGCCCGTTGATCATCTGCTTGACGCCGGTGTTTTCCAACGCCGGCACGCGCGCGATCGCCTCGACCAGATGCTGCTCGAAGTGGTCCCAGTCGTCCTCGAACAGCTGGAACTGGAAATTGTTCGGCACATCGCCGGTCGTCCATGGGATCGGGTTCTTCTCGTAGCCACCCATGGCGAGCCCGCCGACCTCCTCCTTGAAGTAGGTCTTGCGGTCGGGATCCCGCACCGTCGGCGCGTTGGTCGCCAGCCCCTCGACCTGCTCGGTGATGATGAACTGGTGCTTGACCGGCTGCAGCGGCACGTTGATGCCGGCCATCGCACCGACCTGACGCGCCCATTGCCCGGCGCAGTTGACCACCGTCTCGCAGGCGATCGGCCCGGCCGTCGTCTCCACATGGGTGATGCGATCGCCATCCATGGTGAATCCGGTGACGCCAACGCCCTCGAAGATCTTCACCCCGTGCATGCGCGCGCCCTTGGCCAGCGACTGGGTGATGTCGGAGGGGCTCGCCTGACCGTCGGTCGGCAGGAAGCTCGCGCCGACCAGATCGTCGACATACATCAGCGGCCACATCGCCTTGACCTCGGACGGCGACATCAGCTGCATGTCCATGCCGAAGCTGCCCGCCGTCGTCGCCAGCCGCTTGTATTCGGTCCAGCGATCCTCGTTGCAGGCAAGGCGCAGGCAGCCGGTCATCTTCCAGCCGGTCTCGAGCCCGGTCTCGGAGGCGAGATTCTTGTAGAGATCGACCGAATATTTCAGCACCTGGGTGATCGACGCCGAGGAACGCAGCTGGCCGACGAGGCCCGCCGCATGCCAGGTCGAGCCGGAGGTGAGCTGGCCCTGTTCGAGCAGCACCACCTCGGCCTTGTGATCGCGGGCCAGATGATAGGCGGTCGAGCAACCGATGATGCCACCGCCGATGACGACGATCTGGGCCTGTGCGGGAACGGACATGGGGTCAGACCTTTCCGAAACGGGTTTGGTAAGCGTCGAGAGAGGCTTCGAGCGCCGCGAGGTTTTCCGCCGTGTAGGCGACATAGTCGGCGCCCGGCGCGTTGAGATAGAGTTCCGAGACCATGCTCCACATCGCCTCGCGCAACAGCGAGGCGCACTGCATGGCGGCGTGGCTGCGGATGAGGTTGGCGTCGGGGGTGCGGTCGAAATAGACGCCGAGCAGATGCTCGGCCTCGGCTTGCGAGAAACCGGCATTGGAGGCGAGCCCGGCGAGATCGAACATCGCCGTGCCGAAGCCGGCATATTCGAAGTCGATCAGCCAGAGCTTTTCGCCGTCGTCGATCAGGTTCGCAGGCAACAAATCGTGATGGCCATACACGATCGGCAGCGGCACCTGCAGCGCTTCGAGCGATTCGGCAAGCGCGACGAATTCCGGCATCCGCTCGGCCAGCCGCGAACCGCCCTCGGTCAGCGTGTGGGCGTAGTCGCGAATGACCGCAAAGACCCAGAAGATGAAGCCGGCACCGCTGACATGGCCCGGCATCTCGGTGTGGAAGCGGCGGACCAGCGTCGCGACCCGGTCGATATTGGCGCGCACATCGTCGCCCGAATAGGTTTTGCCGTCGATGAAGCGCGACACCATCACGCCCGGCGCCGCGTCGAGCACTTCCGGCGCGAAACTGGCATGGGCCGCCGCCTTCGACGCCATCACCTCGCGCTCGCGATAGACATGATGGAACGGATAGTCCTCGCCGAGCCGCACCACCACCCGGGTACGCCCGTCGCCGACCATGTAGCTGGTGTTTGACAGCCCGCCCTTCAGCACCTCCCAGGAAAGATCGCCCTGCCAGATCGGCAATGAGCGAACACGGATATCGACGGCGGCCGGCACCTCCAAAGCGGTCATCGTTTCCTCCTACCTCTCCAGCCCGAGCCGCGCCCGCACCCGGTCGGCGCCCGCCGAAATCAACCGGTCGGCGATGATGGCGATGAAGGCGACCGACAGGCCGGCGACGAGGCCGCGGCCGGTGTCGGCCTTGGTCAACGCGATATAGACCTCCTGGCCGAGATCGCGGGTACCGACCAGCGCCGTGATCACCAGCATCGACAGCGCCAGCATGATGGTCTGGTTGATGCCGAGCATGATCTCGGGCAGCGCGAGCTTGAGTTTGATCTTGGTGAGCAACTGCCACGGGGTGCAGCCGGCAACCGTACCGGCCTCGACCAGATTGGGATCGACATGGCGCAGCCCGTGCGCGGTGTAGCGGATCGCCGGAGCGACGGCATAGGCGACGACCGCGATCATCGCCGTGAAATCGCCGACCCGGAACAGCATCACCGCCGGCATCAGATAGACGAAAGACGGCAGCGTCTGCAGCGTGTCGATGATCACCTCGACCACCTTCCACAGCCGCGCCCGCTCGCCCGCGACAATGCCGATCGGAATGCCGATAAGCGCCGCGATCACCACCGAGATACCGCACAGATAGACGGTGATCATCGCCTTTTCCCACTGGCCGGTGGCGGCAACGAGATAGGCAAGCCCGGTCGTCAGCAGTGCCAACCGCCAGCCGCCGAGCGTCCAGCCGGCAAGGCCGACGAGCAGCGTCACCCCGAACCACGGCAAACTGACGAGAAAGCGCTTGAACGGGATCAGAATGTTCAGCAGCAGGAAGTTCTTGAAGCCTTCGAGCTGGTCGAAATAGTTGATGTTGATCCACTTCACCAGATCCGACCAGAACGTGCCGGTCGAGAGCTGCAGCGCTTCCGGATAGTCCTGCACCGGCGCGAGTACGAGCCCGATGAGCCCGCTGACGATGACCAGCGCCAGCGAGGCGACCGTATAGGGATGGCGGGCAACGAAACCGCGCTTCGCGGCTTCAGGATCGGCGTGCCGTTGCGTCTTGCGGGCAAAGGCCTGGCTCAGCCGGTCGAGCGCAATAGCGAGGGCGACGATTGCCATGCCCGCTTCGATGCCGGTGCCGATATCGAGACGGCGCAGTGCGGCGAGCACCTCGTAACCAAGCCCGCCGGCGCCGATCATCGAGGCAATGATCACCATATTGAGCGACAGCATGATCACCTGATTGACGCCGACCATCAGCCCGGTCATCGCCGACGGCACCATCACCCGCCAGGTGATCTGGCGTTGCGAGCAGCCGACCATCTGGCCGAGCTCGCGCACCTCGTGCGGCACACCGGCAAGCGCCAGCATCGTGATGCGCGTCATCGGCGGCAGCGCGTAGATGATTGTGGCGACGACAGCCGCCGTCGGCCCGAAGCCGAACAGGAACAGGATCGGCACCAGATAGGCGAACACCGGAACCGTCTGCATCAGGTCGAGCGCTGGCTTCAACAGCATCTCGAACCAGCGCCAGCGGAAGCCGGCAATGCCCAAAAGGAGGCCGCCGCCGACCCCGAGAGGCACGGCGATCAGGATCGACGCAAGCGTGATCATGGCGTTATGCCACTGGCCGAAAATCGCGATGAAGCCGAATGCCGCACCGACCAGCGCCGCCAATCGCCAGCCGCCCGCATACAGCCCCATCAGCACGACCAGTCCGATCACCGCGACCCAGGTCAGCGGCGGCACCAGTTGCACCGCGCTCGATCCCTGGCCCGACAGGAGGCCGGTCGAGAGAAAGCTGAGCGCGATGCGATAGGGGAAATCGATGAGATCGGCGAGGAACCGCGTCAGGTCCGTGAAGGTGAACAGGCCGAAGGTCGCGTCGTCGACCAGCCACTTCATGAAATCGCCGATCCAGCGGCGCAGCGGGATACGGATTTCCCGCGGCACCTTGAAGGCCCAGCCGACATAGGGCTTGCCGAACAGCCACAACACGGTGAAGGCGGCCAGCGCGGCAAGCCACAGCCCCTGCCGGTTCAGCGGGAACGGCCGTCGCGCGCTGTCTTGCGCTGAAAGGGGAGCGGGGCCGGATGCGGTGCTCATCGCTCAGCCCTGCATCATCACCGCGACCACGTCGTCGCGATGGAGAAGGCCGCGCACGGCGCCCTGACCGTCGACCACGGCGAGCTGCTCGACACCGTCGGTGAACAGCGGCGCGGCTTCGGCGACCCGCGCATGGCCACCGACGCTCGGCAGCGACCCGGCATCGGCCGGCGCGCTGTCGACCGGCTTCATGATCGAATGCACCTGCATGACCTTGCCGCGGCTGACGGCTTGTGTGAATTCGGCGACGTAGTCGGTCGCCGGGCTGATCACCAGCTCCTCCGGCGTGCCGACCTGATCGACCATGCCGTCCTTCATGATGGCGATGCGGTCGGCGAGCCGGATCGCCTCGTCGAAATCATGGGTGATGAAGATGATGGTCTTCTGCAGCACCGCCTGCAGGCGGATGAACTCGTCCTGCATCTCGCGCCGGATCAGCGGATCGAGCGCCGAGAACGGCTCGTCGAGGAACCACAGTTCCGGCTCGACGGCGAGCGAGCGCGCAATGCCGACGCGCTGCTGCTGGCCGCCGGACAATTCGCGCGGGAAAAACCCTTCACGGCCGGACAGGCCGACAAGGTCGATCATCTTTGTCGCCCGCTCTTCGCGCGTCGCCCGGTCGACGCCCTGGATCTCGAGCGGAAAGGCGACATTGTCGAGCACACTGAGATGCGGCAGCAGGGCGAAATGCTGGAACACCATGCCCATGCGGTGACGACGGATCTCGATCATTCGCTTCGGGCTTGCCGCCAGAAGGTCCTCGTCATGAAACATGATCTGGCCGGCGGTCGGCTCCACAAGCCGTGACATGCAGCGCACCAGCGTCGACTTGCCGGAGCCCGACAGGCCCATGATGACGAAGATCTCGCCTTCGCGAACACTGAGATTGACGTTGCGCACCGCACCGATCAGGCCGGCTTCGGCCAGCGCCGCGCTGTCGAGCGCATCATGCGCCTGGCTTTTCAGGAAGTCCTCGGCATCGGCGCCGAACAGCTTCCAGACCGAGCGGCATTCGAGTTTGACAGGACGCTCCGCGTCCGCAAGGAACGGATCAGTGGACATCGTTTGGGGCACCCGCCGGGCGATGCGAGGAAAGTGAGGGGGCCAGCGGACCGGCCCGCGCTTGGATCAGGGTGCCGCCGCCGCGGTCGCCGCCTTCGAAAGACGGCTCCGCGACGCCGGTTTCCCGCACTACTTGATCCAGGTGGACCAGCGCGCTTCGTTCTTCGACATCCAGTCGGCAACCACGTCGTCGACGCTCTTGCCGTTCAGATCGACGTCGGCGACCATCGCGCCCATCTCGTCGTTGTTGATGTTGAACGCCTTGATCGCGTTGTAGGCACCCGGCCACTTGTCCTTGACGCCCGACCACGCAACCTTCCAGATCGGCCCGCGCGGCTTGCCGCAGTCATAGGCGAGATCCGGGTTCACGCCGGTCGAGGCATCCGAGTAGCACTCGGCGGAGTATTTCGGGAACTCGACCCATTCGCCTTCATACTTCACCGGCGCCCAGTGCGGGGCATAGACCCACAGCATGATCGGCGCCTTGCGCTGATAGGCGGATTCGAGTTCGGCAAAGAGCGCCGCGTCGGTGCCGGCATGAACCACTTCGAACGGCAGTTCCAGCGCCTCGACGCGCTCGTCGTCAAAGCCGCCCCAAGTCACCGGCCCGCCAAGATAACGGCCCTTCGGCGCGGTTTCGGCCGTCGCGAAGGCTTCGGCGCACTTCTCGTCCTTCAGCGCTTCCCAGTTCGGCAGGCCCGGGCAAACTTCCTTCATGTAGGACGGGAACCACCATTCCTCGATCGCCTGCATCCCGGTCTCGCCGAGGTTCTCGACCTTGCCGGTGCCGGTCGCTTCATCCATCGCCTCGCGGCCGGTGGTTTCCCAGATTTCCATCGCCACATCGAGGTCGCCGGTCTTCAGTCCCGCGAACTGCGCGATGTAGTCGGCCTGCACGTAATCGATCGTGTAGCCGGCCTTTTTCAGCACCTCACCCATGATTTTCGTGGTGACGAGCTGGCCGGTCCAGTCGTGCAGGGTCAGCTTGATCGGATCGTTTGATTCGACGGCCGATGCCGGCAGCGACGCGGTGGCAATACCGGTCGCGGCCAGAAGGCCTGCGATCAGGGCCGAGCGAAAAGTCGTCTTGCGCATGTTGATCACCCTCCGTGTTGGGAGGATCCGGCGTGGAACGTCCGCGCCCTGCCGCCCTCCGTGACGGAAGTGTGTCGTTCACGCGAGCCTCGAGTCAATCGATTTGTGGTTTTTGTGTGGGATTGCTAGATATTTTTGTGGTTTTCTGCTGTTTATTCGGTCATTATTTTAGCAATTGCCAAGAAATAAGGCTCCAAAGCCACATGACCTTGTCGAAACGCCAAACCAGCATTCTTAGCTCGGCGCGCCAGCGCGGCACAGTGCGCATTGCCGACCTTGCCGACAGCCTCGGCGTGTCGCTGGAAACCGTGCGCCGCGACATCCGTCCGCTGGTCGATGCCGGCGATCTGGTCAAGGTTCATGGCGCGATCAGCCTGTCAGGCCCGCCGCCGAGCGAGGCGCCTTTCGAGCGGCGCATGCGCGAGAACGAGGACGAGAAGCGGCGCATCGCCAGCCACCTCGCCACCGGCATCGCCGACGGCGACAGCGTGATGATGGACACCGGCACGACGACGAGCATTCTGGCGCGCGAACTGCTCGGAAAGACCGGGCTGACCATCGTCACCAATTCCTCTGACGTCGCCCGTACGCTCTCCACCGTCAACGGCAACCGCGTCTACATGGCCGGCGGCGAACTGCACGGCGACAACGGTGCTGCGTTCGGCCGGTCGGCGATCGCCTTCATCGCCGACTTCCGCGTCCGCCACGCCATCATCTCGATTGCCGCCATGGATGCCGATCTCGGGCTGATGGACTACCACCTGGCCGAGGCCGAATTCGCCCGCACGGTCCTCTCCTGTGGTCAGGAGCGGATCGTCATCACCGACCACACCAAGTTCAACCGCGCCGCCCTGGTACGGGTCGCCGGCTTCGACGAATTCGACCGGCTTGTGACAGACCGCGCGCCGCCCGACGACATCGCCGAAAAGCTGCGCCACGCCGGTACCCGCGTCGAAATCGCCGGCGACCTGCCGAGGGTGTGAGGCGGCGAGCCCCCTCGCCTAATCCCGCGCCACCTCGTCGAGCGCCTTGCGCACCCGGCGGATAATAACGGCCCGCGCCTTCTCGTCGCCCGCCTTGTCGAGCTGTTCGTGCAGGTCGAGCAGCAGTTCCGACACCTCGTTGTGCCAGTCCCGACGGCCGGTCTTTTCCGGTTCGATACGGCGGGTCCGTTCGACCTCGACCGGCAGCGCGCCGTTGCGGGTCAGCCGGAAAGCATCGTCGAGCCGCGGCACCAGAAGATCGGCATCGACGAAGCCTTCGAGCCGCTGCTTCAACGCCCACACCGGCTCTTCTTCGCCATGCACGAGGAACACCGCCTGACGGATCGGCATGCGCTCGCGCACCCAGGCGCTCAGTTCCGGCGCATCCGCGTGGCCCGAATAGAGGTCGATCGAGCGGATACGCGCGTGAACGTTTATTTCCTGCCCCTGAATGCGCACCCGTTTGGCGCCTTCGAGCAGGATGCGCCCGAGCGTACCCTGTGCCTGATAGCCGACCAAAAGCACCGTCGCCTCGTCACGCCACAGCCAGTTCTTCAGCCGGTGGCGGATGCGGCCCGCGTCGCACATGCCGCTTGCCGCAATAACGATGTGAAAGTCCTCCAGATCGTCGAGCGCGATGCTTTCTTCCACGCTTTCGGTGAACTGGATGTTGTCGGCGGCAAGCGCTCTGAGCAATGCCTGACCACGCTCCAGCTCGTCGGCATGGTCGCGGAACACCTGTGTCGCGCGACGCGCCAGCGGCGAGTCGATATGGACCGGCATGCGGGGGATCTCGCCCGCCTCCATCAACAGGTTAAGGTCGACGAAAAGCTCCTGCGTGCGCTCGATGGCAAAGGACGGGATCAGCAGAACGCCCTTTTCCCGGTAGGCGTCCTCGACCTCGCGACGCAACATTTCACGGCGTGCCTTTTCCGACACCGAATGCCGGTCGGTGTCGCCATAAGTGCTCTCGCACAGCAGGTAATCGAAACCGCGCGGCGCTTCCGGATCCGGCTGCAACAGCTTGTTGTCGGGGCCGATATCGCCGGAAAAAATCAGCCGAAGCGGCCCGCCATCGGCGCCCTCGCCCATCTCGATCTCGATTTCGGCCGATGCCGAACCGAGCAGATGGCCGGCATTCCAGTAACGCGCGCGAAGACCCGGCACGACCTCCACCCATTGCTCATAGTCGACCGGGCGGAACTGCTCCATCGTCCTGAACGCATCGGCCTGGGTGTAGATCGGCGTCACCGCCTTGCGCCCGCGCCGGCGGTTGCGCTTGTTGAGATGGCGCACCTCCATCTCCTGGATGTAGCCGGAATCCGGAAGCATCACCGAGCAGAGATCCGCCGTCGGCGGCGTCGCGAAGATCGATCCCTCAAAGCCCGCGCGCACCAGCTTCGGCAGCAGGCCGGAATGATCGATATGAGCGTGGGTCAGAACGACCGCATCGATGTCGCGCGCCTCGAACGGAAACGGCTTGTAGTTCAGCTCCTTTTCCGTCTTCGAACCCTGAAACAGCCCGCAGTCGACGAGCACTCGCCCACCAACCGTGTCGAGTTCAAAGCACGACCCGGTGACGCCGCCCGACGCACCGAAAAACCGCAGGAAAGGTTCGTGGTCCTGTCTGCCGCCCATCTGTCGTACTCCACTCATGAAATGATAGGATCGAGCGGGATTCTACCCCCTTTTCGCCACCGCCGGCTATTCCGGATAATCGGGATGGCCGCAATCCACGGTGCGTCATGACCGCCCGCCCGACCGCAATCCGACAGTCCGAACTTGAGGAAATATTGCACGCGCTCGCCCGCGATCTAGGCTACGCGCAAGCCCCCGTCGCCGGCAGGCGCCGCGTCCACTCGCTACCAGTGGAACCCGGCGCCTATGTGCTGCTGTTCTGGCTGGCACGGCCCGCTCCGCTGCCACCGCGCTTCGGCACGGATAAACTCGCCCCCGGCTTCTACGCCTATTGCGGCTCGGCGCGTGGGCCCGGCGGCCTGCAGGTGCGTATTGCCCGCCATCTTGCCCGCGAAAAATCCCGCCGCTGGCACATCGACTGGCTGACCACTCGCGCCGGCCCCATCGCGGCGCTTGCCGTCATCGACGGCAACGAATGCGCCCTGCGCGAACGCCTGTCGGCGCTGCCGGATGTGGGCATTCCCGTCCCCGGCTTCGGCTCGACCGATTGCACGAAATGCCCGAGCCATTTGGTGAGGGTGGGGTGAGGTTCGATTGCATTTTCCGGCGCTCGCGAGTGGACGACGCAATCGCCCCCCCACGCACGTCATCCTCCGGCTTGACCGGAGGATCGCTCTCCATTCGGGAAGAGCAAGCGTGTGAGCACACGGCCCTGCCTGATAGATCCGCGCGAAAAACGAAAGGTCCCGTTTGCTGCTACCCGATCCTCCGGTCAAGCCGGAGGATGACGTGAGGGAGAAGGAAAGCGCCTGAGCGCCGCAGCCCAATCCCTCCACCACGCGGCCGGAACACTGGAACCACTCCCCCCGCCGATTCCGCCCTTGCACCCCCAATCGATCTCTGTCATAACGCCGAACCGTACGGTACGGTACGGCGCGTGAAGGCGCGTTCCTACTCGGGAATTCGGAACAAGCCAACGTCTCTCAGGCGGGAACCTGAAGCCGTCCGAAGCAGCAGAATTCGGGTCCAAGGCGCGCCACAAGTCGAACGGCACCGAACGCACAACACGAAACGCAGTAAGACACCACGGAGCATCCGGTGAACGCCATCGCCAGCGAACTGACCGACCGGCAGAAGGACGTGCTCGACACGGCCCTTGCCCTGTTGGTCGAGGCTGGCGACGCCTTCACCATGGCCCAGGTCGCGCGCCGCGCGAGCTGCTCCAAGGAGACGCTCTACAAATGGTTTGGCGACCGCGACGGGCTGTTGACCGCGATGGTCCGCTGGCAGGCCTCGCGGGTGCGCTTTGCCGCCACCGGCCGCGAAAACCTCGATGCCGCCTCGCTGGCGGCAAGCCTTGAGGAATTCGCCGCCAACTGGCTGAAGGTGCTGACCGGCAAGACCTCGATCGCGCTCAACCGGGTGGCGGTCGCAAGCGCCCGCGCTGAAGAGCGCACCCTCGGCGACATCGTGCTCGAGAACGGCCCCTTTGCCATGGCAAAGCGGTTGAAGCCGCTGCTCGAGCTTGGCCGCGAAAAGGGCTTGCTCGTCTTCGAGGATGCCGATACCGCGTTTCGCAGCTTCTTCGGTCTGGTCATCGGCGACGTGCAGATCCGACTGCTGCTCGGCGACAAACCGAACCACACCGACGACGAAATCCGCCGGGACGCCCGGCGGGCAACGGAATTTTTCTTCGCCCTCTACGGAGCCGATCAGGGTCCGGGGGCAAACAAGGCACCGGCCTGAGCGGCCGGTCTCACTTTGACAAGGAAGGGTAGGAACCAATGCGCGTTTATTACGATCGGGATGCCGATATCAATCTCATCAAGGACAAGAAGGTCGCGGTCATCGGCTATGGCAGCCAAGGCCATGCCCACGCTCTCAACATGCGCGATTCCGGCGTGAAAGACGTCTGCGTCGCGCTGCGTCCGGGCTCCGCCTCGGCCGCCAAGGCCGAAGGCGCCGGCATCAAGGTGATGAGCGTCGACGAAGCCGCCCAGTGGGCCGACGTCATGATGATGCTGACCCCGGACGAGCTGCAGGGCGAGATCTATCGCGACCACCTGCACGCCAACATGAAGGAAGGCGCGGCGCTGATGTTCGCGCACGGCCTCAACGTCCACTTCAACCTGATCGAGCCGCGCGCCGACCTCGACGTCCTCATGGTCGCGCCGAAGGGCCCGGGCCACACCGTGCGCTCCGAATACCAGCGCGGCGGCGGCGTGCCGTGCCTGCTCGCCATCCATCAGGACGCCTCGGGCAACGCCCATGACCTCGGCCTGTCCTACGCGTCGGCCATTGGCGGCGGCCGCGCCGGCATCATCGAGACCTCGTTCCGCGAAGAATGCGAAACCGACCTGTTCGGCGAACAGGTCGTGCTGTGCGGCGGCCTCGTCGAGCTGATCCGCGGCGGCTTCGAGACCCTGGTCGAAGCCGGCTATGCCCCGGAAATGGCCTATTTCGAGTGCCTGCACGAAGTGAAGCTGATCGTCGACCTCATCTATGAGGGCGGCATCGCCAACATGAACTACTCGATCTCCAACACCGCGGAATATGGCGAGTACGTCACCGGCCCGCGCATCATCACCCCGGAAACCAAGGCCGAGATGAAGCGCGTTCTGGAAGACATCCAGTCGGGCAAGTTCACCCGCGACTGGATGCTGGAAAACAAGGTCAACCAGACCTCGTTCAAGGCCACCCGCACCCGCAACGCCGCTCACCCGATCGAGGAAGTCGGCGGTCGTCTGCGCGACATGATGCCGTGGATCAAGGAAAAGGCCCTGGTCGACAAGTCGAAGAACTAAGTCGACTCATAGGCAAATTCCAAAAAACACGGGAGCGCGGGCCGGCAACGGTCCGTGCTCCTTTTTTGTCTACGCTCTGGAAACCGGTCGCCGTTCAGCCTGTGGACGCGCTGCGGGCACAAGGCTATACGCAACGGGTCGGGTTTTTGCGCGTGCTTCGAGACGAAACCGCGTAGACTGACCGCATTCGTTCGACTCGATCCGCCCGCGCCTGCCGGCACCTCCGGCAGCACCAGAACCGGAGCCTGCAATGCCGCGCCGCTATGCCATTCTCGACGTCTTCACCGACACGCCGCTGGCCGGCAATCCCCTCGCGGTGGTGCTCGACGCGGAAGACCTCGACAGCGGCCAGATGCAGGCGATCGCGCGCGAGTTCAACCTGTCGGAAACGGTCTTCGTGCGTCCCTCCGAAAATCCGGCGCAGTCGGCCGATATCCGCATCTTCACGCCCGGCCGTGAACTGCCCTTTGCCGGACACCCGACCGTCGGCACCGCCGTTCTGCTCGCCTCCGAGCGCTTTCCGGACGTCGACAGCGAACTCGATGTCGTCGAGGTGCTGAAGGAAAAGGTCGGCACGGTGCGCTGCGGCGTGCGGCTGTTTCCGGACAAGGCGGGCTATGCCGAGTTCGACGCGCCGCGCCTGCCGCAAGGCGCCGGCACCGCCCGCGACAAGGAGCTGATCGCCGCCGCCCTCGGGCTCGAGCCGCGCGAGATCGGCTTCGAGAACCACAAGCCGTCGCTCTATGAGGCCGGCGTGCCCTTCACGCTTGTTCCCGTGGCCGGGCTCGACGCCATCGCGCGTGCGCAGCCGGTCGTCACCGCCTGGAAGGCCGCCTTCGGCCAAGGGCCGGCGAACGACGTCTTCGTCTATTGCCGCGAAACGCTGCACACCACCTCGGCGTTCCATGCCCGCATGTTCGCGCCGATGATGGGCATCCCGGAAGACCCGGCGACCGGGTCGGCCGCCGCCGCCTTCGCCGGCGCCATCCATTCCTTCGACGGCCTCACCGACGGCACGCACCATTTCCACATCGAGCAGGGCTACGAGATGGGGCGCCCGTCGACCATCGATCTCGAAATCGATGTCGACAAACGCAAGATCTCGGCCATGCGCATCGGCGGCTCCGCCGTCATCGTCGCGCGCGGCGAACTGACGGTCTGACGGCTTCCAGCCAGCACGCTCCACGCCACACGGCACTCCGGAGACCTGCGCCCCGAAATCGCGGTCTCGACATGCCGCTTGACGTATATGCATGAACAGGCATATGCAGTGACCGACATTCACTGCATCCGGCCAGACCCATGGCAACCATCGACCGCGTCCTCTCCGCCCTGGCGAGCCCTGTCCGCCGCGAGGCCATGCGCCTGCTTGAGGCAGGCGACGAGCTGTGCCTTTGCGATTTCATGAAACGGCTCGGCATCGCCCAGCCGAACATGTCGCGCCACATGAGCACGCTGCGCGCCGCCGGCCTCGTCACTGACCGGCGCGATGCGCAATGGGTCCGCTACCGGGTGAATGCCGATCTCCCCTCAGCGCTGTCCGCCGTCGTCGAGACGACCCTGGCCGCCCCGGACCCGGAAGCCGCCACCCTCGGCGACAGGAGCGCGGCATGAGCACCGCCGGTCTGAGCCCGCGCGACGACGCCCGCCACTCCGCGCTCTGGGTTGGCGGCACCGTCCTCTTCGTCGCCGTCTGGTTCCTCGTCTATTTCCAGCTCGCGCCGCTATCGGAATGGCTCGTCTCGTTCCTGCCGCTGGAGCCCGGAAGCCATGCCTACGAGGCGGTGAAATTCTTCATCTACGACACGCCGAAAGTGCTGATGCTGCTGACCCTTATGGTCTTTGCCATGGGCATCGTCAGAAGCTTCTTCTCGGCGGAACGCACCCGCGCCCTGCTCGCCGGCCGCCGCGAGGGCCTCGGCAATGTGGCGGCCGCGATGCTCGGCATCGTCACGCCTTTCTGCTCCTGTTCGGCGATCCCGCTGTTCATCGGGTTCGTTTCCGCCGGCGTACCACTCGGCGTCACCTTCTCGTTCCTGATCGCGGCCCCGATGGTCAATGAAATCGCCGTCGGCCTGTTGTTCGCGCTCGTCGGCTGGAAGATGGCGCTCGCCTATCTCGGCTTCGGCCTCGCCGTCGCCATCCTCGCCGGCTGGATCATTGGCCGGCTGCATCTGGAACACTGGCTGGAAGACTGGGTGCGCAACGTTCGCGCCGGCGCTGTCGAGGTGCCGGAGACGCACATGACCATCGTCGACCGCATCCATGCCGGTATCGACGCGGTCCGCGACATCGTCGTCAAGGTCTGGAAGTGGATCGTCATCGGCATCGCCGCCGGCGCCGTCATCCACGGCTACGTGCCGGCGACGCTTCTTGCCGACATCATGGGCAGCCACACATGGTGGTCGGTGCCCGCCGCCGTCCTGCTCGGCGTGCCGATGTATTCCAACGCCGCCGGCGTCATTCCGATCGTCGAGGCGCTGATCGGCAAGGGCGCCGCCCTCGGCACCGTGCTCGCCTTCATGATGAGCGTCATCGCGCTCTCGCTGCCGGAAATGATCATTCTGAGGAAGGTCCTGAGCCTGAAGCTCATCGCCGTCTTCGTCGCCGTCGTCGCGACCGGCATTCTCGCCGTCGGCTTCCTCTTCAATCTCCTCTTCGTTCAGTAAAGGACACCTCCGATGAAGGACATCAAGGTTCTCGGCCCCGGCTGCAAGCGCTGCGAAACCACCGCCGACATGGTCAAGGCGGAAGCGGCCCGCCTCGGCATCGAGGTCACGGTGGAAAAGGTCACCGACTACGCCGACATCGCCGGCTACGGCATCGCATCCACGCCGGGCATAGTCATCGACGGCAAGGTGGTGCATGCGGGCGGCCTGCCGAAGGAAGAAGACCTCGCCGCCTGGCTCTCGGCCTGAGACGCGACATGACCGTCGTCATCCATCACAATCCCGACTGCGGCACCTCGCGCAACGTCCTCGACATCATCATGAAAGCCGGCGTCGAGCCGACCGTGATCGAATATCTGAAAGAGGGCTGGACGCGGCCGCAGCTGCTCGCGCTGTTCGCTGCCGCCGGCATCACGCCGCGCAAGGCGCTGCGCACCACCAAGTCGCCGGCGGTGGAACTCGGCCTCACCGATCCTTCGGTCGACGACGAAACCCTGCTCGACGCCATGCTCGAACACCCTGTGCTGGTCAACCGGCCAATCGTCTGCTCGCCGAAGGGCGTGCGGCTCTGCCGGCCGAGCGAAACCGTGCTCGACCTGCTCGACACCCTGCCGCCCGGCCCGCTCTACAAGGAAGACGGCGAACTGATCGTCGACGCCGAAGGGCGCCGTGTCGGCTGAGCAACATCGGTCCCCCCCCTGCGCACCATTCGCAAAAACGGTTGCGGATCGCCGCCGGCTTTCGTAAAAGAGCGGACATTAACGATTTGGCAAGCTGTTCACGCGACGCTTTCCGAATGCGTTCGCTGCTCTATCTCAGGACGCAGCACAAAGAGAATGGGACAACTGGAAGCCGGATGATGATCGCCGCTCGCACCAATGCAGCCTTTGCGATCGACGCGCGGACCACGCGCGGCGCCCAGCTTCGCCTTGCCCTCGACCTTCTCCTTATCAGCCCCTGAGCGCCGGCTGCTCCTTCACGAGCGGGTACTCAGGGGAAGCTTTATCACCAAGCGTTCTCAGACAATGTGCCCGTCAGCCAAACCGTACAGACGGGCTGAATCGTAAGAAGGATCCAGGGTCATGACCGTTGATGCCGCAAACGGCTCCGCCGCAGACCACGTAAAGATTTTCGACACCACCTTGCGCGACGGCGAACAGTCGCCGGGCGCCTCGATGACGCTCGAGGAAAAGATCGCCGTCGCCGAATTGCTGGACGAAATGAAGGTCGACATCATCGAGGCCGGCTTCCCGATCGCCTCCAATGTCGACTTCGAGGCCGTCAGCGAAATCTCCAAGCGCGTCCAGAACGCCGCCGTCTGCGGCCTGGCCCGCGCCGGCGCCAAGGACATCGACCGCGCCGCCGAAGCCCTGAAGCACGCCCGCCAGCCGCGCATCCACACCTTCATCTCCACCAGCCCGGTGCACATGAAGTACAAGCTGCAGATGGAGCCGGAAACGGTCTACGAGGCGGTTATCTCGAGTGTCACCCGCGCCCGCAACCACACCGACGACGTCGAGTGGAGCCCGGAAGACGGCACCCGCACCGAACACGACTTCCTGTGCCGCTGCATCGAGGCGGCGATCAAGGCCGGCGCCACCACCATCAACGTGCCCGACACCGTCGGTTACTCGACGCCGGAAGAATACTACGCCCTCATCGCCATGCTGATGGACCGCGTGCCGAATGCCGATATGGCAACCTTCTCGACCCACTGCCACAACGATCTGGGCATGGCGGTCGCCAACTCGATCGCTGGCGTGCGCGCCGGTGCCCGTCAGATCGAATGCGCCGTCAATGGCCTGGGCGAACGCGCCGGCAACGCCGCGCTGGAAGAAGTCGTGATGGCACTGAAGACCCGCGGCGATATCCTGCCGTTCCAGACCCGCGTCGACTCGACCCTGTTGACCCGCGCCTCCAAGCTGGTGTCGGCCGTCACCGCCTTCCCGGTGCAGTACAACAAGGCCATCGTCGGCCGCAACGCCTTCGCGCATGAGTCCGGCATCCACCAGGACGGCATGCTGAAGAACGCCGAAACCTACGAGATCATGACGCCGGAATCGGTCGGCGTGAACGCGACCTCGCTGGTCATGGGCAAGCATTCGGGCCGCCACGCATTCCGCGAGAAGCTGAAGGAACTGGGCTACGAATTGGGCGAGAACGCCTTCGAGGATGCCTTCCGCCGCTTCAAGGATCTCGCCGACCGCAAGAAGCAGGTCTATGACGAGGACATCGAGGCGCTGGTCGATGAGGAACTGGGCACCGCCGACGACCGCATCAAGGTGATGGCGCTGACCGTCGTTGCCGGCTCCGTCGGTCCGCAGTTGGCGACGCTGACGCTGGCCGTCGACGGCGCGCACACCACCGTGCAGGCGACCGGCAACGGCCCGGTCGATGCGACCTTCAACGCCATCAAGACCATCGTGCCGCACGAAAGCGTGCTGCAGCTCTATCAGGTCCACGCGGTCACCGAGGGCACCGACGCCCAGGCCGAGGTCTCGGTCAAGCTGCAGGAAGACGGCAAGACGGTGATCGGCCGCGGCGCCGACCCCGATACGCTGGTGGCTTCCGCCCGCGCCTATGTCCACGCCCTCAACAAGCTGATGGTCATGCGCGAACGCACCAAGCCGGGTGAGTTGAAGGTCGGCTGATCCGGGCTATCCGAGATGAAATGGAGAAGGCGGGCCAAAAGCCCGCCTTTTTTCGTGGGTGTTGGTGATGGCCTACCCAATTGGCAGCAGGTTGCCACATGCCCGCCCCTCTCCGTCGTCATGCCGGGCTTGACCCGGCATCCAATGGCCTGGCCCCTTCATAGAAGTCGAAAAGGGTAAGACGCGGCTCGCCCAGCCCGCACCGGGCTACCTTGCGGAAAGGAGCAATGGACCCCGCGTCAAGCGCGGGGTGACGCGGAGTACGTGGGGGAAATTCGGTGCGCCGAAAAGACGTTGCCGTAGCGTCGTGTCCATCCTCACACGACGCCCTCCCTCAATCCTCATGCGTCATCCTCCGAGCCTCTCCCCTCGTCATCCTCCGGCTTGACCGGAGGATCGGGCAGCGACCGGCCCAGCAGTGATGCATGCACGCGTGAGCAGGATACTCGTCACTGGTCGGCGCTCCAACACAACGCTTCCCGGATGGAGAACGATCCTCCGGTCAAGCCGGAGGATGACGTGAGTGGATGGGTCGAAGTGCGACACTCAACCGTGAGACAGAAAAACTAGTTCCCCGTCGCCTGCAGATATTCCCTGACCGCACCGCTGATACCGAACAACAACGCGTCGGCGGTGATGCCGTGGCCGATGGAAACCTCGGCGATATAGGGCACGCGGCCCATCAGCGGCGGCAGGTTCCATAGGGTGAGATCGTGGCCGGCATTGATGCCGAGCCCGGCGCTGCGAGCGGCCTCGGCGACTTCGGCGATCGACTCGATGGCGCGCGCGGCCTCAGCCGGATCGTCATAGGTCGCGCCATAGGGGCCGGTGTAGATCTCGACGCGGTCGGCGCCGATGTCGGCCGCGCGCGGCGGCTGTTCCGGATCGTCCGGGTCGACGAACAGCGATACCCGCATGCCACCCGCCTTCAGCCGCCCGATCACATCCTTCAGCATCACCCGGTTGGCCGGGATATCCCAGCCGTGGTCGGAGGTCGACTGCTTCGGGTCGTCCGGCACCAGCGTCACCTGATCGGGCCGATGCGCCTCTACGAGCCGCAGGAAGTCGTCGCTCGGATAACCCTCGATGTTGAATTCGGCACCGGCGAACTCGGCAACCACCTCTTTGATCGCCGGCACGTCGCTGCGGCGAATATGACGCTCATCCGGGCGCGGATGCACGGTCAGCCCGTGCGCCCCGGCTTCAAGCGCCATACGGCCGATCCCGGTGACACTCGGCCACGGCAGATCGCGCCGGTTGCGCAGCATGGCAATCGCATTGAGGTTGACGGAGAGACGTGTCGGCATCGGCTTTCACCCGCTCTGAAGTGCGAAAATACGCACATAAATCACCGAGGACGAAAAGGAAACACAACGGCACGGGAAAGGTGCTGCGCGTTTTGGGAATAGGTTGCGAAATTCAGGCGCCGATCAGCCGGTCGGCGGCAGCCCGCGCCTCGTCCGTGACGGTGGCACCGGCGAGCATGCGCGCGACTTCCTCGCGCCGCTGTTTGGCATCGAGCGGGATCAACCGGGTGGTCACGAGATCCGGCCCGGTCTCTTCCTTGGCGACCTGCATGTGGCTCGACGCGGAGGCCGCCACCTGCGGCGCATGGGTGACGGCGACCACCTGAACCCGCTCGGCAAGCCGTGCCAGCCGCACGCCGATGGCTTCGGCCACGGCACCGCCGACACCGGTGTCGATTTCGTCGAAAATGAGCGTCGGCGCCGAGCCCTTGTCGGCCAGCGAAACCTTCAGCGCGAGCAGAAAGCGCGCCAGTTCGCCGCCGGACGCGATCTTCATCATCGGCCCCGGCTTGGTGCCCGGATTGGTCTGCACCCAGAATTCGACCGTATCGATGCCTTCCGCCGCCCGCACCGAGGCGTCATGGGTCAGCCGAACGGAAAAATGCGCCCGCTCCAGCTTCAGCGCCGGCAGTTCTCCATCGACGGCCTTTTCAAGCAAAATGGCCGTTTCCTTGCGCCGTTCGCTCAGCGCGGCAGCGGCCTTGTCGTAAGCCTTCTCGGCACTAGCGGCTTCGGCTTCGAGTTGCGCCAGCGCATCCTCACCGGCGTCGAGATCGGCGAGATCGGTTTCCATCTGCGCCAAAAGCCCGACCAGATCATCGACCGGCACGCGGAACTTTCGCGCCGCTGCGCGCAGCGCGAACAGCCGTTCCTCGGTCTCTTCCAGTTCGCGCGGATTGTAGTCGGTCGCGGCAAGCGCGGCCTCCAGCCCGGCGCGCACGTCTTCCAGCAAATCGATCGACTTGCCGAGCGCATCGACCGTCGGCTCAAGCAGGCCCGGCGCCTGTTCCATCTTGCGCTCGAGCCGGCGTAGCAGACTGGCGAGCGTCGGAATCGGCGAGGCTGGCCCTCCGATCGTCTCATTGGCTTCGTTGATGTCGCCGGCGATCTTTTCCGCCCGCATCATCGCCTGGCGCCGCTCGGCGAGCTCGATCTCCTCGCCCGGCTGCGGATCGAGCCTGTTGAGCTCCTCGACCGAAGCGCGCAGATAGTCGGCCTCGCGGCGGGCTTCCTCGATGCGCGCCCTATGGGCCTTCAGCTTGCGCTGCGCATCGCCCAGCGCACGGTGGATTTTCCCGAGCGCCTCGACCTCGGACTCGTGGCCACCGAAGGCATCAAGCAGCTCGCGGTGGTGGGAAGGGTCGACCAGCGCCCGGTCGTCGTGCTGGCCGTGGATCTCGACCAGCGCCCGACCGATCTCGCGCATCAGCGTGACGCTGACCTGCTGATCGTTGACGAAGGCGCGGCTGCGCCCGTCGCCGGACTGAACACGGCGCAGGATCACGTCGCCGTCTGCCTCGATATCGTTGTCTTCGAGCAGTCGCCGTACCGGATGATTGATCACCAGATCGAACACGGCGGTGACCTGACCGCGCTCCGCGCCATGCCGCACCAGCCCGGCATCGCCGCGCGCGCCAAGCGCCATCGACAGCGAGTCGAGCACGATCGACTTGCCGGCGCCGGTTTCGCCGGTCAGCACGGTCATGCCGTCATTGAAGGAAATATCGAGACGGTCGATGAGAACGATGTCACGGATCGAAAGCGCAGACAGCATGACGACCGATCACGTCCCTCTCGTCAAAGCGTGGTGCCGGGTCCGCCTCACGCCCCCCGTCTGCAAGGACACGCTATCATATTCGGATCGGCTGCCCCCACCCGCCAGGATGGGAAAAACGCGCCGTTTCCTCAGATAATATTCGATGCCGACTTGAAGGCCTTGCTGATCCAGCTGCCTTCGTGCTCCTGCGGCTCGTAGCCACCCTTCTGCAGCAGCGCGTAGGCATCCTTGTACCAACTGCTGTCCGGGAAGTTGTGGCCGAGCACGGCAGCAGCCGTCTGCGCCTCGGTGATGACACCCAGCGAATAGTAGGATTCGGTCAGGCGCGCCAGCGCTTCTTCGACGTGACGCGTCGTCTGGTATGCCGAAATGACGTTACGGAACCGGCTGATGGCGCCGACATAGTTGCGCCGCTCCAGATAGTAGCGGCCGACTTCCATTTCCTTGCCGGCAAGCTGATCGCGTGTGATCATGATCTTGCGGCGGGCATCGTCGGCATATTCCGACTGCGGATATTTCTCGACCACCTCGGTCATCGCCGCGAGCGCCCGTTCGGTCAGTTCCTGATCGCGTGTCACGTCCGGAATCTGATGGAAATAGGACTGGCCGACGATATAGAGCGCGTAGGCCGCTTCCGGGCTGCCCGGGAACAGGGTCGCGAACCGGCGCCCCGCGTTGATCGCCTCTTCGTAGCGCCCTGCCGTGTAGTTGGTGTAGGCGGACATCACCAGCGACTTGCGTGCATAGCCCGAATAGGGATGCACCTGGTCGACTTCCTCGAACTTCTTGGCCGCATCCGCGAGCTTGCCCGCGTTCGAAAGCGCCAGACCCTCATTGTACAGCTGGTCAGCCGTTGTGTTGTCGAGCGCCAGATCGTCAGCGTCATTCGACGAGCACGCGCCAAGCGCGACCGCTGCCGTCATCGCGACGGCAAGACCTGCACGCCGGGAAAGGGAAACGATCTGCCGACTACGATTGAGTGAACGCTGAACCATATCCGAGCCTGAACGAGGGTGAACAAAAGTCTGTCCGGCACCGCCAAGCACCGAACCTGCAAGGCCTTTTACCGCAATTGGCCCTGCCATGCCACGCGAACTGACCCGGCAATCGAGCTTTTTTATGACTGCAGGCGAAATTTCGCCCTCTTCATACGCGAAGCGACGCCCTTCGACGCCGCTCCAGATGGCCAAAAGCCGTCCCAAATCGCGCTTAGCTGTAATCCGGCCCCATCGCCGGAACCGTAAGACCGGCACCCACTTCGGCATGGCCGGCGCTGCGCCGCACCGGACCTTCGACGATCCGCCAGGCGGTCGGGTCCGCGAACATCGCTTGCAGAACGGTGAAATTGAGCCGGTGGCCGCCCTTGTAGGAGCGGTAGAGACCGAGAATCGGCAGACCCGACAGCGCCAGATCGCCCACCGCGTCGAGCGCTTTGTGGCGAACGAACTCGTCGCTCCAGCGAGTGCCTTCCGGGTTCAGCACCCGGTCATCGGCGATCGCCACGGAATTCTCCAGCGACGAGCCGAGCGCATAACCGAGCTGCCACAGCTTTTCGACGTCGCGCACCAGACCGAAGGTCCGGGCCCGCGCGAGATCGCGGCGGAACACGGTCGGCGACAGATCCGCTTCGAAGCTCTGACGGCCGATCAGCGGCGTCGGGAAATCGATGGTGACCTCGAGCCGCGAACCATTGTAGGGGCGCAGCTCGCCGTAAGCATCGCCCTTGTCGACGCGAACCGGCTTCAGCACCTCGATAAAGCGACGCGGCCGCGACTGGACGACGCGGCCGACGGAATCGATGGCATCGACAAAGGCACCGGAGCTGCCGTCCATGACCGGCACTTCGACGCCCTCGATCTCGATGATGACGTTATCGATCATGAGGCCGCGCAACGCTGCCATCAGGTGCTCGACGGTAGCGATCGTCACACCGTTCGAGCCGGCCAGAACAGTGCACAGCTCGGTCGCTGTGACCGCACGCCACTCGGCGCTGATTTCGGCTTCCTTGCCCGAGCGCGGGTCCGTGATCTGGAACAGGATGCCGGTGTCGACATCGGCGGGGTGCATCGTCATGGAAACCGGCGCACCGCTGTGAACACCGACCCCCGAAAGCGTAACCTGGTCACCAATGGTGGCTTGCAGACCGTCGCTACGCCCCATGACAATTCCTTTCACTGTATTCCGGCGACCCGTACCCTGTCGCCCTCTGCCGCCGTGTGGACAAAACCCCATCGCATCACGTGGCCTGATGTGTCAGGCCGCACAATACCCGCGGCAACCGTTCAAACAAAATCAAGCTTTCTTACGATTTGTTACCGATGAAATAATTCTAACCCATTGAAAACAAACGCCACAATGAACGAGGGGCACGCTCGCTTGAGCATGCCCCTGCGTTAACCATTTTACCGGCCGGGGCGCTGCCCCGGCGTCGTGTCAGTTCGCCTGGCGACGCAGGAAAGCCGGGATCTCGAGTTGATCCTCATCCTGCTGTGCCTGGTGGGCCGGAACCTGGCGTCCATGAGGGTCGAGTTCGGCCTGCCGGCTGCGCGGCTTCGCCTCGGCTGCTGCCGGACGCGGTGCCGGCTGCTTGGCGAATTCCGACGGTGCCTTGCGCGGTGCAGGTGCTGCCGGGCGCGATGCTTCGGAACGCGGAGCAGCCGCCTTCGGCGCCTGTGCCCGCATGTCCATCGGCGGTGCGTGCCGGACCGTCTCGTCATCCATTTCATCATGATCGTCACGACGGCCAAGACCGCTGGCGAGACGACGAAGCAGACCCATCGGACGACGCGACTCATCGTCATGATCGTCCTCGGAACCGCGGATTTCCTTTTGCGCGATGTGCGGGAAATCCTCGACCTTGGGCATGCGCGGCGCCCGTTCCGGGCGTTCCGCAACCGGCGGCACATACGGCTCGGCGACCATTTCCGGCTCTTCCGCGACGATCGGCTCGTCGTCGATTTCCGGTTCCGGCTCACGCGCCTCGGCAACCGAGGCTTCCGGCTGATACGGCTCGATCAGCACGTCCGGATCGCTCGACGCCGTCACCGGCGTCGCGCGCGGTGCGACCGGGCGAGCCGATTCTTCCGCCTTGGCCGGTGTGGCAAGCGCCTTTTCGACTGCGGCCTCGGCCGGCTTCGAGACCTTCTTCAACCGCGCGGCGAGCTCCGCCATGCGGGTTTCGGAATTGTCTGCTTCGGCAGCAAGCGCGCGATCGATGCCGGTGGCAACCACCGACACGCGAATCAGACCCTCGAGGCTGTCATCGAAAGTGGCGCCGAGGATGATATTGGCTTCCTGATCGACTTCCTCGCGAATCCGGGTTGCGGCTTCGTCGACTTCGAACAGCGTCAGATCGCTGCCGCCGGTGATCGAAATCAGCAGGCCGCGAGCGCCCTTCATGGTGGTCTCGTCGAGCAGCGGATTGGCGATCGCGGCTTCTGCCGCCTGCAGCGCCCGCTTCTCGCCGGACGCTTCGCCGGTACCCATCATCGCCTTGCCCATGGCGCGCATGATCGAGCGCACGTCGGCGAAATCGAGATTGATCAGGCCTTCCTTCACCATCAGGTCGGTGATGCAGGCAACGCCCGAATAGAGAACCTGATCGGCCATCGCGAAGGCGTCGGCAAAGGTCGTCTTGTCGTTGGCGATGCGGAACAGGTTCTGGTTCGGAATGACGATCAGCGTATCGACATTCTTCTGCAGTTCCTCGATGCCGGCGTCGGCAACCTTCATTCGCCGCTGGCCTTCGAAGTGGAACGGCTTCGTGACAACACCGACGGTCAGGATACCCTGTTCCCGCGCAGCCTTGGCCAGCACCGGCGCCGCGCCCGTGCCCGTGCCACCGCCCATACCGGCGGTGACGAACACCATATGCGCGCCTGACAGGTGGTCGTTGATCTCGTCGATCACCTCTTCAGCGGCCGCCTTGCCGACTTCCGGCTGCGACCCCGCGCCGAGACCTTCGGTCACGGCCACGCCCATCTGCACGATGCGTTCGGCTTTCGACTGGGTCAGCGCCTGTGCATCGGTATTCGCGACAACGAAGTCGCATCCCTGCAGGCCGGCTTCGATCATGTTGTTGACCGCGTTGCCGCCCGCCCCACCGACGCCGAAAACGGTAATCCGCGGCTTCAGCTCGGTGATATCCGGCATTTTCAAATTGATGGTCATTGCACCCTCATGTGCTTCATCCGCGGCCGCATTACTGTCGACCTCATGTGCGTAGTCTTCGTCCTTCACCGGCGGGCCTCACTTTCCCTCGGTTTTCAGAAACTCTCCCTGAACCATTGCCCGACGCGAGCGAGGTATCCCTCGGTTCCCGTGAGCCGGTTTTTTGTATGTCGAGTTTCGAATTGCTCGATTTGTGCCACCTGCGGGTAGATCAACAGACCGACCGCCGCGGCAAATCCGGGCCCTTTTGCAGCTTCCGGCAGCCCGGCAATGCCGAGCGGCCGTCCAAGCCGCACGTTGCGACCAAGGACCCTACGTGCCACCTCAGCCAGCCCTGTGAGCTGGCTTGCGCCCCCGGTGAGCACGATTCGCTTACCGACCCGTCCCGTGTAGCCCGACGCATTCAGCCGGTCGCGGACGAGTTCGAGAATTTCTTCGACCCGCGGGCGGATGATCTGGGTCACCGTGCCGCGCGGAACGTGAGTGGGAATATCGCGGTCGTCTTCGCTGACGGGGGGAACCGTCAGCACGTCGCGATCGTCGAGCGCCGAACCGATGGCGCTGCCGTGCAAGGTCTTGATGCGCTCGGCATCCTGCAGCCTGGTCGACAGGCCGCGCGCCAGATCCATCGTCACGTGATGGCCGCCGATCGCGATCGAGTCGACGTGCACCACCTGGCCTTCGCTGAACACCGCGATCGAGGTCGTGCCGCCGCCCATGTCGATACAGGCCGCGCCGAGTTCGGATTCGTCGTCGACCAGCGAGGCGAGGCCGCTCGCATAGGGCGTCGCGACCATCGTCTCGACGTCGAGATGGCTGCGGCTGATGGTCAGCTCCATGTTGCGCACGGGCGCTGCATCCGCCGTCACCACATGCATGTCCACGCCGAGCTTGCCGCCGATCATGTTGCGCGGATCGCGAATGCCGCGATTGCCGTCGAGCGCGTAGCCGATCGGCAGCGAATGCACGACGAGGCAGCCGTCACGCGTCGTCTGCTGGCTGCCGGCTTCGAGCACGCGCTGAATATCAGCCTCGCGAACCGCCGTGCCGTCGAGCCGCACGCTCGCCGAAAGGGTCTCGCTGGCGAGCCGCCCGCAGGTCACGTTGACGATCAGCGATTCGATGGTCACGCCGGCCATGCGTTCGGCCGAATCGACCGCCTGACGGATCGCCTGTTCGGCCGCGTCGAGATCGACGACCACACCGGACTTGATGCCGCGCGAGCGCTGATAACCGAAGCCGAGCACTTCCATCGTGTGAGTGCGGCCAAGCAGTTCGTCGGCGCCCTCACGCGGGCGCAGCCGCGCCACCAGCGAGCAGATCTTGGTCGAGCCCACATCGAGCACGGACACGATTACCGGCCGCCGGTTCGACAACGGCTTCATGCGCGGCACGCGGCGGGGAGAGGACGACGACATCATATCCGCGCCCCCTTCTTCTTCGACTTGCCCGAATCGAGTTCGGCCTTGCGCCGTTCCTGCGCCGCTTGCGTGAGACGCACCATCACGCGGTCATCGAACCTGAGATCGATTGCCGCCAGATCGCGGGCGAGCAGACCGCCCTCATTGTCGAGGCGTTCAAGCCGTTCAAGCGCGGAAGCCGTATCTGCCTCCGGCAGCAAAACGTCGATGCCGTTGTCGAGACGCAGCGTCCAGCGCCGATCGGAAACGAGGATGTAGGCCCGAACCTTCGGCTTCAGCGTCGTGAAGCGGTCCATCGTCGTCATGAATTCGGCAAGCCGGCGCTGCGCGCCGTGGCCGATGGCCAGCGGCAGGCGGACGAAGCGGTCGTCGACCACATCGGTGATGATCTCGCCGGCCCGATCGACGACGGACACGGTCTGGCCGCGCTGCCAAAGCGCGAACGGCTCGCGTTCCTTGATCGTCACCTGCAGCGTGGCGGGATAGAGCTTGCGGACCGAAACCGCGTTGACCCAGGACATATGCGACAGCCGCACCCGGGCGTCCGCCGCGTCATAGCTGAGCAGCGACGTCCCCGGCTCGATGTCGAGCACGGTCAGCACATCGGCTTCGGCGATTTCCTTCTGTCCGGTGATTCGCACCGCGTCGATGCCGAAGCCGGCCGACGAACTCAGCGTTTCGGCAACCGGCGCCAGCTGGCCGCCAAGCGCCAGCGCATAGGCGCCCCAGCAACCGAGGAATCCAAGAGCGAGAACGGTACCGGTAAAGCGCGGCGGCTCGGGCAGCTCGCGCCCGAACAGCACGGCGGTCGAAAGGGTGCGCGCACGACCACGGCCCTTCGGCATTGCGAATTCCTCCGCATTGCCGTCAGCCTGGCTACGTCTGCGCCAACGCCCTACCTGCCGCAACTCGCGTCCTCCACCATCCACGAAACCAGTTCCTCGAAACTCATGCCGACATAAGCCGCCATTTCCGGAACCAGCGATGTCGCCGTCATCCCCGGCTGGGTATTAACTTCCAGGCAAATCAGTTCACCGGTTCCGTCCGGGCGGTCGTCGTAGCGGAAATCCGCCCTTGAAACGCCGCGGCAGCCGAGCGCTTGATGTGCTGTTAGGGTTAGTTTCTGTATACTTTGGTAAATATTCGGTGAAATTTCCGCCGGCAGAACGTGTTTTGATCCACCGGGACGGTACTTCGAATCGTAGTCGTAGAAGCCATATCCGACCGGCGTAACCTCAATGACATCAAGCGCTTTGTCGCCCATCGCGGCACAGGTCAGCTCGCGCCCGGCTATGAATTTTTCGACCATCACGATGTCGTTGTAGGGCCAATCCTCACGATAAAGCTCCTGCGGCGGATGGCTGGCGCCCTCCTGCACGATCAGCACGCCGCAGCTTGACCCTTCGTTGACCGGCTTGACCACATAGGGCGGCTGAATCGGATGCGCTTTCGCCGCCTCGAGGCGATGCATCACGCGATCCTCGGCGACCGGGATCCCCGCGCCCTTCATCACGTCCTTGGCGCGCGCCTTGTCCATGGCAAGCGCCGAGGCGAGCACGCCCGAATGGGTGTAGGGGATAGCCAGCACCTCGAGGATGCCCTGAATGCAACCATCCTCCCCGAACGGGCCGTGCAGCGCGTTGAACACCACATCGGGCTTCAGCTCGCTGAGCGTCGCGGCAATGTTGCGGTCGACATCGACGCGGGTGACGCGATAGCCGGCGCGTTCCAGCGCGCCGCTGCAGGCGCCACCGCTCGACAGGCTGACCTCGCGCTCCGACGACCAGCCGCCCAACAGCACCGCCACATGTTTCTTGCCGGCCATGGTTCTCTCTCCCCTCATTACCGTCCAAGGAACGGTTCGATCGCGACGCCGGGCGCAAAGTTGCCGAGCCGCTTGATTTCCCATTCGAGCCGCACCCCCGAAGTTTCGAGAACGCGCGCGCGCACCGTCTCGCCGAGCAGTTCGAGGTCGGCGCCGGTCGCGCTTCCCGTGTTGATGAGAAAATTGCAGTGCATCGGCGACACCTGCGCGCCGCCGATGGTCAGCCCCCGGCAACCCGCGGCATCGACCAGCTTCCACGCCGACTGTCCCGGCGGGTTCTTGAAGGTGGAGCCGCCGGTGCGCTCGCGGATTGGTTGATTCTCGGCGCGGTAGCGCTCGACCTCGTCCATCTCGGCCTGCAAGGTGGCCGGGTCGCCCGGCACGCCCTGGAACACCGCTTCGGTGAAAATCAGGTCGGGCGCGGCATCCGAATGACGATAGCTGTAGCCCATGTCCGCATTGGTCAGCACGTGGCGCTCGCCCTTGCGGTCGACAGCGCGGATCTCGACGACGCCGTCCTTCGTCTCGCCGCCATGGGCACCCGCATTCATGCGCAGTGCACCACCGATGCCGCCCGGAATGCCGCGGAAGAAGGCGAACCCGCCGATGCCTGCCTCCGCCGCGATCTTGGCGAACTGCGCATCACGCACCGCACCGCCGACGCGGACCCGGTTGCTGTCCTCGACCGTCGTCTTGCCGAACCCGCGCGGGCTGAGGCGGATGACGACGCCGGGAATACCGCCATCGCGCACCAAGAGATTGGAGCCGAGCCCGATCACCATCACCGGAATGTCGGCCGGCAGCGCGGCGAGGAAGGCCGAGAGATCGTCTTCGTCCGCCGGCGTGAACAGCATCTGCGCCGGCCCGCCGACCCGGAACCAGGTGATGTCGGCGAGCGGAAAGTTCGCCTCCATCCGGCCGCGAATGCCCGCCAGCCGATCGCCCAGAACCACTTTCAGGTCGGCAAAGCTCATGCGCCTTCTCCACCAAGTGCGGCGAGCTTGTCCGGCAGCGCGTAGGCCCATTGCGTGATCGAGCCGGCGCCGAGGCAAACGACCACGTCGCCCGGTTCGGCCCGCTCGGCGATCACACCGGCCAGTGCATCGGCGCTTTCGAGCGGCAGAACGTTGCGGTGACCGCGCGCGCGGATGCCGGCAACCAGCGCATCCTTGTCGACACCCTCGATCGGCTGTTCGCCGGCCGCGTAGACATCGGCGATGATCACCGTGTCGGCATCGTTGAAGCAGGCGCAGAAGCCGTCGAACAGGCTCTCCAGCCGGGTGTAGCGATGCGGCTGCATCACCGCGATCACCTTGCGCTGTGCCGCGCTGCGCGCCGCCGCCAGCACCGCCGTGATCTCGACCGGGTGGTGGCCGTAGTCGTCGAAGATATCGATGCCGTTCCAGGCACCGGTATGGGTGAAGCGCCGCTTGACGCCGCCGAACGCCGCGAGCCCCTTGCGGATCGCATCGCCGGAAAGGCCGAGCTGATCGGCAACCGCAATCGCTGCCGTCGCATTCGACACGTTGTGCTGACCCGGCATCGGCAGAACGAGGCCGGGGATCTCTCGCGTCTCACCCGAGCGGCGGTCGTTGATGACGACGGAGAAGCGCGAATTGCCGCCCTCGAAGCGCAAATCGGTGAAGCGCACATCGGCCTGCGGGTTGGTGCCGTAGGTGACAATGCGCCGGTCCTCGATACGGCCGACCAGCTCTTGCACCACCGGATGATCGAGGCACATCGCGGCAAAGCCGTAGAACGGCACGTTCTCGACGAACTGGCGGAAGGCTTCGCGCACGGCGTCGAAATTGCCGTAATGGTCGAGATGCTCCGGATCGATATTGGTGACGATGGCGATATCGGCCGGCAGCTTGACGAAGGTGCCGTCGGATTCGTCGGCTTCCACCACCATCCAGTCGCCATCGCCCATGCGCGCATTGGTGCCGTAGGCGTTGATGATGCCGCCATTGATGACGGTCGGATCGAGACCACCAGCGTCGAGCAGCGCCGCCACCATCGAGGTGGTCGTCGTCTTGCCGTGCGTGCCGCCAACCGCGATCGCCTGCTTGAAGCGCATCAGTTCGGCGAGCATCTCCGCGCGCCGCACCACCGGCAACAGCCGCTCGCGCGCCGCGACAAGTTCCGGGTTATCCTTCTTGATCGCCGAGGAGACGACGACCACGGCTGCGTCGCCGAGATTCTCCGCCGCATGGCCCACATGCACCTCGATGCCCTTGGCGCGCAGGCGCTGCACATTGGCGCTCTCGGCAATGTCTGAGCCCTGCACCCGATAGCCGAGGCTGACCAGCACTTCGGCAATGCCGCTCATGCCGATGCAGCCGATACCGACGAAATGAACCGGGCCGATGTCGCCGGGCATTTTCATGACTGTTCTCCAAAAACTACGCTTTGAGCCCGCCCGCCGGCGGCAACATGTTCGACAAGATCGGCAAGCCGGCGCACCGCATCCGGACGGCCGGTGCTTTTCGCCGCCGCCGCGACCGCGGCAAGCCCCTCCGGATCGGCCATCCGCTCGGCAATCGCGCTCGCGAGCCGTTCGGCGTCGAGGTCCTTTTGATCGATCACCTCGGCCCCGCCAGCGCCCTGCAGCACCGCCGCATTGGTCGCCTGATCGGCATCGAGCGCATGTGGGAACGGAATGAGGATCGACGGGCGGCCGATGACCGAAAGCTCGGTCACCGTCGAGGCGCCCGAGCGGCAGATGACGAGATGGGAACCGGCGATGCGCGCCGGCAGATCGGTGAAGAACGGCGCCAGCTCGACCTCGAGCCCGAGCGCATCGTACTGGCTCTTCACCGCATCGAGGTCTTCCGGCCGGCACTGCTGCACCAGCTTCAGCCGCGCGCGCGCCGCCTCGGGCAGCTTCGCGATTGCGTCCGGCAGGATCTCGGAAAAGAACCGCGCGCCCTGACTACCGCCGAAAACGAGCAGCTTGAACGGACCATCCGCCGCCGGCATGTCGTAAGGCATGGCGGCCACGTCAAGCACCGCCGGCCGCACCGGATTGCCTGTGTGCACGAGCTTGGCGGCAAAAGCCTCCGAATGCCGGCTTTCGGGAAAGCTCGCCGCAACCGCCGTTGCAACCCGGCCAAGCAGCCGGTTGGCCCGGCCAACGACGGCGTTTTGCTCGTGCAGCACGCTCGGCACCCGCCGCAGCATCGCCGCCATCAGCGGCGGCAATGTCGGATAGCCGCCGAAACCGACCACCGCGGCCGGCTTCAGATGCGAGATGATGCCGTTCGCCTGAATGACGCCGCGCACAAGCGCAAAGGCGGTCCGGGCCAGCGCCAACGGCGAGCGGCCGCGAATGGTGGCCGACGCCACGATGTGGATTTTGCGCGCGGGAAACGCCTGACCGTAGCGGTCGGCCCGCTCGTCGGTCGCCAGCTCGACCACATGGCCGCGACGCCCGAGCTCTTCGGCCAGCGCCTGTGCCGGGAACAGGTGTCCCCCGGTTCCGCCTGCCGCAAGCAAGATCGCCGCCATGCCGTCTCCTTGTTTCGGTTCAGCCGGCGCGATGGCCAGCGAAATGCGAGAATTCGATGCCGCTGCCGGCAAGCGTCGGTTCCGGTCGCCGCCGGGTCAGCGCGAGCAGGAAGCCCATCGCCAGCGCCAGCGCGAGCAGCGACGAGCCGCCATAGGAAATGAACGGCAGCGTCATGCCCTTGGCCGGCATCAGATTGACGTTCACCGCCATGTTGATGATCGACTGCACGCCGAACAGCACGACGAGGCCCGCGGTTGCCAGCCGCTCGAAATCGCCCTCCTGACGCAGCGTGTGCGAGAAGCCGCGCATGACGACGAAGGCGAACATGATGACCAGCAGGATGCAGACGACGATGCCGAATTCTTCCGCCGCCACCGCGAAGGTGAAGTCGGTGTGCGAGTCCGGCAGGATCCACTTGATGGTGCCCTCGCCCGGCCCCCTGCCGAGCCAGCCGCCGCGCAGGAAGGAATCCCGCGCCATATCGACCTGATAGGTGTCGCCCGAGCCCGGATCGATGAACCGGTCGATGCGGTTGGCGACATGCGGGAAGGTGAAATAGGCCGCGACCGCGCCGACAATCGCGGCCGCCGACAGCGCGCCGATCCACACCCACGAAAGCCCGGCCATGAAGAACATGGCGCACCAGACGATGACGATCAGCATCGTCTGGCCGAGATCGGGCTGGGCGACCAGCACCGCGCCGACCATGGCCAGCACCAGAATGGCGAACAGATTTCCCGGCACATCGGGCCGGCGGGCGTTTTCGGCAAACAGAAACGCGCAGATAATGACGAAGGCCGGCTTGACGAATTCCGACGGCTGCACGGTGAAGCCGAACAGGTCGAGCCAGCGCCGCGAGCCCTTCACCTCGGCACCGACGAACAGCGTCAGCACCAGCATCAGCATGGCGCCGGCAAACAGCACCAGAGCGGCCCGGCGCACCTGGCGCGGCGACAACAGCGAGGTACCGAACAGGATCGCAAGCGCGGGGATCAGGAAGATCGCCTGGCGTTTGACGAAGTGGTAGCTGTCGAGGTTGAGCCGCTCGGCAACCGGCGGGCTCGCCGCGAACGACAGCACCACGCCGCCGATCATCAGAGCGATGATCCCGACCAGCAGGAACCGGTCGACGGTCCACCACCACTGGGCAAAAAGGCTTCGATCCGCGCGACTGACCATCAGGCCGCCCCTCCATCGGTTTCGATGCCGGGCAGCGCCCGAACCAGATCGCGGAACGCGTCGCCGCGCGCCTCGAAGCTGGAATACTGATCCCACGACGTGCAGGCCGGCGACAGGAGCACGACCTCGCCGGCTTCGGCTTCGTCTGCGGCGCGGGCCACCGCGACATCCATCGTGCCGCAAATCTCATGCGGCACCCCGTCGAGCGTGGTGGCGAACGCGTCCGCCGCCTCGCCGATCAGATAAGCCTTGGCGACACGGCCAAAATGCGGCGCGAGCGCGGTGATCCCGCCTTCCTTCGGGCGGCCCCCGGCGATCCAGCGGATGCGCTCGTAAGACGTCAGCGCCTTTTCCGCCGCATCCGTGTTGGTGCCCTTGGAATCATTGACGAAGAGAACGCCACCGCGCGTACCGACCCGCTCCATGCGGTGCGCGAGCCCGCCGAACGAGGCGATGCCCGCAGCGATGTCCTCGACGCTCAGCCCGAGCGCCCGGCAGGCGGCGAAGGCAGCCGCCGCATTCTGCCAGTTATGGCGGCCGGGTAGCGCCGGCGCGGTCTTGAGAGCAAAGACATCGGCCTCACCGCCGGCGACCCGCTCGACCAGCCTGCCGTCGCGCACGAAGACCGCGTCGCGGTTGCCACCGAGTTCTTCGGTTGCCGATATCTCGACGACGGGCGCGGAATTCTCCGCCCCGAAGCGCACCAGATTGGCGAGGAACCGGCCTTCGTCCTCGTCGACGCCAATCACCGCCGTCATCGGTGGCAGCGGATCGAACAGACGACGCTTGGCGGCGAAATAGCCGCCCGGCCCGCCATGGCGGTCGTAGTGATCGGGAGAAAGGTTGAGGAAGACCGCGACATCCGGCGAAAGGATCCGCGCGAGGTCGGTCTGGTAGGACGACAGTTCGAGCACGTAGATCGCATCGCGCGCCTGCGGCGGATCGAGATCGAGCACCCCACGGCCGATATTGCCACCGACCTGCACCGGCTTGCCGGCTTCGGCCAGGATATGTCCGATCAGCGCGGTGGTCGTCGATTTGCCGTTCGAGCCGGTGATGCAAACGACCTTCGGGCCCACATCAGCAAGAGAGGCATCGGCAAGCGAAGGATCGAAGCTGTCGTACACGTCCGGCGCGCCGTCGGTCTCGGCAAGAGCGTCGGCCGCCGCCTGCCGCCAGACTTCGACCATCTCGAAGAACAGGCCAACGTCGTTGTCGACCGGAACGCCGGCGGCCCAGGCTTGGCGCACGACCGGGTTCGGCGTTGGATAGAGATGCGGAATGCCGGGGCTCAGCACCAATCGCTGCACGCCTGCCCAGCTTGCCGGCTCATGCAGATTGGCGATTTCGAACCCTTCGGCAGCGGCCTTTTCCCGCGCCGCCTCGTTGTCGTCCCAGCACACGGGAACGGCGCCTGCGACGGCAAGCGCACGCGCGGCAACGAGCCCGGATCGTCCGAGCCCGAGGATGGCCACTCGCTTGTCTTCGAAACCGCCGACAGGGATCAATTTGTTACCTCAGCTTCAGGGTCGACAGGCCGATCAGCGCCAGGACGACAGCGATGATCCAGAAGCGGATCACCACCTGGCTTTCGGTCCAGCCGAGATGTTCGAAATGATGATGGATGGGCGCCATCTTGAAGATGCGCTTGCCGGTGAGCTTGAACGACGCCACCTGCATGATCACCGAGACGGCTTCGAGCACGAACAACCCGCCGATGATGGCGAGCACGATCTCGTGCTTGGTGGCCACCGCGACCGCGCCCAGCATGCCGCCAAGCGCCAGCGACCCCGTGTCGCCCATGAAGATCGCCGCCGGCGGCGCGTTGAACCACAAAAAGCCGAGCCCGGCGCCGATCACCGCGCCGCAGACCACCGCGATCTCGCCGGTGCCCGGCACCAGATGGATCTGCAGATAGTCGGCGAAGACCGCGTTGCCCGACAGATAGGCGATCAACCCGAAGCTCGCCGCGGCGATCATCACCGGCACGATGGCGAGCCCGTCGAGGCCATCGGTCAGGTTCACCGCATTGCCCGCGCCGACCATGACGAAGGCCGCGAACGGTACGAAGAACCAGCCGAGATTGAGCACGAAATCCTTCACGAAAGGAAAGGCAAGCGAGGTCGAGAACGGCTCGGCCCCGGCACCGGCAACGCCAATCGCCGCGGTAACCGCAATCGCGCCCTCGATGCCGAGCCGCGCCTTGCCGCCGAAGCCCTTGTGCGACGAGCGCGAGACCTTGAGAAAATCGTCGTAGAAGCCGACCGCGCCGAAGCCGATCGTCACCATCAGCACGATCCAGACATAGATGTTGCTGAGGTTGGCCCAGATAAGCGTCGCGACGATCATACCGGCGAGGATCATCAGCCCGCCCATGGTCGGCGTTCCGGCCTTGGTCAGGATGTGGCTCTGCGGCCCGTCGGCGCGGATCGGCTGCCCCTTGCCCTGGCGGACGCGCAGGGCCGCGATAATGCGCGGCCCGAACAGGAACACGAATAACAGCGCGGTCACCACAGCTCCGCCGGTGCGGAACGTGATGTAGCGGAACACGTTCAGAACCGAAAGCTGGTCGGCGAATTCGCCAAGGAAATACAGCATGCCTCGTCTTACCCCTCGGGTCCGGCCTCGGACGGATCGGAACCGTAACGCGCCAGCAACGCGTCAACCAACGGCCCCATCCGGCTCCCCAACGAACCCTTGATCATCACCACGTCTCCCGGCGCCAATGCACCGGCGAGAATCGCTTCCAGTCGCCCCGACGTCTCCGAATACGCTCCGCGGCGGCTGCGCGGCAAGGTTTTCCATAAGGTTTCCATCAGCGGACCGGCGCAGAAAACCTGGTCGATCCCGGCCGCCGCGATCGGTTCGGCGAGCCCCTTGTGAAACTGTTCCGCCCCCTCGCCGAGCTCCAGCATGTCGCCGAGCACGGCGATCCGCTTGCCCCATTCGCCGACCGGTGTCTGATGCAGCAGCTCGATGGCAGCACGCATCGAGGTCGGATTGGCGTTGTAGCTCTCGTCGATCAGCGTAGCCTCGCCATCGCGCAGCGTCAGCGTATGGCGCCGGCCGCGCCCCTTCGGCGCCTGCAGATTGGCGAGCGCGACGGCAGCCTTCGCGAGATCGGCATCGACCAGCTGCACGCTCGCCAGCACCGCGAGGCTGTTCTGCACCAGATGCCGCCCCGGCACGCCGATCTTGTAGGTCACCGGCACGCCGAAAACCGTCGCCGAAACGCATGAGCACCCGCCGTGCAGCACCACCTTCTCCAGATGAACCTCGGCGCCGTCGTCCTCGCCGAAGCCGACGATGCGGGTGATGCCGTTCTCGACCGCCAGGTGATGCAGGAACACAAAGTGCGGGTTGTCGCGGTTGAGCACCGCCGCCCCGCCCGGCACCAGTCCGGTGAAAATCTCCGCCTTGGCGCGCGCGATTTCTTCGACCGACTCGAACTGCGCCAGGTGCACCGGCTCGACCGTCGTGATCACCACCACATGCGGGTGCACCATCGCCACAAGCGGCGTGATTTCGCCCGGATGGTTCATGCCGATCTCGAACACCGCGAAGTCGCAATCCGCCGGCATGCGCGCGAGCGTCAGCGGCACGCCCCAGTGATTGTTGAACGAGGCGACGGAGGCATGCACCTTGCCGGACGGTTCGAGCGTGGTGCGCAACATCTCCTTGGTGCCGGTCTTGCCGACGCTGCCGGTGACGGCGATGACCTTTGCACCGCTGCGCTCGCGCGATGCGACACCGAGCCGTTGGAGCGCCTTCAACGGATCGTCAACGGCAATCACCAGTTTGCCGCCGACAATGTTGCCAAGCCCGGCCAGTCGGTCCGCGGCAACGACGGCAACGCCGGCACCGTTCTCGAACGCCTTGGCGACAAAGTCATGCCCGTCGAAACGGTCGCCCTTGATGGCAAAGAAGGCTTCGCCCGGCGCGATCGTGCGGCTGTCGATGGAAATGCCCGTGACGGGTTGTCCGCCACCGCCATGCACCTCGCCGGCACAGGCGGCGGCGAAAGCCTCGAAATTCCACAATGGGGTCATCGGCCACCTCCCGAAGCCGACCGCGCAAGCGCAGCCCGAACTTCCTCGTGATCGGAAAAGGGAAGGACCTGATCGCCGACGATCTGGCCGGTTTCGTGACCCTTGCCGGCAACGACCAGAACATCGCCCGCTTGAAGCATCGCGACCGCTTCGGCGATCGCCTGATGCCGGTCGCCGATCTCTTTGGCGCCGGGGGCTGCTGCCATGATCGCAGCCCGGATCCTCGCCGGATCCTCGGAGCGCGGATTGTCATCGGTGACGATCACCACATCGGCATCGCGCGCGGCGATCTCGCCCATGATCGCCCGCTTGCCGGGATCGCGGTCGCCGCCGGCACCGAACACGACGACGAGCCGGCCGGCCACATGAGGTCGCAGCGCGGCAAGCACATTGGCGAGCGCGTCGGGTTTGTGCGCATAGTCAACGAAGCATGGCGCGCCGTTTTCGGTACGGCCGACCAGATCGAGCCGGCCCGGCGCACCTTGAAGATGTTCGAGCGCGGCGAGCGAGACCGCGACCGGCGTGCCGGTGACGATGGCAAGTCCGGCGGAAATCAGCGCGTTTGAAACCTGGAACCGGCCTATCAGCGGCAGCAAGACCGTGTAGGTTTCGCCGCCCGCTTCGATGGTCAGGCGCTGTCCCGCGGACTCCTCGGCAAGGTCGGTCAGGCGCAGACCCATACCCGCGCGCCCGATCGTGAACAGCGGCAAGCCGCGTTCGCCGGCCACCGCGGCAACCCGATCCGCATAGGGTTCGTCGGCATCGACAACAACCGTACCGTCGTCGGGCAGGAGCGTCGTGAACAGCCGCAGCTTGGCGGCGAAATAGTCTTCCAGATCGGCGTGGTAATCGAGGTGATCGCGGCCGAGATTGGTGAACGCCGCTGCCTTCAGCCGCACACCGTCTAGGCGCCGCTGATCGATGCCGTGGCTTGAGGCTTCCATGGCGAGATGGGTGATGCCCTCGCCTGCGAGCTCGGCAAGCGTTTCGTGCAGACCGACCGTATCCGGCGTCGTCAGGCTGCCGTATTGTGTGCCCTCGGCGGTCGTCACGCCGAGCGTGCCAAGACTTGCCGCATCGTACCCGGCCTGCTGCCAGATCTGCCGGGTGAAGGTCGCGACCGAGGTCTTGCCGGCGGTTCCGGTAACGGCAACGGTCGCGCCCGGCTGGGCGGCATAAAACCGCGCCGCCATCAGCGCCAGTTGCCGGCGCGGATCCTCAGTACGCAGCACCGGCACGGCGAGATCATCGGGCAAGCCGGCATCCTCAGCGGCCAGGACCGCAACGGCGCCCGCCTCGATGGCAGCGGCGACAAAGCGCGCGCCATCGACCTTTGCCCCGGCCAGCGCGGCAAACAGAAAACCGGGTTCGATCCGCCGGCTGTCGGCGGAAAGCCCGGTGATGGTGATGTCTGCCGTGACCGGATCAAGCGTCAGGTCGCGGGCAAGGTCTCCCAGATGCATGGATGGCGCTGATTTCTGGTTGTGCGATTTGGCATTTCCGATTTCCCTCTCATGCTGCGACCCATCAGTAGGAAACCAGGTGCATGTTGGCACCGCCCTCGAAGCGCGGGGCGACCCCGAGCATCGGCGCGATACGGCGAACGACATTTGCGACCGTCGGCGCGGCGTTCCACCCTGCGGTGACGCCGCCGCCGTCCTTGGCCTTCTTCGGCTCGTCGATGACGACCAGCACCACGTAGCGCGGATCATCCATCGGGAACGCCGACAGGAATGAATTGAAGCGTTTGGTCGAGGAATAGCGGCCGTCGACGACCTTCTCGGCGGTGCCCGTCTTGCCGCCCACCAGATAGCCTTCGACCTCGGCCTGGCGGCCCGAACCCTTTTCCGCATTGAGCCGGAACAGGTAGCGCATCGCGTTGCTGGTTTTCGGCTCGATGACCCGTTTGGCGAGCGCATCGGCCTCATCCCGGCTGCGCACGAGGAACGTCGGCGGAATAAGCTTGCCGCCATTGACGAGCGCGGCGGCAGCAACCGCCGTCTGCATCGGCGACACCGAAATACCATGACCGAACGCCACCGTCATCGAGGTCACCTCGCTCCAGCGCGACGGCACCAGCGGCTTTGCCACCTCCGGCAGATCGGTTTCGAGCCGCGAGGTCAGGCCGAGCCGGGTAAGGAATTCCTTCTGTCCCTCGCGGCCGATCTGCAACGCCATCTTGGCGCTGCCGATATTCGACGAGTAGATTAACACTTCCGGCACGGTCAGCACGCGGTGCTTGCCGTGGAAATCGCTGATCGTGCGCCCGCCGACCCGGATCGGCCGCGTCGCGTCATAGGTGCTTTCCAGCGTCACCTGTCCGGAATCGAGCGCCATCGCGGTGTTGAAGGTCTTGAACACCGAGCCCATTTCGAACACGCCCGCCGTCGCCCGGTTCATGCGGTCCTTCTCGAGAGCCTGCACGGGATCGTTCGGGTCATAGTCGGGCAGCGACGACATGGCGATCACTTCGCCGGTGTGCACGTCGAGCACGATGCCGATACCGGCAATCGCCTGGAAACGCTCCATCGCCCGTGAGATCTCGTCGCGCACCGCATGCTGGACGCGCAGATCGACCGCTAGCTTGACCGGCTCGAGCGTGGTTTCCTTCTTGGCGAAGCCGAACTGGTGCAGTTCGGCGAGGCCTTGCCCGTCGACATGCTTTTCGATGCCGGCAATGCCCTCATTGTCGACGTTGACGTGGCCGACGATATGGCTGACCGCCGGGCCGCCCGGATAGAAACGGCGGTTCTCGGTCAAAAACCCGATGCCGGGAATGCCGAGCCGGTGGATGGCGTGTTTCTGTGCCGGCGTGATCTCGCGCTTCAGCCAGACGAAACCGGCATTGCTGGCGAGCCGCTTGCGGGTAGTGCGATCGCCCAGTTCGGGCAGAACGCTCGACAAGAGTTCGATCGCCTCATCGACATCGAGGATCTTGCGCGGTTCGGCGAACAGCGAGTCGGTGCGGATATCGGTCGCCAGGATCTTGCCGTTGCGGTCGACCAGATCGGGCCGCGCCGCCGCCACCATGTCTTCCGCCGTCAGTCGCGCCCGCCCCGGCCCGTCATCGGTCAGCCCGAGCGAAACGAGCCGCCCGGCGATCACCAGATAGGCGAGCGCGAACATCACCATGGCAAGCGTCACCCGCCGCCGCATATCGGGGCCTTCGCTGCGCACGTGGCGCGACCAGCCGCCATGGGCGTCGTGCGAAGAGGACATAATCGGGGGCGTATCGACCATTGCGCTCCCCTACCTGATCGCCGAAGTGCCGGAGCCGGCAACGCCGCCGAGCGGCGGCGCACCATCCAAGGGCGCCACCTCGACCGGACGAGCCGGCAGATCGTCGATGCCGATCACCTGGGTCGGCTCCATCGGCTGCAGTTCGAACTGTTCCTGATAGCGCTCGACCAGGCTCTGCAGGCGGGCCGGCTGCGTCAGCACGCTCCACTCGGCGCGCAGATCCTGGATCGCGTTCTTTTCCTCGTCGATCTTCTCGCGCAGATCGGCAACGTCCTGCGACACCAGTTCAGCGTCGTATTTGCGGTCGTAGACAAGCGCCGCCGCCGCGATCATGGCGATGAGGAAGAACAGGTTGAGCGCCCGCATCATGACGACATCCTCCCGCCTGCGAACTCGGGCAGGAGCGGCAGTCCGAGTGCCTTGAAATCGATCGGGCCTGAGCTGCCAGCCGGCGCATCGGTACGCTCCGCTGCGCGCAGCCTCGCAGACCGGGCGCGCGGGTTGACGGCAAGTTCCGCCGCGCCGGGCTCGACCGGCTTGCGCGATAGCAGGTGGAAAGTCTGCGGCGGCCCTTCCTCGATCACCGGCATGTGGCGCGAGCCCGCCGGGCGCGGCTGGCCGGTCAGCGCCAGAAACCGCTTCACGATGCGATCTTCCAGACTGTGGAAGGTGACGACCGCAAGCCGCCCGCCCTCGGCAAGCACGGCTTCGGCGGCGATCAGCGCGTCGGCGAGCTGCTGAAGCTCGCGATTGACGTAGATGCGCAGCGCCTGGAACGTCCGCGTTGCGGGATGGATCGCAGAACCGCGACGCCCGCCGACAGCGGTATCGATCAGATCGGCGAGTTCCGCGGTGCGCAGGATCGGCGCCTTGTCGCGCCGCGCCACGATCGCCCGCACGATCGGCTTGACCTTCTTCTCCTCGCCGAGCGTGCCGATCAGGCGCACCAGATCGCCCGGCGCCATATGGTTGACCACGTCGGCCGCGCTCGGATCCTCACAAGCGTCATCGCCGGCGCTTTCCATGCGCATGTCGAGTGGCCCGTCGAAACGGAACGAAAAGCCCCGCTCGGCCTCGTCGATCTGCATCGAGGAAACGCCGATATCGAGCACCACGCCGTCGACCGTTTCGCGGCCGAGCTCGCGGGCATGGTCATCGAGATCGCCGAACCGCCCTTCGACCAGCGTGAGGCGGCCAGCGCTTTCGGCCTCGAGCGCGCGTCCCGCGGCAATCGCACCCGGATCGCGGTCAATCGCGATCACGTTCGCGCCCGTATTGAGCAGCGCCTTGGTATAGCCACCTGCGCCGAAGGTGCCGTCGACGATGGTCTTGCCCGCTGCAGGCTCAAGCGCGGCGAGCACCTCGTCCAGCAGCACCGGGATGTGGCGATCGCCGGACGGCGCCGCGCTTTGTGCGTTCGCCATCATGAAGGCTCTCCCGTCGCCGACCCAGAAACCGGTCCAGCAACCGGTCCAGAAACCGGCGTTCCCTTGCGCAAGACGAGCGCCCGGCGCCGCGCCTCCTCGCGGTGTTCCGCGAACCGTTCGGGATGCCAGATCTGAAACTTGTAGCCCTGGCCGACAAAGGTCACCTGATCGGTGAGGCCGGCGAAATCCTTCAGCGCCTCGGACAGCATCACCCGGCCGTCCTGATCGATGCGCAACGCCTCGCTCATGCCGTAGAACGCCGTCGACAGATAGTCGTGATCCTCGGTGAAGGGTTCGAAACGGGCGAGCCGCGCGCCGATCACCGCCAGCAGCTCGTTGCCGCCGGCATCGATCGCGTTCATGTCGAGGGAGGGATAGCAGTGCAGCCCTTCGTAGCCGTCGCGCGCCAGGACCGCACGGAAGGGTGCCGGCACGGAGACGCGGCCCTTGCTGTCGATCTTGTTGGTTATTGTTCCGACGAAGCCGGTCATGACGCCACATGTTCCCGTTTTCCCCGCCATCGCGCCGCTGCCGAAACACAGCAATGCCGTGGCGAAAGGCCCGTCCGCGCGGCTCGGAAACCCGGAAAACCGTATGACGCACCGCCGCTACACGTCCCTTGCTGGAACAACGCCCATCGGCTCGATATGGGATAATCTGGGATACCATGGAGTCTTCATGGGCGTCAACGGAATCACCGGTCCGTGGCGACACGGATGACCCGGCCCTTTCATTAACCCCTTGTATGCTTAACAAGTGGTTACTTTTCGCCGTAGCCCTTCTTGGAAAAGGGCTTTTCCGCCTCATTCCGAAACACTGGAGCAGATGCCGTAACGTCACATGAAATACAGGCGTGAGTAGTGGGAAAAATGAAATTATCCACTTGCGGCGGCAACAAGGACCTCAGGGCAAATTTGCTTGCGAAAAACGGAAAATTCTTTCCCGCAGAAAAGAACGGATTCCGGAATTATTCGGAGGAACGCCACGTTCGACGCATTGATTCGCAGATTGACGTTACGGAAGGGTGATAAAGTGCCAGTCGGCCTGTAAGCCGGGTTCTGTAAGGCGGGCGCGAAGCCCGCGTGACGACCATTCATCTGGGACGCCCGTTACCGGACGCCTCGTGCAACCAACCCGGACGACTGGCCTGGAAACGGGCCTGAACGGCTTGCGCCATCCGCGTCGTCCCTATTCGGTCTTGCTCCCGGTGGGGTTTACCATGCCGCCCCCGTTGCCGGCGGCGCGGTGGGCTCTTACCCCACCCTTTCACCCTTACCGGCTGGCTGACGCCGCCGGCGGTTTGCTTTCTGTGGCCCTTTCCCTAGGGTCACCCCCGCCGGGCGTTACCCGGCACCGTGTCTCCGTGGAGCCCGGACTTTCCTCCCCGGCGGGTTTTCACCGCTTGCCGGAGCGGCCGTCCGGCCAACTGGCCTTCCCGATAAAGGGGGCTTTGCCGCCGCCGTCAAGAGACTGCCGGGACTTTTGCCATCGAAGGTGTTGCGGCAATCTCTTCGGCGATCACCTGCACCCCCGCCACGATCTCCTCGTCGTCGGGCATGGCGAAGCCGAGCACGAGGCCGCTGCGCCGTTCCTCGCCGATGTGAAAGGCGCTCAGCGCCCCGCAATCGATGCCGCGCGCGATCAGCCGCCGGGCGATCGCGACATCATCCACCGCCGGATCGCGGAACCGCACGGCAAGCTGCATGCCGCCATCGGGCACCGGCTCCGCCGTCAGTTGCGGACAGTGACACTCGATGGCGGCGACCAGCAGATCACGCCGACCCCGATAGATCGCCCCGACGCGGCGCATATGCGCCCGCAAATGCCCCTCGGAAAGGAAGGTCGCAAGCGCGCTTTGCACGGCAAACGCCGGCACCTTGCCGGTGTTGCGCTGCGCCTTGCGGAACGGCTCGACGAGTTCGTCGGGCAGGATCAGGAACGCGGTGCGGATCGCCGGCATCATGGTCTTGGAGAAGGTGCCGAGATAGATCACCCGCCCGCCGCCATCGAGGCCGGCGAGCGCCGGGATCGGCCGGCCGCGATAGTGGAACTCGCTGTCGTAATCGTCCTCGATCACATAGGCGCCGGCCTGCGACGCCGCCTCGAGCAATGCCAGCCGGCGCTCCAGGCTCATCGTCATGCCGAGCGGGTATTGGTGCGACGGCGTCACGTAAATGAGTCGCGGGTTCGCCCCCGCGAGCACATCCACCACGATCCCCTCACCGTCGACGGGCACCGGTGTCACCTTCGCCCCGACGCCACGCAGCGAAATCAGCGCGCCGGTATAGACCGGGTTCTCGACGGCGGATTCGTCGCCTTCATCGAGCAGCATGCGGGCGGTGAGATCGAGCGCGGCCTGCGCCGAGGAAAGCACCAGCACACGCCCTGGGTCGGCCTTGACGCCACGTGTTTCGGCAAGGTGATCAACGATCGCCTGTTTCAGAGCCGGCAAGCCGTCATAGGCATCGTAGCCGCTCTGGCCGCGATCGGGCCGCCGCGCGCCGGCTCTCAGCAACCGCCCCCACAGATCGTTCGGGAACAGCCGTACATCCGGCACGCCCGGACTGAACGCCGGCCCGGTGCCGCTCTCGCGGCGCATAAAGGTGGACAGGGCCACCCCCTGACGCGACAGCCGCGCTGCGCGCGGACCCGGGTTGTCGTCCCTGCCGACCTTCTCCGCAGGTATCGTCGGCAGCGCTTGTGCCGTTTCGGCAACGAAGGTGCCCGCCCCAACCCGCGCATCGACGAAGCCTTCCAGCGTCAGCTGATCGAGCGCCGCCGTCACCGTCGTCCGCGACAGGCCGAGCGTCGCCGAAAGCTGCCGGCTCGATGGCAGGCGGACCCCGGCCGGAATGCGTCCGTCGAGAATGGCGCTACGCATCTGGCGATAGATCTGGCGCGACAGCGGATCGCCGCTCTCGCCGTCGACACGGATCAGACCGGAAACCGGGAATGTCATGGCAGCCCTCGCGGCACGGATAATTGGCATCATGATTATTCAAAGAATGGCTCTTTATGAAGGGCCAATTTTGGATTTCTCATGAGGCCACCGCAGTTCGCGACGGCCAATGCCCGCCGCCGACAGGGGAGTGACCCGAAATGACGCCAGACTTCGCCTTTCCGCTCGCCACCGCCATGACCGCGCCGAACGAGCCGGGCCGCGCGTCCGCGCTCCTCTTCGCCCATGGCACCATGACGTTGCGCTACTACGCGCCGCGCGGCCACGACGCGCAGACACCGCACGACCAGGACGAAATCTATGTCGTCGCCTCCGGCTCCGGCACCTTCGAATGCGACGGCGTCAGAAAGCCGTTCGTGGCGGGCGACGCGCTGTTCGTTGCCGCTGGCATCGACCACCGCTTTCTCGATTTCACCGAGGATTTCGGCACCTGGGTGATCTTCTATGGTGCCACCGGCGGCGAAGCCTCAGCAGAGGAAAGAAGCGAGCCGTGAGCCAGCACACCCAGACCGTCGGCCGCGGCATCGCCCTTGCCTTCGTCTGCCTGTTCATCCTCGGCGTCATGCCGGTGATTTCGAACGGGCGACCGGAAGGCTTCGACGCGCTCGGCTTCGCCTTCTTCCTGTCGCTGTGGCAACTCGCCTGCGCGCTGCCGGTCGTCGCGCTCGAACGCGCTGCCGGGCGCAGCGGCCTGTTCGCGGCAAGCCTCTCGGCAGAAGAAAAACGCCGCACCATCCTCGTCGTCATCGGCACCGGCGCGATCTTCGGCCTGTCGACCTACATCTACGTGCTGGCGGTGGAAAAAGCCGGCACGGTCAGTGCCGCGCTCGCCATCCAGGCCTATCCGCTGTTCGCCATGCTGTGGGAGAGCCTGTTCCTGAAGCGCGGCAAGAGCCCGGCCGAACTCGGCTTCACACTGCTCTTGATCGCCGCCCTCTCCTATCTCGCAACGGGCGGAAGCTGGAAGATCGACGGGCTTTCCGTCTGGTTCCTGCTGGCGCTCGCGATTCCCTTCCTGTGGAGCGTCGCCCATGTCATCATCAAGGAGGAACTTGGCCGCACCCCGATCACGCCGGCCGAGGTGACCTTCCTGCGCGTGCTCGTCTCCAGCATTTTTCTCGGCGCCGTCGCGCTTTCCGGCAACGGCATCGGCACAACGCTGGAACAGGCCATGAATGGCGGTTTCCAGACCTTCGCGATTGCCATGGGCGTGGTCTATTTCGTCGAGCTGCTGGTGTGGTTCTATGCGGTCAGAAGCATCGATGTGTCGCTGGCCAGTTCGATCACCATTCCCGCCCCCGTGGTCACCATGGCATTGGCCATCCTGTTCCTCGGCGAAGCGATCGAAACCTATGAACTCGTCGGCATGGGTCTCGTGTTCGTCAGCCTCTACGGCCTCCTCTATGCCGGCCACCGCCGCCGCAAATCCGTTCTCGCCTGAGGAAAGGAACTCGCCATGCTGATCCTGCGTCCCAACTGCGAATGCTGCGACCGCGACCTGTCGCCCGCCGACCCGGATGCGTTCATCTGCACCTTCGAGTGCACCTTCTGCGCCGACTGTGCCGAAGGCCTCGACCACACCTGCCCCAACTGTACCGGCAACCTGGTCGTCCGCCCGATCCGGCCACCGGCAAAGCTTGAAAAGTATCCCGCTTCGACCGAGCGGATCTACAACCCCGCCCACAAGGCCAAACTGAAGAAGCCCCAGGAGTAACTCCCATGTCCGCCGCCTATTCCGCGACGAAAATGAACAAGGTCCGCGTCGGCAACCGCGCCGATTACGATCATGAGGCCGTGCACGCAATCCTCGATGCCGGCATGGTCGGCCATGTTGGTTTCATCGACAACGGCCGCCCGATCGTCATCCCGATGCTCTATGCCCGCGACGGCGAGACCCTCTACCTGCACGGCGCCAAGGCGGCCCGCCTCATCAAGATGCTCGCCGGCGGCGCGCCGGTCTGCGTCGAGGTCACCCATGTCGATGGTATCGTCGTCGCCCGATCGGCCATGCATTCCTCGATGAACTACCGCTCGGTGGTCGTGCACGGCACCGCGCGCGCGATCGAAATCGGCAGTGACGAACACACCCGCGCGCTCGAACTGATCACCGAGCAGGTGATCCCGGGTCGCTGGGCCGAAGTTCGCCCGATGCTCGACAAGGAGGTGAAGGCGACCGGCGTCATCGCGGTTTCGATCGACGAAGCCGCCGCCAAGGCCCGCGACGGTGAACCGGTCGATGAGGAGGCGGATTATGCCGATCCGGTCTGGGGCGGCGTCGTTCCGGTCAAGACCGTCTACGGTCCGGCCGAAGGCGACTCACGCCTGCTGCCGGGGGTCGACGTGCCGGCGTCGGTTTCGGCCCTGACGAAAAACGGCTGACGGCAGAGCCTGAAAAAGAAAAGGCCGCAGACGATCCCGTCTGCGGCTTCATCCTGCGGCACGCTTGTGCCCCACGCGCTAGCGCCAGTCGAAGGAAAGCGGGGCCTCGCGAAACGCGAAGCGGTCGAGATGGCTCTCGACGACGCCTTTCAACGCTTCGAGCTGGCCCGGCGCGCTTGCCTCGATACGGCATTCGAGTACGTCTTCGCGGGCGACCATGGTGAAGACGGCGTCGCCCGGCCAGTCGGCGCCGCGCGCATCGCGCGGAAACGTCACCGTCCCCTTTTCGGGCGTAAACTCCACCGCCAGATTGTGGCTCCAGTGCTTGCAGAGCTGCTGGAGGTAACGGCTGCCGTTCTCTGTGGGAACGCGCGCTTCGCCAATTACACTCATGGAGGCTCCTTTCATCGCGGTCTGATCTGCATGCGGCCGGCTTTGCCTGGGAGGGTTCAAAGCCGTTCGATCCGCTGCGCAGTTTCGTCGATGATTGCGGCAACCTCATGCACCGTATCGCGGGTGGTGTCGTCATCCTCGATGCGCGCCCGCAAGGCGGCCTTCAGATTGTCCATCGCCCGGAAGATCGGGTTGATGTCCCGCTCGCCGATCCGGCCACCGAGCGTGGCGAGGCGGTCGAACAGACGGCGCACCGTTTCGGCATTGGTTTCCAGTTCGGCCGTGGCCTTTTCGGTCGTCGTGAAGACCTTGCGCGGGCCGCTGGAGTCGACCTCTTCGATGAGGCCCATATCCTGCAGCACCGAAAGAGCCGGATAGATCACGCCCGGGCTCGGGGCATAGACGCCCTGCGATGCCTCTTCGATGGCGCGGATCAGATCGTAGCCGTGGCGCGGCTCTTCCGCGACCAGCTTCAGCACCACGAGGCGCAGATCGTCGGACGTCAGAACGCGCCGACCATGACGCCGCCGTTCGCCGAAAATCTCTTCACTGCCGCGCCCGTGGCCACGCCCCGCACGGCCGCCATGGCCATGCTGATGGCGCCCACCCGGGCCTTTTTCATGTTGGTTTCTTCCATGTCTCATATGTGTTTTCTCCTGTTTAAGATATATTCAAGATATATCTTGATAGATCGCACTTCAAGACCGGCCCAAAAATATTTTTGCCGCCGCCCCGCGTCAAAAACCGCGTTGCCGAAAACCGGCGCGATCCCTACTGTCGCGTCATGTCGATGAACCCGCCCCGCTTCTCCCATACGCCCTATGCCGATCCGCGCGCCCGGCCCTTTGCCATCGGCATGGTGCCGCTGACGCCACTCGGCCTGTTCGAGGTCGATGCCGGCTACGGCGATTATCTGGCTGAGAAGCAGCGCCTGCTGGCGGAAAAACGCGACGCGGTCTTTCGCGTCGAGGACGGCACCGAGAACGCCCAGCGCGAGGTCCTCGATCTCGTCCTCGACGGTCTCGTTACCAATCACGGCGATCTCGTCTCGGTGGATGGCGATACGGTCATCGCAGCAGCGACCGGCGACAGCTTCCGTGTCTCGGATTTCGCCGCCGCACCGCTCGAACTCGCCAGCCGGCTGGTGCAGGAAGACCTCTGCCTGATGCGCAAGGGCGACGAGGGCTGGCGGCTCGCCGCGGCCTGCGTCTGTTTCCCGACGTCATGGTCGCTGGCGGAAAAGTTCTCCCGCCCGATGGCCGACATCCATCAGCCGGTGCCGGGTTTCGCCGGCCGCATGAACGCCATCATCGAGCGGATATTCGACAATCTGCTGGTCGACCAGCCGGTCGAACGCTTCAACTGGTCGTTCTACAGCGACGACGAGCTGCACCATCCCGAACCGCACGCGGAGAAATTCGAGGACCTCGATGACGAGGCGCTCGCCCGCACCCTCATCATCCGCGTGGAACGCCAGACCCTGACCCGGCTCGCCGGCAGCGGCGATATCCTGTTCACGATCCGCATCCACCGCGATCGGCTTGGCGAACTGACGAACCACGGCCAAGCAGCGGAACTGGCGGCCGGTTTGAAGATGCAGTTGATGGCGATGAACGAGGATCAGCTCGCCTACAAGGGCTTCATCCGCTCGCGCGACCGCATCGCAGCCTTTCTCGACACGCTCGGAGACTAAGACGGCCCGGTTAGAGCGTATTCCCGAACCGGAGGTCCGCGTAAGCGGAAAGTGGGAACCGGTTTTCGGACAAGAATACGCGTCTAAACAAGCCGACTAACTTGCGTTGCCGTCGAACAACCGCACGCCCGGCCGTCGCAGCACCAGAACCAGCGCCGCCCCGGTCAGCAGACCGCCGATATGCGCCCACCAGGCGACTTCGCCGTCGTCCGGCAACATCACATTGACGAACTGCAGCGCGATCCATGCGCCGAGCGCCCAGGCTGCCGAGATCGGTACCGGGATCTTGCTCAGCACCAGCACCCATACGCGGATCTTCGGATGCAGCATGAGATAGGCGGCAATGATGCCCGACGCCGCGCCGGACGCCCCGATCAGCGGCGCGTCCGAAGTCGGCATCATCATGATGTGGAAGGCGGCGGCACCGGCCGCGCAGGCGACGTAGAAGATCAGGAAGCGGAAGTGCCCCATGGCATCTTCGACATTGTCGCCGAACACCCAGATGAACAGCATGTTGCCGATCAGATGCAGCCAGTCGCCGTGCACGAAGGTGTAGGTAACGAGCGTCAGATTCTCCGGCACCAGCCCATAGCCCGGCGGCAGCACCTTCTGGTCGAGGATCACCGAGGGCACGACACCGAGGCCGAGCGCGTTCGCCTTCAGCCCGTCGATAAAGACGCCGCTCTGGAAGAAAACGAACATGAAGATGGCGATCGCCATCACACCGAGGGTGACATATTGCAGCCGGACGTGTTCGAGCCGGTTGTAATCATAGATCGGAATGAACATCCGCCCGGCTCTCCGTTCTAGCCCGCCTACCGGTTCTGGCCCGGCACCCAAAGAACGTCGGCGCGACCATGATCGTTGACGTGGCGCGCGGCGACGAAGAAGAAATCCGAAAGCCGGTTGAGATAGCGCGGCACCGGCGTGCCGACCTCTTCATCCTCGCATGAGGAAAGTTCGACGACCATACGCTCGGCGCGGCGCGAAACCGTGCGGCAGAGGTGCAGATAGGCCGCCGCCGGCGACCCGCCCGGCAGCACGAAGGAGCGCAGCGGCTCGAGATCGGCATTCAGCTTGTCGATCTCTTTTTCCAACCGCGTGACCTGCGCGTCGGTGATGCGCAGCGGCTCGTAGCCGAGATACTCAGCCGTTGGCGGCGTCGCCAGATCGGCGCCAAGATCGAACAGATCGTTCTGGATGCGCATCAGCATCGCGTCGAGGTCCGGCAGGTCGGCCGTGTGCAGGCGCACCAGCCCGACCGTCGCGTTGGTTTCGTCGACCGTGCCGTAGGCCGCAACCCGCAGATCGTATTTCGCGCGGCGCGCTCCGCTTGCCAGCGCCGTGGTGCCGTCATCACCGGTCTTTGTGTAGATCTTGTTCAAAACAACCACGGAACCGCTCTCCGAAACCCGAATCTGTTCGCCCGGTCAGGCCTTCGACATGAAGTAGATGGCCGCCATGACGATCGCAAGCGCCACTGCCTGCAGGATGACGCGGGCGCGCATCAGGTTCTGCGAGGTTTTCGCACTGCCGCCGCGCACCATGTTGAAAAGTCCAAGGATCAGCACGATGGCGACAAGGCCGAGTGCGATCGGGATGAGGTTGTAAAAGACGCTGGCCATGATGCGGGCGGAATCCTCGCGCGTGGAAAGGGAACAGGCCGTGAAAGGTAGGGCGTTTCGGCGGCCTGAGAAAGCCGGGCCGCCACAAAAAGCTGAAAACCCTTCGCGTCTCAGGTGTTGGCGTTGGAAACGGCGGCAAGAAATCGCTGCATCAGCCGGTTCGGCAGGATGCGTTTCAGTGCGCCCATCAGATAGGTCGGGAAGGTCACGCAGTAATAGGGCTTAGGGCGCGAACTCATGAGCGCATGGCGCAGCTTGGCGACCACCGCGCTCGATTGCAGCGTGAAGACACCGGCGCTGCGCCCACGGAACCGCCCGAGGCTCTCCTCATAGACCTTTTGATGCGGCGACCCCTCGATCACGATGTTGCGGCGGAAGGCGGCAACCGCGTTCTGGCCGAACTTGGTGGCGATCGGTCCCGGCTCGATCGAGACGACCGCAATCCCCGTGCCATAGAGTTCCTGGCGCAGCGTGTCGGTGAGGCCTTCGAGCGCGAATTTCGACGCGTTGTAGGCGCCGCGATACTTCATCGCGACGAAGCCGAGCACCGACGAGCACTGGATGATGCGCCCGCGCCCGTTCGCCCGCATCGCCGGAATGAGCCGCCGCGTCAGCTCATGCCAGCCGAACAGATTGGTCTCGAACTGAACGCGCAGCGCATCCGTCGGCAGATCCTCCACCGCGCCCGGCTGGCCATAGGCGCCATTGTTGAAGAGCGCGTAGAGCTTGCCGTTCGTGCGCTCCAGCACCGTTGCGGCAACTGCCTCGATCGAGGCCTGATCCGTATAGTCGAGATAGAGCGCCTCGATGCCGTCGACCGCGTCGAGCCGGGCGATGTCTTCCGCCTTGCGCGCGGTCGCAAACACCCGCCAGCCGCGCGCCGCGAGATCGAGCGCGGCAGCTTCGCCAATGCCCGACGAGCAGCCGGTGATCAGGATCGATTTGTCACTCATGGTCACAGCGTCCTCAATGACTGGCGCGAGATGCGGCAAAGGGTCTGTCGCCTCGAACGAGAAGCAGTAGACAAAAGGTGCTCTCGGCAAGCAAGCAAATGGCATAGGCCGGCATGAAGCTCGCGGTCAGCTCCGGCGCGAGCAGGCGGATGAAACTACCGGCGAGATAGACCGCTCCGGCGGCGAGCAGCGCAAACCCGATCAATCTGGCGATACCGCCGACGCGAGCCAGCAGCATGCCGACCAGCAGCGAGTTCACGCCGAAGAACAACAGCCCGATATCGTAGCCGATACCGTGCATCGCGATCAGCGTATAGGCCACGCCCTGCCCTTGATCGGCCGCGGCAAACCCATCGCCACCGAGCGCAACGAGCGCGCCGGCAAGAAGTGCCAGCCCGGCGCCGATGATCGCCGCCTGCACCAGCCGGAATGCGGTCGCGGCCAGCGCAAGACCTTCGCCGAACGCCCGCAAGAGCCGATAGAGCAGGATCGCAAGGGCCACGTCCGACAGCGCCATCACGGCATCGGCGGACATGCTGAGCCGGAACAGCCCCTCCGCCGCGATCACATTGGCTACCGTCGCAGCCGCATCGCCCGCAACGATCAGACCGGCGCGGACGCCCGCCTCGCTCCACACGCCGCAGACGATGATGATGAGATAGAGCACGCCGGCCAGCCGCGCGGTCGGAAAAGCAGTTCGCGAAGCGGCGCGGTTGGTCACGGCAGATCCTTTGGTGACGGCAGTGGGCGGCTCAGTTTCCGTCCGGCAGATTGGCCTGGATGAAGGTGACGAGCTTCCAGCGCTCCTCGTCGCTCAACACGTCCTTGAAGGCCGGCATATCGGTCTTGAGCGCTTCGCCGCCCTCGCTGATCGACCACATCAGAAAGCCGTCGGAAGACACGAGCTTCATCATCATGGCCGGACCACCGCCCATGCCCATTCCCATGCCACGGCCCATGCCCATTCCGGGGCCCATGCCCATTCCGGAGCCCATTCCGCCCATACCCATACCGCCCATGCCGGCTGCACGGTCCTGCATCATCTTGTCGACAGTGGCCTGATCGAGCATGCGCAGCGCCGGCGCCGGCGGCGTCAGGTCCTTGCCGGCCTCGCCCTCGCCGCGACCGTTGACGCCGTGGCAGCTCTCGCAATTGTCGGCGAAGAGCTGCCGCCCTTCGGCAATGACATCAATCGATGAGACAACCGGATTCTGCATCAGTTGATAGGGAGCCGGCACACCATTGAAGCGCACGACGCGATGGCGGGTCGGATTGTGTCGCCCCATGCCCATCTGCGCGACCGCGACACTTGTGCCGACGAGCAGCAGCGCGGCCCCCACGGCCGCGACCGAGGTGAACGGCTTGTTCGACATGACGTCTTCCTTCCCAAATGCGGATGCGAGCGGAGGAGCCTTCCGCAGCGTGATTCTGCAGCTAACATAAATCGTCGGCAGAAATTTTCAGCATCACAAAACGGCAAAGATCGATTGCACCGGCCCATTCCTTCGCCGAAGATCGCCGCTCTCGCATCCGACGAAGGCAGCTTCATGACCGATGATCGATCCCGCCTCGCCCGCCTGCCGTTCTACTACGGCTGGGTGGTGGTCGCCGTCGCCTTCGTGACGCTTGGCATCGCGGTCAATGCGCGCACCTCGTTTTCCCTTCTGTTTCCGCCGATCCTCGACGAATTCGGCTGGGATCGCGGCACCACTGCGGCGGCCTTTTCGGTCGGCTTCATCGTCTCGACGGCGTTTACCCCGCTGATCGGCCACATGGTCGACCGCCGCGGCCCACAATTCGTCATCCCGCTCGGCGCGGCGCTGGTCGCAAGCGGCTTCGCGCTCGCCACCCTGATGACCTCGCCGATTGTGCTCTACGCAACGCTCGGCCTGATGGTCGTCGGCGGCAGCATCTCGATGAGCTATATCGGCCATTCGATGTTCCTGCCGTCCTGGTTCGCCAGAAAGCGCGGCCTTGCCGTCGGCATCGCCTTTGCCGGCGTCGGCATCGGCGCCATCGCCTTCCTGCCGCTGATCCAGCACATCATCGAGGCCTATGACTGGCGCGCCGCCTGCCTTGTCATGGCCGCAGCCGTGCTGCTGCTCTTTCCCCTCAACATGATCTTCCAGCGCCGCCGTCCGGCCGATCTCGGCCTCGAGCCCGACGGCGACGGCCGTGGCGGACGCACCCGCCCGCTCGATGTCGACCCGGTCGTCGACCGCGTCTGGGTCGAGACAAACTGGACCTTGAAGACGGCGGCGAGAACCGCCCGATTCTGGTGGATCTTCGTCGGCTATTTCTGCGGCCTCTTTGCCTGGTACGCGGTGCAGGTGCACCAGACCAAGTTCCTCATCGACGCCGGCTTTTCGAGCGAGACGGCGGCCTTCGCGCTCGGGCTCGTTGGCCTCTTCGCCATCGCTGGCCAGATCGGCATCGGCGCCTTTTCCGATCGCGCCGGGCGCGAACCGGCCTGGGGTCTGGCGCTTGCCGGCTTCGCGCTCTGCTACGCCGCGCTGATCCTGATCGCCCGCTACCCGACGACGCCGATGATGCTGGCGATGGTGATCACACAAGGGATGTTCGGCTACGGCCTCGCCTCGCTCTATGGCGCCATCCCCGCCGACATCTTCGCCGGACCGCGCTTCGCCTCGATCTTTTCGGTGTGCAGCCTCGGCGGCAATCTCGGCGCCGGCATCGGCCCATGGATTACCGGCATCCTGCACGACCAGACGGGCAGCTACGTGCCGGCCTGGTGGCTCGCCTTCGCTCTGTCGCTGTTCTCGATCCTGTGCATCTTCATGGCAAGCCCGCGCAAGGTCCGCCTGGTTCCGGGCCGCGCCAAGGCACTCGCCGCAAAGGCCGGCTGAGCCCGCTTATTTCGCGTAAGCGATGCGGTAGATCAGCCCGGCATAATCGTCGGAGACGAGCAGCGAGCCATCCGCCAGTTCCAGAACATCGACCGGCCGCCCGGTGACGCCCCCGCCCGGCCGCAACCAGCCATCGATGAAGACCTCATGGTCGACCGCCTTGCCGGCCTCATCGAAGCGGACCCGCACCAGCCGGTAGCCGATCGGATCGGACCGGTTCCACGAGCCGTGCTGCGCGACGATGGCATCGCCGCGATACTCAGCCGGAAAGCCAGTCCCCCGGATGAAGCGGAAGCCGAGATTGGCCGAATGGGCGTCGAAATCGATCACGGTGGGGATCGCCGGCTGCGGCGGCGTGCGGCCCTCATAACCGGTCAGCGCGATGTCCTTGCCGCCACGATAGGGAAAGCCGAAGAAACCGCCGGGCTGTTCGATCTCGTTCAGCTCGTCCGGCGGGATCAGATCGCCCATGCGGTCGGCGCCATTGTCGGTGAAGAAAAGATTGCCCGTCACCGGGTTCCAGTCGAAGCCGACCGTATTGCGCACGCCCGACGCCAGAATTTGCGGATTGCCGCCATCCGCATCGATGGCGATCAGCGTGCCCTCATAGTCCTTCGTCTCACAGATGTTGCACGGCGCGCCGACGCCGATATGGAACCGACCGTCCGGCCCGAAGCGCGCATAGCGCCAGCCATGTCCGCGGTAATTCGGCAGGCCGGTGAAAATCGTCTCGGCGGAGCGCAACGGCGCGGCGAGCGTGCCGTCGGCATTGATCGGCGCGGCGATCACCCTGTTCTGTAGCGCGATCAAGAGCTTGCCATCGCGACAGTCGAGCCCGTTCGGCACCCTGAGGCCTGAGCCGACCACCGTCACACTGTCAGCGGCGCCGTTTCGGTCGTCGTCGCGCACCGCATAGACCGTGTCGTCGCGCGTGCCGACATAGAGCACCTCGCCGCACATCGCCATTGAACGCGCGCCCGACGCTTGCGCAAAAACGCTGATCGAAAACCCGTCCGGCAACGAGAGCCCATCGAGGATTCGCTCGGCCTGTGCTGCGGCAGGCAACACCGACAGAACCGAGAGGATCGCTCCGGAAAGCAGAACCGACAGGTGTTTCATCAATCGAGATGGGTTGGTCATCATCGCCTTCCGTTCCGCGCGTCCCGAGCCCTTGCAGGAAAATCTAGCTCACGGGAAATGGCAGAACAGAGGCGGCAGATCACATTTGCGGCAGCGGCCCGCTCAGCGAGCGCAGGAACGCGGCGATCGCCTCGACCTCGGCGCTGCTCAACGCCCGGTCGCGCACGACGGTCACCCGGCTGCCGGAACCCTCGCCACTGCCATTGCCGTCGGCGATCAGCGTCACGTCGTCGGCCGGATCGTCGCTCAGAACCTTGTTGAGCTGTGACACCGCCATGACGCGCACCGCTTCTTCCAGCGTCGCGACAGAGCCGTTGTGAAAATACGGGCCGGTGAGCGCGACATTGCGCAGCGACGGCACCCGCCAGATGGCCGGCTTGCCATCGACCAGCAGGTCGTATTTGCCGATGAAATCGTTGTCCGGATAGACCGGGAACGGGCGATAAGTGCCGAAATTCTTGACCTTGCCCGCGCTGGAAAACAGCGGATCGAGATGACAGGTGCGGCAGCCATTGGCCTCGAACAGCGCCATGCCCTGCCGTTGCTGCGCCGTCAGCGCATTCGTGTCGCCAAGCACGTAGCGGTCATAGGGCGCGTTCGGCGTGATCAGCGTGCGCTCGAAGGCGGCAATCGCGCGCACAATGTTGCGCGCCGAGATCGGATCCTCCCCGCCGAAGACGGCAGCAAATGCCGGCCGATAGCCCGAGTTCTCGCGCACCCGCTCGACCAGCGCGTCGGCTGATGGCAACGCCATCTCGACCAGATTGAGGAACGGCCCGAGTGCCTGATCCTCGAGCGAGGCTGCCCGCCCGTCCCAGAACAGCCGCGTCAGGAACGCCGCGTTCAACACGGTCGGCGCGTTGCGGTTGCCGGTCAGCCCTGAAATGCCGGTCGACACCGAGGCGTTGTCATCGCCGCCTTCGCCGAGCTTGTGGCAGGAGGCACAGGACACCGTGCGGTCGAGCGAAAGCGAGGCATCGAAGAAAAGCTTCCTGCCGAGCGCGACCTTGTCCGCTGTTTGCGGATTGTCGCGCGGTGCGGGCGCCGCTTCCGGCAGCGCCCGCCACGCCGCCCACAGCGCCGAGTCAGAGGGGGGTTGGGGTGATGGCGTCCGAGGGGCGGTGCGTGCCTCGACCGCGCGGCCGTAGTTGGCGGCAAGCGCGGCGATATCGGTGTGATCGAGCGAACCGAGATAGACGATCAGCGCGGCCTTGATGGTGAAGGCGATAACGCCGAAGCCGAGCCCGCCCATCAGGGCGAACCTGCCGGGCAGGGACAGCCCCGTGCGCCGGCCAAGCTCGTTGGCGACAAGCAGAAGCGTCACGACCCCGAACAGGATACTGATGATGAAGATGCTCAGAATGCTGGCGTCCATGACACTTCTCCCTGCCGCCTCGGGTGGCGGGCACGGCGCGGCGGCGACCGCACCCGCCCTTCCGGGGCGTGCTCTCGGCGTTACTTGATCTCGACGATGTCGGCGCGGGTGGATTCAAAGAACGCCACCACGTCCTTGCGCTCGCGATCGGGCACCTGGAACTTGTCCAGCGTCGCGTTCAGATGCGTCATCAGCCGGTCCCAGTCCTCGCCGTCGATGCGCATGCCGACATGGGAGAGCTTCATCTCGCGGCCACGGTAATAGAGTGGCCCGCCCGCCTCATGGGCGATGAAATCGACGATGAGCTGCACCTCGCGCTGGATGCCGTCCTTGCCGCGATGGGCCCAGAAGCGCCCGAGCTTTTCGTCCGCCATCAGACGGGCGGCAACGTCCTGGGTGACGGCTTCGATGGCGTCATAGCCGCCGAGCCGCTGATAGAGCGTTGCCTCGTCGGCGAGCGCCGCGCCGGGAATCAGCAACAGGCCGGCAAGCGCCAGGCCACGGAAACGGTTGAGGGCGAGAGACATGGAGTATCTCCTTGAAAACACGGAAGGAAAAGAATGATCGTCAGGCCGTTGGCCCTTGCGCAAAGAGATAGATCAGGCTATTTAAATAGAGAAATTGTATTTATGAATGCGATTGATAGAGAAAAACTATAGGTAAGCCATGAAGCTCCGACAGCTCGAATTCGCCCTCGCCGTTGCCGAGACGACGTCGTTCAGCCGCGCGGCGGAACAGTGCCACGCGACCCAGCCGACGCTGTCGAACGCGGTGTCGCAACTGGAGGAGGAACTCGGCGGCAAGCTCTTCGTGCGCACCACCCGCAAGGTCGAGCTGACCCCCTTCGGCACCCACATGCTGCCCTATCTGCGCGCCGTGCTCGACGCCCGCGCCGAGCTGTCGCGCGCGGCCGACGCCTATCGCGATCCCGACAACCGCATGCTGCGCATCGGCTTCTCGCCGCTCGTCGACATGAAGCTCCTGGACCGCATCCTCGGCCCCTTCCGCCGGCAGAACCCCGACGTCGCGATCTTCTTCAAGGAATGTCTGCTCGACGACCTGTCGCAACGCCTCGCCAACAATGTCGTCGACATCGCCATCGTGCCCGAGACCATGCTGGAACCGGGTCTCGAACGACGCGCCTTCTACAACGACCCGCTGTTCTATCTGCCGCGCGACGGCGGCGGGGTAACGCCCGAGACCGGCGCACTGGCGCTCACCGCCCTGCCCGACGATCCCGTCATCCTGACCGGCGGCGGCTGCGGCCTCAACGGCGCGCTCGCCACCCTCTTTGCCGAGGACGGCGCCAGCCTCACCGCCTATCCCGGCCAGGCGATCAGCTATCCGGTGATCGAGGAATGGACCGATCTCGGCATCGGCGCCGGCATATTGCCGAAGGCGAAACTCTCCATCGCGACGAACCGTGCAGTCCCGCTGCGCCGCGCCGATGGCCGCGCCGCCGCCTTCACCTTCGAATGGCTGTGGACGGAAACGGCGCCGGCAAAGCCCGAGGTCGCCGCCTTCCTCGACTACATCGGCACAACCGTCCCGGCGCTGATCGCCGGCAATGCCGACGACCGCCTCCGGCTGGTGAAATCGTAACCGGCGCTACGTCCCCGCCTTGCCGTAGCCACCGCCGGTCGGGGTGATGACGGTGACCGTGTCGCCCGGATTGAGCACGGTGTGATCGCAGCCGGCGAGTTCCTGCTCGCTGCCGTCGGTGCGATGCACGATGGTGTGGCCGACCTCGCCCAGCTCGCCGCCATGCAGCCCGTGCGGCGGCACGGTGCGATGCGAGGAGAGGATCGCGCAGTCCATCGTCTCGAGGAAGCGGATGGTGCGCGACGTGCCGTCGCCCGCATGCCACTTGCCCTTGCCGCCGGAGCCCTTGCGGATGTGGAAATCTTCCAGCAGGACCGGGAAGCGGAATTCGAGGATTTCCGGGTCGGTCAGCCGCGAATTGGTCATGTGGACATGCACGCCCGAGGTGCCGTTGAAACCCGGTCCCGCCGGCGAGCCCGAGCAGATCGTCTCGTAATACTGGTAGGTGTCGTTGCCGAAGGTCAGATTGTTCATCGTCCCTTCCGAAGCCGCCATCGCGTCGAGCGCGCCGAACAGCGCGTTGGTGACGTGCTGACTGGTCTCCACATTGCCGGCGACGACGGCGGCCGGATAGCTCGGCTTCAACATGCAGCCATCCGGGATGATCACGTTGATGGGGCGCAGACAGCCCGCATTCATCGGGATGTTGTCTTCCACCATGACGCGGAAGCAATAGAGCACCGCGGCGCGGGCCACCGGCTCCGGCGCGTTGAAATTGTTCGGCTGCACCGGGCTCGTGCCGGTGAAGTCGACGGTCGCCTCGCGCTTTTCCTTGTCGACGGTGATCTTCACCTTGATCGTCGCGCCCTGGTCCGTGGTTAGCGAGAACTCGGAATCCTTCAGCGCGTCGATGACCCGGCGCACGCTCTCCGCCGCATTGTCCTGCACATGGCCCATATAGGCGCGCACCACATCGAGGCCGAAATGGCCGACCATCTTGCGCAGTTCCTGCACGCCCTTCTCGTTGGCGGCGATCTGCGCCTTCAGATCGGCGATGTTCTGCGTGACGTTGCGCACCGGATATTTGTTGCCGGTGAGAAGCTGGATGAGCCCCGCCTCATCGAAGCGGCCGCGGTCGACCAGCTTGAAATTGTCGATCAGCACGCCTTCCTCGTCGACATTGGTCGCGAGCGGTGTCATCGAGCCCGGCGCCGTGCCGCCGACATCGGCGTGGTGGCCGCGCGAGGCAACCCAGAACAGCACCTCGCTTTCGGCCTCGTCGAACACCGGCGTCACCACCGTGATGTCGGGCAGATGCGTGCCGCCATTGTAGGGGGCGTTCAGCGCAAACACGTCGCCCGGCGCGATCCGGCCCTTGTTCAGCTCGATGATCGTCTCGACGCTGCGGTCCATAGAGCCGAGATGCACCGGCATGTGCGGCGCATTGGCGACCAGCGTGCCCTCGGACGCAAACACCGCGCAGGAGAAGTCGAGCCGCTCCTTGATATTGACCGAATAGGCCGTGTTCTGCAGCGTCATGCCCATCTGCTCGGCAATCGACATGAACAGGTTGTTGAACACTTCGAGCATCACCGGATCGGCGTCGGTGCCGAGCGCGGTACGCTTCGGCAGCGGCACGGCGCGCGTCAGGATGACGTGATCGAGCGACGAGATTTCCGCCTGCCAGCCCGGCTCGACGACGATGGTCTGGTGCGGCTCGACGATCAGCGCCGGGCCGCCAAGCTTGTGACCGGGCGCCAGTGCCTCGCGCCGGTAGATCGCCGCGTCGTGCCAGCAGCCATCGGAGAAGATCGGGTTCTGGCCGGCAGCCTCCGGCGTGCCGCGCGCCGGCGTGTGTGCCGGCTCGGTCATGTCGACATCGCCGCCGACCGCCTCGACCTCGATCGCCTCGACGACGACCGGCTTATCCTCGAAAATGAATCCGAATTGCTTCTTGTGCGCTTCTTCGAAGATCGCGATCATTTCTTCCGTTGACGTAAACGGAATCTGGATCGGCATATCGGAGCCTTCGTAGCGCAGATGGGCGCGGCGCAACACGATGATATCGCTCGCAGCCAGCCCCTGCCCGGTCAGTTCGGCGGTGACCTCACCGGACAGCGCGTCGAGGACCGGCGCGAGCATCGCCGGCGTATCGGCCTCGAGCCGCTTGACGACGGCCTGCTGGCGGTCAGCGCGGATCTGCGCCAGCCCCATGCCATAGGCCGACAAAACGCCGGAAAGCGGGTGGATCAGCACCGTCTTCATGCCAAGCGCGTCGGCCACCATGCAGGCGTGCTGACCGCCAGCGCCACCGAAGCAGGTCAGCGCATATTCGGTGACGTCGTAGCCGCGCTGCACCGAGATCTTCTTGATCGCATTGGCCATGTTCTCGACCGCGATCTTGAGGAAGCCGTCGGCGACATCCTCGGGCGTGCGGCCGTTGCCGATCTCGCCCGCCATGTCGGCAAAAGCCGCCTTCACCGCACCCCCATCGAGCCGCTCGTCGCGGTTCGGGCCGAAGATCGGCGGGAAGTAGTCCGGCAGCAGCTTGCCGACCATGACGTTAGCGTCAGTTACCGCCAGTGGCCCGCCGCGGCGGTAGCATTTCGGCCCCGGATTGGCACCCGCCGAGTCCGGGCCGACGCGGAACCGCGCGCCGTCGAAGAACAGGATCGAGCCGCCGCCCGCCGCGACCGTGTGGATGCGCATCATCGGTGCGCGCATGCGCACGCCGGCAACCTCGGTCTCGAAGGCGCGCTCGAACTCACCATCGTAATGCGACACGTCGGTCGAGGTGCCGCCCATATCGAAGCCGATGACCTTCTCGAAACCGGCCATGCGGCTCGTTTCGACCGCGCCGACGACACCGCCCGCCGGGCCGGACAGGATCGCGTCCTTGCCCTGGAACAGATCGGCCGCCGTCAGGCCGCCCGACGACATCATGAACATCAGCTTGGTCGCCTCGGCGCCCACCGCCTGCTCGCCGGCGTTCAGCTGACTCGCCACCTGCTCCACATAGCGGCGCAGGATCGGCGACAGATAGGCATCGACCACGGTCGTGTCGCCGCGCCCGACCAGCTTGATAAGCGGCGAAACCTCGTGGCTCACCGAAACCTGCGTGAAGCCGATCTCGCGGGCCACCTTGGCAACACGCTTTTCGTGCTCGGGGAACGCATAAGCATGCATGAGGACAACCGCGACTGCACGGATGCCCGTATCGAAAGCGGCCTGCAGATCGGCGCGCACGGCGGCGAGATCCGGCTCGGCCTCGATCGTTCCGTCGGCGCGCACCCGCTCGGCGACCTCGACGACGCTCTCATAGAGCTGCTCGGGCAGGATGATTTCCTTGGCGAAAATCTCCGGCCGCGCCTGATAGCCTATGCGCAGCGCATCGCGGAACCCTCTAGTGATGACAAGCAGCGTGCGGTCGCCCTTGCGCTCGAGCAACGCGTTGGTCGCAACCGTCGTACCCATCTTCACCGCCGAAACCTGCGCCGCCGGGATCGGTTCGCCAGACGCAACGCCAAGCAGCTCGCGAATGCCCTGAATGGCCGCGTCGCGATAGCTCTCGGGGTTTTCGGAAAGGAGCTTGTGCGCCTTCAGGCTGCCATCAGGCTTGCGCGCGACGATGTCGGTGAAGGTGCCGCCGCGATCGATCCAGAAATCCCACTTGCCGCTGCCAATCGCCGCCATGTCCGTCTCCGTGAAGCCTGTCCGGGGTGTCTGCGAGCGTCATCGCCTGCAATGCCCGGTTGGTAATCCAGCGCTTTTTCAAGGCCGAAAAGTCGCGCAACTTTCCGCCAATATGCTCTAGACTGTGCACATAAGGACGATATCACGTCAACATTTTGTTGATAAATTATCGATGTCATCGCACAGTGAATGCGATGGAGGAGCCGGGAACAATGGCCGACAACAAAAGCGCAAAGCCCGCCGGAAAATCGGAAAACGCCACCAGCCCGGCGCCGCGCCGCACCGGCCCGGTCGTCTCGGCCGCCCATCTGGCGACCGGCGCCCTGCCGGCCATGTCGGAACTCGAATTCGCGCTCACCATGACCAACAACGCCTTCCAGCGCTGGATCGTGCGCTGCATGGCGGCGACCGGTATCGAGGGCCTCGGCGCGCTCGATGTGCTCGTCCTGCACAGCGTCAACCATCGCGGCCGCGCCAAGACGATCGCCGACATCTGCCTGATCCTCAACATCGAAGACACCCACACGGTGATCTACGCCGTGCGCAAGCTGGAGGCCGCCGGCCTCGTCGAATCCGGCAAGCGCGGCAAGGAAAAGACCGTCGCCATCACGCCTGCCGGCGAAGAGACCTGCTCGGCCTATCGCGAGCTGCGCGAAGACCTGCTGATCGGCAACATCGCCGGCTTCTCCTTCAGCGAGGAAGACATCTCCCGCCTCGCCGCCCTGTTGCGCGCCGTCTCCGGCCACTACGACCAGGCGGCGCGGGCAGCCGCGAGCCTCTAAAGCGCGTTCCCGAACCGGCCACAAAAAACGGCGGCCCGAGAGCCGCCGTTTTTGTATTCGCAGTAAGCCTCTGCCTTACTGGCTGTCGCCCGACATGCCGGACATGCCGCTCTGGGCATCGCTGGCCGCATCCTTGACCGCGTCAGCCGCATCCGACGCGGTGTCGGCGGCCGCGTCAGCAGCGTCGCCCGCCGCGTCCTTCACGGCTTCGGTGGCTTCGCTCGCCGTCTCTGCCGTGGCCTCGGCCGCATCGCTGGCCGTTTCCTTGGCAGCTTCGGCGGCATCGCCGGCAGCTTCCGTCGTCGCCTCGGTGGCTTCGCCGGCGGCATCGGTCGCGCTCTCGGTCACGCCCTTGACTGCGTTCATTGCCTTTTCACCGGCGTCCTTCGCGGCGTCCATGGCCTCGCCGGCGCTCTCCTTGGCCGAATCCATCGCCTCGCCCGCCGCCTTGGTCGCGTCGTCGGCAGCTTCTTTCGCAGCATCCATGGCTTCGCCGGCCGCCTTCGAGGCGTCTTTCGCCGCTTCCTTGGCCATTTCCTTGGCCGCTTCGCCAGCCGCCTTCGCCGCTTCACCGGCGGCTTCGGCCGCTTCGCCGGCCTTGTCCATCGCTTCGCCGGCCTTTTCGACGGCTTCCTGCTTCGCCTCGCCTGCCGGAGAGGCTTTTTCGGCCTCCGTCTTGCTCGAATCGTCACAACCGGCAAGCGCAACGGCCGCAACGAACATCAGTGCCAGAGTTTTCTTCAAAATTGCCTCCAATGGTTTCTGAATAGCCCGGTTTTAAGCAGTTTTATGTTTTTCCAGCCACAAAACACGCTGCAGCCGGTCACCGGAAAGTCAAAACAATGCCCCCATCGACACCGTTTCCTCAATTTGAACAGTGATCCGCCAAGAATACGGTGATTTTTCGGCGCTTTGAGGCGGAGAAATTGCGCCAAGTGTCGCGCCAGAATGTCACTTCATCATGACGAAATGGCACATCGCCGAAATAGTTCGCCGGCGAATCTCGAAAACTGCACCGGTTTTTTTGAGAGCCCCACCTATCGGCGGGCAACCCGCGTCCGCCGGCTGGCCGCGACGGTTGCAACCACGGCAACCGCAAAGAGGATCATTTCAAGATCCACCGATTCGCCGAGCAGCACTGCCGAAACGCCGAGCGTGACGAAGGTCTGCAGCAATTGCACCTGCCCGACGCGCGCCACGCCGCCAAGCGCCATACCCGCATTCCAGGCGAAGAAGCCGAGAAACATGGAAAAGAGGCCGAGATAGGAAAACGCCGCCCACACCGAAAGCGGCGCCACGGCATAGGCCGGTTGCCAGAGGATCAGCGTCAGCGGCAGGCTGATCGGGAACGCCAGCACCAGCGCCCAGGAAATAACCGCCCAGCCGGGCATGGTTCGCGCCAACGCGCCAGACAGCGCGTAGCCGACGGCCGCGCTCGCCCCGGCTGCGAGCAACCAGAAATCGCCGGCCGCGAACCGCATGCCGCCTTCGCGCAATGTAAACGCGATCACCAGACAGGCACCGACCGCACCCCAGCCCCAGAAGGCGGGCGACGGACGCTCACCGGCGAACAACAGCGCCGCAATGCCGGTCGCCAGCGGCAGCAGACCGAGCACCACGCCGCCATGCGCGGCCGGCACGCTCTGCATCGCCAGCGCCGTGAAGGCGGCAAATCCGAAGGCGGTGCACGCGGCGACCACGGCGAGGCGCGGCCACTGCCCGCGTTTGGGCAAAGGCGCACGCATCGCGATCACGGTGAAGATCGCGCACGTTCCTGCCAGCGCCGCGCGTCCGGCCGTGATGAACCAGGGATCGAAAGCCTCGAGCGCGAACCGCGTCATCGGCAGGGTGACGCCGAAAATGACGACGCCGACAAAGCCGAGGAAAAACCCCAAAAGGTCGCTGCCGCGCGTTTCCTCCGCCCCGACTTCGACTGTCATATGCCTGATCCGCCTGTCGCCCGCAAATGTCGCGGCGGACTGTAGGCGGGACGGAACCGGCCGGCGAGTCACTTATTGTCGGGCCGACAAATCGCCTCTCTCCCTGCGCCATTTGCCCGCACACTTGCGGCCGAAAATGCAGTAAACTTCGGGCATGTCGATTTGGGAAAAACTGGGCGCCGTGATCGCCGCCATCGGGAGTGGTGGCCAGAAGGTCATCGACAGCGTGGTGAGCGCCGTCACCGGCGGGAACGACCGCCAGCCGGTCGCCTTCACCGTGTCGATGATTGCGCTAACCGCGAAGATGGCGAAGGCCGACGGCATCGTCACGCCCGACGAGATCGACGCCTTCCGCGAGCTGTTCGAAATGCCGCCCGGCGAGGAGCGCAACGTCGCGCGCCTGTTCAATCTCGCCAAGCAGGACGTCGCCGGCTACGAGTATTACGCCAACCGTATCGCCAGGCTGTTCGCCGACGACGTGCAGACCCGTGAGGACATCCTCGACGGCCTGTTTCACATCGCCAAGGCCGACGGCATCCTGCACGAGGCGGAACTCGCCTATCTCGAGCGGGTCGCCGAGATCTTCGAAATCGGCGCAGCGCATTTCCGCTGCATCAAGGCGCGCCACGTCGGCGCCGATGCCGCCGATCCGTACATGATCCTCGAAATCGAGCACACGGCCGGCGACGACGAGGTGAAGCGTCATTACCGCAGGCTCGTTGCCGAGACCCATCCGGACCGGTTGATCGCTCGCGGCGTACCGGAAGAATTCGTGCGCATCGCCAACGACCGGCTTGCCGCGATCAACGCCGCCTGGGCGAAGATCCGCGCCGAACGAGGCATCTCGTGAGCGCGTCCCCCGCCAGCAGTTTCTCGCCGGACAGCGCATGCGTCGATGCGGTGCGCCCGTCGCCCAATTTCGGCCCGCGAAAGGGCTGCGGCCAGGCCGATATCCTGCTGCTGCACTATACAGGCATGGTGACGGGCCCCGCCGCGCTCGACTGGCTGGTGACGCCAGAAAGCGGCGTCTCCTGCCACTATTTCGTCGACGAAGACGGTACCGTCACGCAGCTTGTCGCCGAAGCCGACCGCGCCTGGCATGCCGGCGTCTCGTCATGGGCCGGCATCACCGACATCAATTCCCACTCGATCGGCATTGAGATCGTCAATCCGGGCCATGAATTCGGCTATCGCGAATTCCCTGAAGCACAGATCGCCGCCGTCGTCGAATTGTGCCGCGACATCGTCGCGCGAAACGGCATCGCCGCCGACCGGGTGCTCGGCCATTCCGACGTCGCCCCCGCCCGCAAGACCGACCCGGGAGAGAAATTCCCCTGGAGCCGGCTCGCCGCCGCCGGCGTCGGCCTGTGGCGCGAACCCGCCCCGATCGAGGCCGGCCCGCAACTGAGCGAGGGCGACAGCGGACCGGACGTCTTCACCCTGCGCCGCCGCCTGCGCGCCTTCGGCTACGGGCTTGGCGAGGGCGACATCTACGACCCGGAAACCGCGCTTGTCGTCGCCGCCTTCCAACGCCATTTCCGCACCGCGAGGATCGACGGCGTCGCCGATCTCTCGACGCTCGAAACTCTGACACGGCTCGAGGCGGCGCGCGCCGAAGCGCTTTCCCTCTCCCCGCCAGCCACCGGCGTGTAACGCGCTTCTCCCGCTTTCGGGAGTATTCCCTCTCGGCGGTTGAAGATGTCGTGACCCGGCGTGATTTGCGCGAACACCCACCGCGCTTTAGCTCTGACGTCAGATTGGAACGACGGAGCAGCACCAATGCTGATCAAGATCCCCCGCGGATGGGAATTGCCGGAACGCCTCGCCTCGCCGCCTGAAGCGGTCTTCAACCGCCGCCGCTTTCTGGAAGCGAGCGGTCTGGTTCTTGGCTCCGCCCTGTTGACCGGCTGCGGTGACAGCAGCTCCAGCGCCGGCGTGGCCGAGAGCGATCTTCCGGCCGATCCGAGCGCCGGCCTCTACCCGGTCGAGCGCAACAAGCGCTTCATCGTCAACCGGCCGATCACCAAGGAAAGCGTTGCCGGCAGCTACAACAACTTCTTCGAGTTCGGCTCGCACAAGCAGATCCAAGCCGCCGCCTCTCACCTGCCGATCCGCCCCTGGGAACTCCGCGTCGAAGGCGCCGTCGAAAAGCCTTTCACCATCGCCATCGACGAACTGCTGGCCAAGATGCCGCTCGAGGAGCGCGTCTACCGGCTGCGCTGCGTTGAAACCTGGGCGATCACCGTGCCGTGGTCCGGCTTCCCGCTTGCCGAGCTGGTCAAGCTCGCTCGCCCGCTGTCGAACGCCAAATACCTGCGCATGGAAACCTTCATGAATCCGGAGGTCGCGCGCTCGCAGAAACAGAGCTGGTATCCCTGGCCTTATGTCGAGGCACTGACGATGGCCGAGGCGACCAACGAGCTGGCGTTTATGGTCACCGGCGCCTACGGCAAACCGCTGGCGCGCCATTTCGGCGCCCCGCTGCGCCTCGCCGTGCCGTGGAAATACGGCTTCAAGTCGATCAAGTCGATCACCCGCTTCGTGTTCGAGGAAAAGCGCCCGACCACATTCTGGGAAGCGGTCGACGCCCGCGAATACGGCTTCTGGGCCAACATCAACCCGAAGGTGCCGCATCGCCGCTGGAGCCAGGCCAGCGAGCGCCTGCTGCCCACCGGCGAGCGCCGCGATACGCAGCTTTTCAACGGCTACGCGGCCTTCGTCGCCGACCTCTATCCCGACCTGACCGACGAGACCTACTTCCGCTAAAACGTATCCCCGAACCGCAGGACCGCGTAAGCGAACAGTGGGAGCCGGTTTTCGGGACAGAATCCGCGAAAGGAAAAAGTGGAGGCGTTTCACGCGACTCAATAATCACGGGGAACACTCAACGCGAGCACGTAGGCGGCCCGTTTTTCATGCAACGCACAATCGTTCGTGATTGATATTTAGGCAGGATCAACGCGCACGCATTTCCGGCAAACAGAATTCCACCACTCCGGTGGAACCAAAATGCCCGAGCCATGCCGCGCGCGCATGACCAAGGCCCCCACAAGACCAAACCACTAAAGAACAGCCCATGAATAGGACAAAGGTCTCATAGTCTTTTGCCCTTCCCCTAGGTCAGGCATAAAGACAAAAAAATACCGGGCCCTAGGGGCCCGGTAGTCAATTGTCATACCGAAGTATGAGCCAATCACTTTACAGAGGGGAACAGCTGGAAGCAGTTATCGCCCAAAGGGAGGAGAGAGACGACACTTGCGATCAGCTGAAAAACAATATGGGTTATTTGATCTGCTTAATCCATAAGCAGAAACGCATAATTGCTATGCAATTATTGCAGAGGACATGCGACTTTCCGCTAAAGGCACGGAAGCCCATGAAAAACTTGGGGAAATTGGGGTTTTTGCCGGCCTAGAAGGTCCAGCGCTCGGCTTTTGTCACCAGAAAGTCCCGGAACACCTTGATACGAGCGGTGTTCCGCAATTCCGACGGATAGACAAAATACGTATCGAAAACGGGTACATCTGCCCCCGGAATGAGCTGAACGAGCCCCGAATCGACTTCAATCAGATAGTCCGGAAGCATTGCGATGCCGACCCCGTGCTGCACCGCACGCTTGACCGCGACGATATTGTTGATGCGCAAGACCGCCGTGCGCGGATCGTCCGGATCGCGTCCGGCGCTCTCCAGCCAGTTCATTTCCCGCAAGTAAGCCGGCGCATTTTCCCCGAACGTGATCAGCCGGTGATCGTCGAGATCGGCGACCGATTTCGGATTGCCGAAGCGCTTCAGGTAACGCGGCGCCGCATAGAGATGGAAGTGGACCGAAAACAGCTTGCGCTGGATCAGGTCGGGCTGCACCGGCTGGCGCAGCCGGATGGCGACGTCAGCCTCGCGCATGGAAAGGTCGAGTTCCTGATCGGCCAGGATCACTTCGAGCTGGATATCGGGATAGAGCTCGACGAACTCATCGAGCCGCGCGGTCAGCCAGGTCGAGCCGAGGCCGACCGTCGTGGTCACCCTGAGCTTACCCGAGGGGCGTTGCTTTGCATCCGTCAGCCTGGTTCGCACGGCATCAAGCTTGAGGAACACCTCACGCGCGGTGCGAAACAACAATTCGCCCTGCTCGGTGAGGATCAGGCCGCGCGCATGCCGGTGGAACAGCGAAACGCCGAGTTCCTGTTCCAGCGTGCTGACCTGACGGCTGACCGCCGACTGGCTCATCGCCAGGCTCTCGCCGGCGCGCGTGAAACTGCCCGCCCGCGCCGCAGCGTGAAAGATCCTCAGCTTGTCCCAGTCCATGGGCTTTCCCCTCTTTCGCCCCGGGCGGTCCGGCTGGCGCGGAAAAGACCGCGGCGCTGCCGTGGCGCTGCTATGCGGTCACACCCTGTTCGGCGAGATATTTCTCGGCTTCGAGGGCTGCCATGCAGCCCATGCCGGCGGCCGTAACCGCCTGCCGGAAGATTTCGTCGGTGACATCGCCGGCGGCAAAAACGCCGGGCACATCGGTCGCCGTCGAATCGGGCGCCGTCCAAATATAGCCGGTTGGCTTCAATTTGACCTGATCTTTGAACACTTCGACGGCCGGCGCGTGGCCGATGGCGACAAAAATGCCGTCGACAGCGATATCGTTGGTCTCGCCGGTCTTGATGTTCTTCAGCCGCGCGCCGGTCACCGACGGCGGGATGCCCTCATTGCCGAGCACCTCGTCGAGCACGCTGTCCCAGATCACCTCGACCTTTTCGTGGTCGAACAGGCGCTGCTGCAGGATGCGCTCTGCGCGGAACTCGTCGCGGCGGTGAACGATCGTCACCTTGGCCGCATGATGCGTGAGATAGAGCGCTTCCTCGACCGCCGTGTTGCCGCCGCCGATCACCAGAACGTGCTTGCCGCGATAGAAGAAGCCGTCGCAGGTGGCGCAGGCCGAAACGCCGAAGCCCTTGAACTTGTCTTCGCTTTCAAGGCCGAGCCAACGCGCCTGCGCACCGGTCGCGATGATCAGCGCGTCAGCGGTGTAGGTATCGCCGGAATCGCCCACCAGCGCGAACGGCTTCGCCGTCAGATCCGCCGTCTCGATCGTATCGGCAACGATCTTGGTGCCGACGTTCTCGGCCTGCTGGCGCATCGCCTCCATCAACTCCGGACCCTGGATCGGATCGGCAAAGCCGGGATAGTTCTCGACCTCGGTGGTGATGGTGAGCTGGCCGCCCTGCTGAATGCCGGCAACGAGCGTCGGCTCCATCATCGCCCGCGCCGCATAGATCGCCGCGGTGTAGCCAGCCGGCCCGGACCCGACGATCAGAACCTTCGAATGATGAGTAGCCATTGTCGGCCTCCTTGCAATGTCGTGCAGCTGCGCGCCGGAAACGGCTGCGCAGAATGTTGGCGGGAACTGTTACCGGAACTCTATCACCGCGCAACCGCACTGGTCACGCCGAATGGCGCGCCGATAGCGTATTCCCGAACCGAAGGTCCACGGACGCGAACAGTGGGAATCGGTTTTCGGATAAGAATACGCGCCAAAGAACGGCGCGTTCCGGCAATCGAACTTGCTTGCGATATAGGAAGTCGGCGCGTGCCGCGAAAGGGCCTAGGCTCAGGCGTATTTCGCCGCCGCCCCGCACAGCCGGATTTCGGTCTCCGACAGCACCCAGCCATCGAGCACCCGCACCTCGCCAGCTGCGAAATCCGCCGCGCACTGATCCTGCAGCAGGCTGCGCCGGTCGCCGGGACAGGTGGCATTGGCCGCGGTCTGCAGCAGTGGCCGCGCCTCCAGAAAGCGGTCGAGCGCGACATCCTCGATCAGCTCGGGATGCATCGCGAGCACCCGCTCGCCGACACCGCGAGCCGCCGCCCGCAACGCCTCGTCATCGAGACCGGCGAAGAAGTCCGGCGTGTTGCGCGGCACGAAGCGGCAGGCGAGCAGCGTGCCGCCATAGCCGACAACGGCAATAGTCCCCACCCCTGCCAGTCCAAGGAAAACCCGTCGGGTCAGTTTCGACATCGTTTGACTCCCCAGAGGTGTTGAAGGTTACAGGCCCGGCCGCAACGCCCACTCGCCGAGATGATCGGCAAGGCGGACGGCAAGCGCGGTGATGGTGAGCGTCGGATTGGCCGTACCGGCGGTGGTGAACACCGAACTGCCGGCCATGTAGAGGTTCTTCGTCGAGTGCACCCGGCAATCCTTGTCGACAACGCCCTGTTTGGGGTCGTCATGCATGCGGGTCGTGCCGATGTGATGGTAGCCGGTGAAGATGTCGTCACGGCTCGGCGGCACATCGAGGCCGAGCTTGACCCGTCCGAGGCCGGCTTCGCCGATCGCGATACCGATCAGCTCGTGCGTCCGGCGCAACGACATAAGATCGTCGTCGGAGATCCGCCAGTCGAGCGCGGCGCGCCGCATGCCGAACTTGTCCGTATCCTCGCCGAGCAGCACCCGGCTGTCCGGGTTCGGCGCCTGTTCCGCGTCCTGCTTGAAATTGACCGTCTTGATCGTGCCCGCCGGCTCGAACTTGCGGCGGATGTGGCGTGTCACCCCGGTGATCACGCTGCCCGGATTCTCCGCCACCATGCACAGCCGCGCCGTGAACTGGTCCGGCTTGTTGCCCTTGGCCAGCGCCTTGGCGATCGAGGAGAAGGCGAGCCAGGCGTGATCCCGAAAATCGTCGTTGAAGCTTTCCGTCTCCCACACCGGCGACAGGAACGTGGTGTTGTTGCGCAGCTTCTCGCTCTCGAGCACCGCCGGCGGCAGCTTCAGCCCGACCGAAACCGGCACGCCGTCGACCGCCTGGTCGCTGTAATAGTCGAGATTGAGCTGCAGATCCGCCGGAACGAACTCGCCGAGCGTGCAGTTCAGATGGTCCATGAAGTAGCGGCCGACGAGGTCGTTGCCATTGCCGATACCGGCCGGACGCGCCTTGGTGAAGTTGAGCAGGAGGCGGGCGTTTTCGACACCGCCGGCCGCGATCACGAAATTCGCCGCTTCGATGCGAACGGTCTTGCCGCCAAAGCTCTTGATCTCCGCACCGCCGATCACGCCATCCTCGCCGATATCGAGGTCGGTCAGGTTGGCATGGAAGAAGGCGTTGATCGTCTTCGCATCCTTGATGTCGCCGAGATAGGTGTCGACGAACCGGGTCGGCGGGCTGTTCTTGTAGGCCGTATCGACCACCTTGGCGGGATCGAGCGGCAGCGGCTTACCCTCGCGCTTGCCGTTGTATGCCGCGCTGTCATAGGCGTAGGCCCCGAGCTCCAGATAGGGCTGGGCGCGCTCATAGAACGGATCGAGATCGGCGCGGGTGATCGGCCAGCCGCTATGGGCGATGGCCTCGCGCTTTTCGAAGTCGATCGGATCGAGCGGCGCGCAAAGACCGGTCCAATGGCCGGTGGTGCCGCCGAACTGGCGCAGCCGCGAATAGGCCAGGTCGGTGTTCTGGTTGCCGACCAGCTCGCCTTCGTAGATTTCCTGCGAAGGGTCTTCATACTCGAGGCCGCCGCCCTCGAGCAGAATGCAGTCGATGTTGCGTTTGGCCAGTTCGAGCGCGATCGTGATGCCGGCGGCGCCCGCCCCGACGATACAGACCGGGGTCTTCAAGACCGCGCCGTCGTCTACGCTTTCAAGATCGGTGAGCATGCTTCCCCGTCCGGTCGCAAATATCCGCGTCGAAAGGATCGAAGTCGGATTGCCTCAATTTAGGCACCGACTATAGACGCGGCATCTAAACGCCGGCTTAAAGCGATCCGCGCACGCGAAAGCCGGGGCGCGTGGAAATTTCCTTGGGGTTGTCTGCGCGAAGCGCGTAGGAATCTTACCGGATTTTGTTAGTATCTTGCCCGTAGCGGCTGGGCGACCAACATATCGAGCCACCGCGCACCCTCGCCTGGAGATCGCCGGTGAAACTTCGCCTCGACGCCATTGACTGGAAAATCCTCAAGGAACTGCAGGAAAACGGCCGCATCACCAATGTGGAACTGGCCAGCCGGATCGGCATTTCCGCGCCCCCCTGCCTGCGCCGGGTGCGCTCGCTGGAAAAGGACGGCGTGATTCGCGGCTACCGCACGCTGGTCGACGAAAAGGCACTCGGCTACGACGTCACCGCCTTCGCCATGGTCGGGCTCGCCAGCCAGGCCGAAGCGGATCTGATCGCGTTCGAGGAAAAGGCCCGCAGCTGGGATGTGGTGCGGGAATGCTGGATGCTGTCCGGCGAGGTCGACTTCATCCTGCGTTGCGTCGCCACCGATCTGCAGAGCTTTCAGAACTTCGTCATTCAGGATCTTGCCGCGACGCCGAATGTCGACAGCGTGCGCACCGCCCTGACTATTCGCAAGTCTAAGGATTCGACCGGCGTTCCGATCACCGCCGGGGAATAATCCCGGCAACGCCGCCCCCGACGCACGAACGGCCGCCCGGAAGGCGGCCGCTGCGGAACTGTCGAGACAGGGCGGAAACGCCGCGTCAGATCGCTCAGGAGAACTTGACTTCGAGGATCTCGTAGGCGCGCGAGCCGCCCGGCGTCGTCACCTCGACGGAGTCGCCCACGCTCTTGCCGATCAACGCGCGAGAGATCGGCGAGGAGATCGACACCTTGCCCTCCTTCACGTCGGCCTCGAGATCGCCAACGATCTGGTAGCGCTTTTCCTCGTCGGTATCCTCGTCGACCAGCAGCACGGTCGCGCCGAACTTCACCGTGTCGCCACCGAGCTTCGACACATCGATGACCTCGGCGCGCGACAGCACGTCTTCGAGTTCCGCGATGCGGCCTTCATTGTGGCTCTGGGCTTCCTTGGCGGCGTGGTATTCCGCATTCTCCGAGAGATCGCCGTGGGCGCGCGCTTCCGAGATCGCCTGAATGATACGCGGGCGCTCTTCAGAGGTAAGGCGCTTCAACTCGACTTCTAGTGCCGAGTGGCCGCCGGCGGTCATGGGAACTTTGATCATCCGTCGTTGACCTCACTTCACGCGGGGCGCTGCCAGCGCGCCGCTTTCGTAAAGACGGGTTTTCGTTGCCGCCCCTCCCGAGGCGGCCCCGTCGCGTTATCGCTTATCGACCGTTGCTGAAATAGGCTTGCAAGGGTCGGACTTCCAGATTGCCGGCGGAATACGCCTCGATCCCCTGCGCCGCAGCAATCGCGCCCGAAAGGGTCGTGTAGTACGGCACCTTGTGCAGAAGCGCAGCGCGCCTCAGCGACCGGCTGTCGGCCAGCGCCCGGGCACCTTCGGTGGTGTTGAAGACCAAGACAATCTCGCCGTTCTTGATAGCATCGACGATGTGCGGCCTGCCTTCAAGCACCTTGTTGATCTTGGTGGCGTTGACGCCGTTTTCGATCAGGTAGCGCTGCGTGCCGCCGGTCGCGACGATCTCGAAGCCGAGCCGCGAAAGCGTGCGGATCGAGTCGAGGATCAGCGGCTTGTCGCCATCGCGCACCGAGACGAACACAGCGCCCTCCGTCGGCACCTTCGTGCCGCCGCCGAGCTGCGACTTGGCAAACGCGATCGCGTAGTCGCGGTCGAGGCCCATGACCTCGCCGGTCGAGCGCATCTCGGGGCCGAGCACCGTGTCGACACCGGGGAAGCGGGCGAACGGGAAGACGGCTTCCTTGACCGCGATATGGTCGAGCGCGTTCGGATTCGGCCGATCGCCATATGCACCGATCGCGGCATCGAGCTTCTCGCCCGACATCACCCGCGCGGCGATCTTGGCAACCGGAATGCCGATCGTCTTGGCAACGAAGGGCACGGTGCGCGAGGCGCGCGGATTGACCTCGATGATGTAGATCTCGCCGTCCTTGATCGCGTACTGCACATTCATCAGGCCGCCGACCTGCAGAGCCCGGGCAAGCGCCTCGGTTTCCTGCTCGAGCGTGGCCAGGGTCTCTTCGCTGAGCGAATGCGGCGGCAGCGAGCAGGCCGAGTCGCCGGAGTGGATACCCGCTTCCTCGATGTGCTCCATGATGCCGCACACGAAGACGTCCTCTCCGTCGCACAGCGCGTCGACGTCGATCTCGACCGCGCCCGACAGGTAGGAGTCGAACAACAGCGGATTGCGCGCCAGCACCGCGTTGATCTGGCCCGTCTTGTCGTTCGGATAACGCAGCCGGACGTCATGCGGCACCAGTTCCGACAGCGTCTGCTGGACGTAGGTCTCGAACGCGTCGTGATCGCGCACGATCTCCATCGCCCGCCCGCCGAGCACGTAGGACGGCCGGATGACGACCGGGAAGCCGATCTGCTCGGCAACCATGCGCGCCTGCTCGATCGAGTAGGCAACCGCGTTCTTCGGCTGCTTGAGGTCGAGCTTGGCGAGAAGCTTCTGGAACCGGTCGCGGTCTTCCGCGAGGTCGATGGCATCTGGCGAGGTGCCGAGGATCGGCACGTCGGCCTGCTGCAGCGCTTCGGCGAGCTTCAGCGGCGTCTGACCGCCGAACTGCACGATGACGCCATGCAAGGTGCCCTTCGACTGTTCGGTGCGCACGATCTCGAGCACGTCTTCCGCCGTCAGCGGCTCGAAATAGAGCCGGTCGGAGGTGTCGTAGTCGGTCGACACGGTCTCCGGGTTGCAGTTGACCATGATCGACTCGTAGCCGGCGTCGCCCAGCGCAAAGGCCGCGTGGCAGCAGCAATAGTCGAACTCGATGCCCTGGCCGATGCGGTTCGGACCGCCGCCGAGGATCATCACCTTCTTGGCGTCCGACGGCTGGGCTTCGTTGGCCGGAGCACCGGCGAACGGCACCTCGTAGGACGAGTACATATAGGCCGTCGGCGAGGCGAACTCGGCCGCGCAGGTGTCTATGCGCTTGTAGACCGGATGGACGCCGAGTTTGGCGCGCAGCGCCGCGACGTCGCGTTCTTCCTGCAGGGTGAGACCGGCGAGGCGGGCATCGGAGAAGCCCATCGCCTTGAGCTCGCGCAGCGCGCCCGGCGTCTGCGGCAGGCCGTGTTCCTTGACCCGCGCCTCGGTATCGATGATCGCCTGAAGCTGTTCGATGAACCAGGGATCGATGGCGCAGGACTGGTAAATCTGCTTGTGGTCGACGCCGAGCCGCAGCGCCTGTGCGACCTTCAACAGACGATCCGGCGTCGGCGTGCCGAGCGCGGCGCGGATGGCGTTCTTGTCGTCGCCCTGGCCCAGCCCCGGAATCTCGATCTCATCGAGACCGGTCAGTCCGGTTTCCAAGCCGCGCAGCGCCTTCTGCAGGGATTCGGCAAAGGTCCGGCCAATCGCCATCACCTCGCCGACCGACTTCATCGCCGTCGTCAGCGTCGGCTCTGCGCCCGGGAATTTCTCGAACGCGAAGCGCGGAATCTTGGTCACCACATAGTCGATGGTCGGCTCGAAAGCGGCCGGGGTCGCGCCGCCGGTAATGTCGTTTTCGAGTTCATCGAGCGTGTAGCCGACCGCAAGCCGCGCCGCCACCTTGGCGATCGGGAAGCCGGTCGCCTTCGACGCCAGAGCCGAAGAGCGCGACACGCGCGGGTTCATCTCGATGACGATCATGCGACCGGTCTCCGGATCGACGGCGAACTGCACGTTCGAACCGCCGGTCTCGACGCCGATCTCGCGCAGCACCGCCAGCGAGGCGTCGCGCATGATCTGGTATTCCTTGTCGGTCAGCGTCAGCGCCGGCGCCACCGTGATCGAGTCGCCGGTGTGCACGCCCATCGGATCGATGTTCTCGATTGAGCAGACGATGATGCAGTTGTCGTCCTTGTCGCGGACGACCTCCATCTCGTACTCCTTCCAGCCGAGCACCGATTCCTCGATCAGCACTTCGTTGGTCGGCGAGGCGTCGAGGCCGCGGGCGACGATGTCGACGAATTCATCATAGTTATAGGCGATGCCGCCGCCGGTGCCGCCGAGCGTGAAGGACGGACGGATGATCGCCGGCAGGCCGATCTCCGACAGCGCGATCAGCGCTTCGCCAAGGCCGCGCCACTGGTAGCGCCGCCGCCGTTCGCTTTCTCCGCTGTGCCAGTCGCGCTCGAGCGCCGACAAGCGCTCCGCCTTTTCGGCATCGCTCGCATCCGACTCCTCGACCCGCGCGCGCTGCTCGTCGTAGCGGTCGCGATCCGCCTGCTTCAGCGTCGAAGCGTTGGCGAGGAACGATTTGGGCGTCTCGAGCCCGATCTTCTTCATCGCGTCACGGAACAGCTCGCGGTCTTCCGCCTTGTCGATGGCTTCCGCCGTCGCGCCGATCATCTCCACATCGTACTTGTCGAGCACGCCATTGCGGCGCAGCGACAGGGCACAGTTCAGCGCCGTCTGGCCGCCCATCGTCGGCAGGAGCGCGAAGCCCCGCCCTTCGGGAACGTTTACGCGTTCCTTCTCGATGATCTTGGCGACCACTTCCGGCGTGATCGGTTCGATATAGGTCGCGTCGGCGATCTCCGGATCGGTCATGATCGTGGCCGGATTGGAGTTCACCAGAACGATGCGGTAGCCCTCGGCGCGCAAGGCCTTGCACGCCTGGGTACCGGAATAGTCGAACTCGCAGGCCTGGCCGATGACGATCGGGCCAGCGCCAATGATCAGGATCGTGTGGATGTCCGTACGTTTGGGCATGCTGTTATTCAGTACTTTCTCGAGACGACAGGACCGCCATTTGAAACGAGCGCACAGGAGACCCCGGCACGCGGGCGCAACCGGGGCTCAAAAGATGCAATGTTCTCGGCTAAACCGGCCTTATAGGGGAAAAGACCTCATTTAGAAACCCCGTGCGGCCCTCACTTCCCCAACTTCGCGCAGCTTTTTCGCATATGCACAATAAGTCGCGCCCGACACGCCGGAAAACACCCCCGGTCAGTGCGAATGCGGCGGCACTTTTTTCGCCAGCTCGCGGCGCTGCACCTTGCCCGACGGCGTACGCGGAAGATCGTGCACGAACACCCAGCGGCGTGGCCGTTTGTATTCGGCGAGCCGGGCATGACACCAGTCGTTGAGCTCGCCCTCATTCGGGTGCTCGTCGCCATTCGGCACGACAAAGGCGGTGATCAGGCGGATGCCGTCGCGCACCTCGGTTTCGGTGACGGCGACGTCGTGGACGAGCGGATGCCCGGCAAGCGCGGCCTCGACCTCTTCCGGCGCGACCCGATAGCCGAACGCATTCATCACGTCGTCGGCGCGGCCCTCGTACCAGACATAGCCGTCGGCATCGATGCGAGCGCGGTCGCCGGTGCGGAACCACTCGCCGAGGAAGGCCTCGTCGGTGCCGGCCTCGTCCTGCCAATAGCCGAGCATCAGCCCCGGGTCGGACCGGTGCACGCACAACAGCCCCGGCTCGTCGGGGCCGAGCACCGTGCCGTCCGCCTCTTCGCTGAGGATGGCGACGTTGCGGCCCGGTTGCGGCCGCCCCGGACTGCCGGGCCGGGTCGGCGTTTCCGGGCCAGACGAGATGTAGGTCGAGATCTCGCTCATCCCGAGCGCCTCGTAAAGCGGCCGCCCGGTCTTCTCCAGCCATTCGGCATGCATCGAGGGCCGCAACGCCTCGCCCGCCGTCAGCCCGTGGCGCAGCGACGGGAACGAGTGGCTGCCGATATGGCCGTATTTCAGGATCCGCCGGTAGAGGCTCGGCACCGCGGCGAACAGCGTCGCGCCGGTGCTCTCGAGCAGCGACGGCCAGACATCGGGATCGCGATGACCGGTATAGACGATCGAGGTTGCGCCATTCGCCCACGGATCGGTCAGCCCGACGCCGAGCGTGTAGGTCCAGTTGAACGCCCCGGCATGCAACAGTACGTCGTCCGGCCCGATGCCGTACCAGCCGCGATACATCGGCCGCCGGCCAAAGGCCGAACGCTGCGCGTGCAACACGCCCTTCGGCTTGCCGCTGGTGCCCGACGTATAGACGAGGAACGCCGGATCGTCCGCCGCCGTGTCGGCATAGCTGCCGCGCGCGGCCTTGTGCAACGCTGCGATCCCCTCGGAGCCGAGCCGCCCGACGCCCGCGCGTTCAGCCGGCAATGGCGTGTGATCGTCATGCACCACGAGCCGCGCGCCGGAATCGATCAACAGCTTGTCGCATTCCCCGGACGTCAGCTGCGCCGAGGTCGGTACCGGCACACATCCCGCGGCAATCGCGCCGAAGAACACCAGCGGGAACTCCGGCGTATTGCCGAGGCGAAGCAGGAGTCGGTCGCCCCGCTCGACGCCGCGTTCGACAAGGCCGGTGGCGATGCGCAGCACCGCGTCTTCGATCTCGGCAAAGGTGAAGGTCACTTCCGGCGCGGCGGCCGGCTCGGAATAGACAAGCAGCGCCGCCTTTTCGGGATGTTCCGACGCGGAACGGGCAAGGACGTATTCGGCGAGATTGAAGTGCGACGGCAGCATGGCGAGCTCCGGACGGCGCGCTCAGTCCTTGATCGCGCCCTTGACGTTGGCGTGAGCCGGATCGGTTTCGAACGCCTTCACCGCCTCGTCGTAGCGCGGATCGATGGTGCCGAACAGCCGGTCGAGATAGGAGAAGTGGTTGGCGAAATTGGTGTTGAAGTGCGCGTGGTGCTGATCGTGAAACACCGTGCACACGCCGATCGACGGCCAGCGCGCCGACTTGCCGGCGAAGTGCTCGAAGCCGCAATGGCCGAACATGCCGTTGAAGTGGTCGAACAGACGATGCGCGATCAGAACCTCGGGCGGGATCGGCAGCACGAACACGATCCACAGGAAGTAGCTCTGCATGGCAAACGCATCGAGCCAGGTGTCGTAGTAGTTCGACCACACCGTCGGCGCGACCGCCGTGTGATGCAGATGGTGGATCTTGTAGAACGGCTTCAGATGCACGAAACGGTGCGCGAAGTAGAACCAGGCATCGAACAGAATGACGGACACGACGAACATGCCGACCGCCGACCAGATGGTGAGCGGCAGCGGCGTGATCGTCCAGCCCTGATGCTGCGAGAACAGGCCGAAGGCGAGGCAGCCCGCCGTGACCAACAGCGACGACAGGCTCTGCAGGATTTCCTGCTTCGTGCGCGTGTTCTTCCGGGTCTTCTGGATGCGCCGCTCGGGATAGCGGTTGTTGATCGCAGTGATGAACAGTCCGCCGCCAAGATAGAGCGTGACGAAGCCGAAATAGGTCGCGGCATAGATCAGAAGAAACGTAATCAACGAGTCCATGACATCTCTCGCTAATCGAACACGCGCCGCTCCGGGAGCGCATCACCCCCACGTCACGAACCCGATCCGCCAACCGGCAGGGCGTGCCCGGCCCGGCTTGGCCAGGTCGGACTTTTTGGCGTCGGACTTACCGGGTCGGAACCGGCGTCTCGCCGCGATAGTCGTAGAAGCCGCGGTGGGTCTTGCGGCCGAGCCAGCCTGCCTCGACATATTTCACCAGCAGCGGACAAGGCCGGTACTTGGTGTCGGCGAGGCCCTCATAGAGCACCTGCATGATCGACAGACAGGTGTCGAGGCCGATGAAGTCGGCCAGTTGCAGCGGCCCCATCGGATGGTTGGCGCCGAGCCGCATCGCGGTGTCGATCGCCTCGACCGAACCGACACCTTCGTACAGGGTGTAGATCGCCTCGTTGATCATCGGCAGCAGGATGCGGTTGACCATGAAGGCCGGAAAGTCTTCCGACACCGCAACCGTCTTGCCGAGCTTGTGCGAGAACGCCTTGATCAGCTCGAAGGTTGCATCGTCCGTCGCGATACCGCGCACCAGCTCGACCAGCTCCATCAGCGGAACCGGGTTCATGAAGTGCACGCCGATGAAGCGTTCCGGACGATCGGTCGTCGCCGCAAGCCGCGTGATCGAGATTGACGAGGTGTTGGTGCCCAGAATCGTGTGCTCCGCCAGCAGCGGGCAGACCTGCGCGAAGATCTTGCGCTTGACGTCCTCGTTCTCGGTCGCCGACTCGATCACCAGATCGGCGATCGCGGCGTCTTCGAGCTTTGCCGTCGGCTTGATCCGGGCGAGCGCCGCCTTGCGCTCGTCTTCCGTGATCGTGTTCTTGGCCACCTGCTTGGCCATGTTGCCGTTGATGGTGGCAAGCCCAGCCTCGATGCGCTCCACCGAGATGTCATGCAGGGCGACATCGTAACCGCCAAGCGCGCAGACATGGGCGATACCGTTGCCCATCTGGCCCGCACCGATAATGCTGACTTTCTTGATCTCGCTTACCATGACCGAACCGTTTCCCTGTCGTCGTGCGAACAGCCGCCGGCGCCATTTTCGCTCTTTGGCGGCCTAGAAACAATCACCTCCGACCGGCTTTGTCGAGCCGGCCGGAGGTTGTTTTCGTTGCACCATTGCCGCAGCCGGCAACGGCAAGGCCCTGCCGGGCCGATTGGAGAGCCGTTCAGCCCTTGATCTTGTCCAGCTCGCCCTCGAGCTCGGGCAGTGCCTGGAACAGATCGGCGACGAGGCCGTAATCGGCGATCTGGAAGATCGGTGCTTCCTCGTCCTTGTTGATGGCGACGATGACCTTGGAGTCCTTCATGCCGGCGAGGTGCTGGATGGCACCCGAAATACCGCAGGCAATATAGAGTTCCGGTGCCACGACCTTGCCGGTCTGGCCGACCTGCAGGTCGTTCGGCGCGTAGCCCGCGTCGACGGCCGCACGGCTCGCGCCGATGGCAGCACCCAGCCTGTCGGCGACTGGCGTGATGACGGTCTCGAACTGCTCCTTGGAACCGGTGCCGCGACCGCCGGAAATGATGATGCGGGCCGAGGTCAGTTCCGGACGCTCGGATTCCGAGAGCTTGGCGCCGACAAAGGACGACAGGCCCGGATCGGCGGCAGCCGACACGGTCTCGACGGCGGCCGAACCGCCCTCGCCCGTTGCCTGGAAGCCGGCGGTACGCACGGTGATGACCTTCTTGGCATCGCCCGACTTGACGGTCTGGATGGCGTTGCCGGCATAGATCGGCCGCTGGAAGGTGTCGGCACCCTCGACCGCGATGATGTCGGAAATCTGCATCACGTCGAGCAGGGCAGCAACGCGCGGCATGATGTTCTTGCCCGCGGTCGTGGCCGGCGCGACGATGGCGTCGTAACCCTCGGCGATCGAGACGATCAGCGCGGCGGTCGGTTCGGCGAGCCGGTGCTCAAGCGCCGCATCGTCGGCGAGCAGCACCTTGGAAACGCCCTCGAGCTTGGCGGCCGCATCGGCCGCCGCAGCGGCACCCTGGCCGGCGACGAGGATATGCACGTCACCACCGAGTTCGCGGGCAGCCGTCAGCGCCTTGTTAGTCTGATCGCTCAGCGCGGCGTTGTCGTGTTCGGCGAAAAGAAGCGTGGTCATTGTCTGGTCTCCGTTCCCTTCGCGCGCCTTAAAGGACGCCGGCCTCGTTCTTGAGCTTGTCGACAAGCTCCGCGACCGAGCCGACCTTTACGCCGGCTTCGCGCTTCGGCGGCTCGACGGTCGTCACGACCGAGAGGCGCGGCGCGATGTCGACGCCGTAGTCGTCCGGCGTCTTCATGTCGATCGGCTTCTTCTTCGCCTTCATGATGTTCGGCAGCGACGCATAGCGCGGCTCGTTGAGGCGAAGATCGGTGGTCACCACCGCCGGCATCGAAATCTTGATGGTCTGCAGACCGCCGTCGATTTCTCGGGTCACTTCGGCCGCATCGCCATCAATGGCGAGTTCGGAGATGAAGGTGCCCTGCGACCAGCCGAGCAGCGCGGCCAGCATCTGGCCGGTCTGGTTGGCATCGTCATCGATCGCCTGCTTGCCGAGAATGACGAGGCCCGGGGCCTCGGCTTCGACGACCTGCTTCAGCAGCTTGGCAACGCCGAGCGGCTCGACCGTCTGGTCGGTCTCGATCAGGATGCCGCGGTCGGCGCCCATCGCAAGGCCGGTCCGGATCGTCTCCTGCGCCTGCTTCGGGCCGATGGAGACGAGAACGATCTCCTCCACCTTTCCCGCTTCCTTCAGACGAATCGCTTCTTCAACGGCGATCTCGTCGAACGGATTCATCGACATCTTCACGTTGGCCAGGTCGACGCCACTGCCATCCGGCTTGACGCGAACCTTCACGTTGTAGTCGATCACCCGTTTGACAGGCACGAGGATCTTCATGGTCCAGAACCTCCTTGGCCGCACCGCGGAGCGTCTGCGATGCGGGATAAGTTTGACTTAGAAAACCGGGTTCGCGCCGGTCCGTCGCCATGCGGCGGTGCGGTCGCTGCCCGATGAAAACGCCCGCGACCGTACTGACGGGCCAACAGGGTGTCAACGGCGGAACGCGACAGGAATACGCCTGTTTCCGCCCTCGCGGCAATTCGACCAACAGCGCCCCCGACCATAGTCTTAGCGCTTTCGCTGCACCGCACCCAAACCCGCTGCGCCAAGCCCCCGGAAATGCTACGGCAGGCAATCGCAACGAAAAAGCCGGCCGGGTTGCCCCGGCCGGCTGTTTTTCTCACCAGAGCGGCGGCGGCAAAGGCCGCCGCACAGCCCCGGAGATCAGTCCTTCTTGCCGTAACGTTCCAGCACGGCCTCGGCGTGGCGCCCGGTCAGCTCGGCCAGATGGTCGAAGCGGGTGACGAAGGAGCCGACGCCCTGCGTCGCCGAACGCAGCTCGATGATCAGGCTGCGCACCTCGTCTTCCGGCATCATCGCCCGCACCTCGTCCCAGCCCGGCCAACCCGGACGGGCATCGAAGCCCATCAACTGGCCGCGCCGGCCCGACACGATCGCGTTGATCCGCGCCGTTGCCTCGCTCGGGCAGTAGATCGTCACGTCGAGGATCGGTTCGAGCAGCACGGGATTGCACTGCGCCATGCCCTCGCGCATGGCGATCTGCGCCGCCATCTTGAAGGCCTGATCCGAGGAGTCGACCGTGTGGTAGGAGCCGTCGGTCAGCGTCACCGCGATGTCGACCACCTCGAAGCCGAGCGGACCCGACTTCAGGAAGTCGGCAACACCGTGCTCGACCGAGGGGATGTACTGCTTCGGCACCACACCGCCGGTGATCGTGTCGGAGAACACGAAGCCTTCGCCACGCGGCAGCGGCTTGATGTCGAGCACCACGTCGCCGAACTGGCCGTGGCCGCCCGACTGCTTCTTGTGCCGACCGCGCAGGCTGACCTTGCCGCGGATCGTTTCCTTGTAGGGAATCGACGGCTCATGCCGCTCGACCGTGATGCCGTACTTGCTGTTCAGCCGCTCGAGCACGACGCGCAGATGCATCTCGCCCTGACCGCCGACGACGGTCTCGCCGGTTTCCTGATTGTGGGTGATCTTGAGCGAAGGGTCTTCCTCGACGATCTTGGCGAGCGAGGCCGACAGCTTCACCTCGTCCTTGTGATCGGTCGGGCTGACCGCCATCAGCAGCACGGGCTCCGGCGGATTGAGCGTGACAAAGTCGGCAACGCCGTCCTTTTCGTCGCTCAGCGTCATGCCGGTCTGTGCCACGTCGAGCTTGCCGAGTGCCACGGTTTCGCCGACGTCGGCCGCATCGCGCTTGGTCACCTGCTGGCCCATGATGCGGAACACGCCCGAAACCCGGCTGTCTGTGCCGTCGGTTGCATGAAACACCGTGCCGTCGGCCACCTTGCCGGCGAGCACACGGGCGACCGACATCTTGCCGCCATGCGATGTGTGGATGGTCTTCATCACCTGCACCACGGTGCCGGGCATATCGGTCGCGCCGAGACGTTCCAGCGTCTGATCGATACCCGGCGCCTCATGCCGCAGCGCTTTCAGCAGGCGGAAGATGCCATTGCCGCCTTCGGCAGACCCGATGAACACCGGGCAGATCACACCGTCACGCAGTTCATCGACGAGATCGTGAAACACGACGTCGGCCTTCGGCTGGATATCCTCCAGCAGCTGTTCCATCAGCTCGTCGTCGTAGTCGGCGATCTTTTCCAGCATCGAGAAGCGCGCCTCGACCTCGCGGGCGCGTTCGGCATCGGGGATCTCAACGACCTCGCTCGCCGCATGCTCGTGGTAGACGAAGGCGCGTTCGAGCGCGAGATCGATGAAGCCGGTGGCAATGCCGTCCTTCCAGATCGGGATCTGGCGCAGCACCAGCGGCGTTGCGCTAGCTTGCTGCAGAACCTCGAGGGTTTCGCGCACGCCGTGATCGGCCTTGTCGATCTTGTTGAGGAACAGGACATGCGGAACGTTGCGATCGTCGAGCGCCTTCAGAATGACCTGCAAGGCCGGCAGCTTCTTTTCGTCGGCTTCCGCGACCACGATCGCCATGTCGACGCCGGCCAGAACGCCGTCGGCTTCCGACAGGAACTCGACCGAACCGGGGCAGTCGATGAACGTATAGGTGTCGTCCATGAAGGTCATCTCGGCGACATTCGCCTCGACGCTCATCCCATGGGCGCGCGCTTCGGGAGACCCGTCACCAACCGTATTGCCGCCGGCGATCGTTCCCTGCCTGTCAGTGGCCCCCGTGCGTGCGAGGATGGCCTCGAGCAGAGTGGTCTTGCCGCTCGCGAATGGGCCAACCAGCGCAATGCACCGGGGCCCAGCTTCTCTGCCGTTGCCGTCTCCCATGATACCTACTCCTTGTTCTTGTCGCTTCTTGTCTGAAAACGCCCCACGGGACCGTGGCGGCGGATGTGGCCCGGAAAGACCCGTGCCTTGCGCGCGATGCTGGCGCTAAGGCCGGCGCGAAACTCATCGTCTCAGTCTGAAAGGCATCGCGCAAGAGGCTCGACAGCCGGCGCGCAGCGCCCTCCCCGCCCGTACGAAAAAGACCGCATCGATCTTACTAGCCCCTTTCCGGCAGCCTCACGCTGACATAGCGCAAATCGCGCGCCCGCGACCGCACTTTTGGCAAGCCGTCGGCACAATCCCCGCCGCACCGGCACGTACGCTCTGTGGAGCGAAAGGACAAAACGGCCAAACCACTGAAAAACAATCGCGTTGCGGAGGATATCTCGCGGCAAAGGAACCCCACCCGCGTCAATCCTCGTCCGGTTTTACCGCTCCTAGACTTGCTGTCGACGCAAGACACGGAGCCCTGACCATGATCGACCGCAAGATTTTCTTCGACCGCGTCCGCGCCACGCCCTTCAAGGGACGGCTCGGCGAAGCGCAGGTCGCCGGCATGGACGCGATCCTCGACGAATGGGAGCGCCGCGCGCTGCCCGACCCGCGCTGGCTCGCCTACATGTTAGCCACCACCTTCCACGAAACCGCCCGCACCATGCAGCCGATCCGCGAATACGGACGCGGCCGTGGACGTCGTTATGGCCGCCCCGACCCGGACACCGGCCAGACCTATTACGGACGCGGCTTCGTCCAGCTCACCTGGAAGGGCAACTACCGCACCATGGGCAAGTTGCTCGGCATCGACCTCGTCGCCGATCCCGAACGCGCGCTCGACCTCGCCCACGCCACCGCGATCCTGTTCGAAGGCATGATCGGCGGCCATTTCACCGGCCGCAAACTGGCAGACTACATCGACGGCGAGCGTGCCGACTTGGTCAATGCGCGGCGCATCATCAACGGCCGCGACCGCGCTCCGCTGGTCGCCGGCTATGCGCAAGCCTTCCTCGACGCGATCACCGCCGCCACCGAGTGAGCCCCGCCAAAAGAAAACGCCCCGGCGATCGTCTCGCCGGGGCGTCTCGTTCGCTCGCTTCGCACTGACCCGATTTACTTCATCGAGCCGCAGAAGCGCTGGATGCGGGTGCAGGCTTCCTCAAGCGCCTCGGTCGAGGTCGCATAGGAGATGCGGAAGTTGGGGCCAAGGCCGAAGGCCGAACCCTGCACCACCGCGACGCCTTCCGTTTCCAGAAGCTCGGTGACGAAATCCTCGTCATTGTTGATGACGTTGCCCGACGGCGCCGTCTTGCCGATCAATGCGGCGCAGCTCGGATAGACGTAGAACGCACCTTCCGGGGTCGGACATTTCAGGCCGTTCGCCTGGTTCAGCATCGACACAACGAGATCGCGCCGGCCCTTGAACAGTTCCTGGTTCGGCTTGATGAACTCCTGCGTGCCGGTCAGCGCCTCAAGCGCCGCCCACTGCGAGATCGAGCACGGGTTCGACGTCGACTGCGACTGGATCTTTGCGATCGCCTTGATCACTTCGGTCGGCCCGCCCGCGTATCCGATACGCCAGCCGGTCATCGAATAGGCCTTCGACACGCCGTTGACGGTCAGCGTGCGGTCGAAAAGCTCCGGCACGACCTGGGCGATCGTGGTGAACTCGAAATCGTCGTAGACGAGATGTTCGTACATATCGTCGGTCATCACCCAGACCTGCGGGTGACGCAGCAGCACCTCGCCGATGGCCGCAAGCTCTTCACGCGTATAGGCCGCGCCCGACGGGTTCGACGGCGAGTTGAAGATCAGCCACTTGGTCTTCGGCGTGATCGCGGCCTCGAGCGCGGCCGGCGTCACCTTGAAGCCGGTGTCGATGGAGGCATCAACCGCGACCGGCGTGCCGCCCGCGAGCAGCACCATGTCGGGATAGCTGACCCAGTATGGCGCCGGCACGAGAACCTCGTCGCCCGGATTGATAGTCGCCATCAGTGCGTTGTAGAGCACCTGCTTGCCGCCGGTGCCGACCGTGATCTGGCCGGCCGTGTAGGTCAGCCCGTTCTCACGCGCGAACTTGGCGACGATCGCCTCTTTCAGCTCCGGGATACCGTCGACGGCGGTGTATTTGGTCTTGCCTTCGCGGATCGCGCGGATCGCCGCTTCCTTGATGTTGTCCGGCGTGTCGAAATCCGGCTCGCCGGCGCCCAGACCGATAACGTCGCGGCCGGCAGCTTTCAGCTCGCGCGCCTTGTTGGTAACTGCAATCGTCGCAGAAGGTTTTACGCGAGCAAGCGCATCGGCAAGGAAGCCCATGATCGTTCTCTCCTGATGGCGATGATCCGCCGTGATTGGAAACCCGGCGACCCTAGGGATATTGCCGCCGAACCGCAAGAAGCCAAGCCGCCCGATGCGGCTGTTTGTCCGCTTTCTCCGCCGTTTTTCCGCCTGCCGTGGCCGGGCCGCGACTTGGGTCAGAGGGCGACTTAATCGAACAGGTCGAAATTGAACCGGTAGCTGACGCCGGCACCGACCGAAAACTGATCGCGATTGCCTGCCCTGACGATCGGCGAATCCGCCGCGCTGCCGACCAGCCGTTTGTACTCGGCCTCAAGATGCAGCGAGACGTTTTCCGTCATCGAATAGACCGCCTCGCCAGCAAGACCGGCCGCATAGAACCCGGCGTCGGGGTTGTAGCGACGATAGCCCGAGCGGATCGCTTCCGGCCCCGTCACCTGGAAATAGGTGTCCATGTATTCGTCGTCGGCGAAGTAGAGCCGCGGACCGAGCGCCAGGTTCCAGTCCGGCGCCGGGCGCATCAACACGTCGGCGCCAAGATCGGCGACGATGCCCTCATGGCCGTTGAACCCGCGCCGCACCGCGACGAAGGCACGCCAGTGCTCCGCCTCGTAACCGAGCTTCAGGCCGGCTTCGAACGCCCAGTCGACATCGTTGAGGCCGCGCAGGATCGGCTCGTCGGTGGAATCGCGCTTCGAAATGAAGCGGAACGACGGGCTGATGAAGGGGCCGATGTCAGGACCGCCACCGAAATCGGTGAGCTGAGGAATGCGCAGATAATGCAGTTTGACGATCGGAAACGGGCTCAGCAGATATTTGCCCGATCCTTCGAAACCCGGGGAAAGCCGCGCGCCGACACCCAGCGTGATCGCCAGATCGGTTGCGCCGGCGCGCGAAATCTCCTCCGCCGATACGCCGGTCGTAAATCCACCCGCGACAAGTGCTGCAACACCGGCCGACAACAGCGCACCGCGAACGCCCGCCGCAAGAAATGCGGCCGGATTTCGCTTGAAATTCTGCGCCATGATCATGTCCCGCTCCCCTGCCTGATCCGGCATGTCGCCCGCGCGCCGTCTGACCGGTCGCAAGCCCTTTCAGGATACATCTCTAATCCCTAACCGTTCATTGTAAAGCCGCCAGGCACGGGAATCCTTCCCGCCGGCAGTCTTTCCAATGCAGTGTGGCCGGATGCCAACACAAACCTGCACATGCGAATAATAATAAAGAGAAATACCGCAATTATCGACCAAAGAACCGGTCGATCAGCGTACAACCTATCTTGACTCGGGACGGACATATCTCTTATTCGGCATATTAAGTGCATCTAAAATAACGCCGGGAATCGGCTGGAAAACCACCCGACGAGGCCCGAAAAGGGAAACGCTGATGATCCGTTCACTCGCTCGAGGCAGCACCGCGGCTTTCGCGCTCTGTTTCGGTCTGCTCTTGCCGATGACCCCGGTAACTGCAGAAAACCACGAAGAAAAACCGGCGGCCACGACGATCTCGGCGGGTCCGCAAAAGACCGCCAAGAAGCCCGGCGCAACCGCGGATCACACCAAGTTCGAGATCCTGCAGAAACCCTTCGCCTCCGGCCCCGAAGTGACCCAGGCCTGCCTGAGCTGCCACACTGAAGCGGCAAAGCAGGTTCATAAATCGATTCACTGGACCTGGGACTACACCCATCCCAAAACAGGCCAGAAGCTCGGAAAGAAGAATGTGATTAATGCCTTTTGCGGCAATATCGCATCCAACGAGCCGCGCTGCACCAGCTGCCACGTCGGCTATGGCTGGAAGGACAACAGCTTCGACTTCACGTCTGAACAGAACGTCGACTGTCTCGCCTGTCACGACACCACCGGCGACTACGTCAAGTGGCCGACCAATGCCGGTCATCCGCTCTATGAACCGCTGACCAAGAACGGCAAGACCTTCATGCCGCCCGATCTGACCAAGATCGCACAGAAGGTCGGCATGCCGGGTCGCGCCAATTGCGGCGCCTGCCACTTCAACGGCGGCGGCGGCGATGCGGTCAAGCACGGCGACCTCGACTCCTCGCTGACCCATCCGACTAAGGCACTCGACGTGCACATGGCCGAGGACGGGCCCAACTTCGCCTGCTCCGCCTGCCACGTGTCTGACCAGCATATCTGGCCGGGTTCGCGCTACGACACGCTCGCCAAGGACACCGGCGGCACCGGCAAGCCGGGTCAGCGCCGCGACGTCGCTTCCTGCGAAAGCTGCCACAGCGACCAGCCGCACAAGGGCGTCAACCTCGAGGCGATCAAGCTCAACGGCCACACCGACAAGGTCGCCTGCCAGACCTGTCACATCCCGGCCTTTGCCCGCGGCGGCGTCGCCACCAAGACCTATTGGGACTGGTCGACCGCCGGCAAGCTGAAGGACGGCAAACCCTATTCGGAGGAAAACGAAAAGGGCCTGCACACCTACATGTCGATCAAGGGCACCTTCGAGTGGGAAGAAAACGTCACGCCGTATTACGCCTGGTTCGACGGACAGGTGCAGTACACCACCGCTGACGAAACCATCGATCCGGAAAACGTCGTCGAGATCAACAAGATCGCCGGCAACGCGACCGACGGCAAATCCCGCATCTGGCCGTTCAAGAAGATGCGCGGCCGTCAGGCCTACGACGCCGGCACCAACCATCTCGTCTACAACCACGTGTTCGGCAAGGACGACACCGCGCTGTGGACCAATCTCGATTGGGAAAAGGCGATCGCCGCCGGCCAGAAGGCCGTTGGCCGCGAGTTCTCCGGCAAATACGGCTTCGTCGACACCGCCATGTACTGGCCGATCACCCACATGGTGGCGCCGAAGGAAGACGCGCTCAAATGCGGCGAATGCCACGCCAAGGACGGCCGGCTCGCCGGCGTCACCGGCGTCTACATGCCCGGCCGCGACAGCTACCGCTGGCTCGACCTGATCGGCTACACGCTGTTCGGCCTGACGCTGCTCGGCATCTTCATCCACGGCATCCTGCGGTTTGCCATGCGCAAGCGCACGCGCTGAGGAGACATCGATATGGCTAACTCCACCCCCATCAACGAGGGCAAGACCTCGGTCCGCGCGGTCAAGATCTACTCCCGCTACGAGCGCTTCTGGCACTGGTCGCAGGCACTGCTGATCTTCATCCTGGTGTTCTCCGGCTTCGGCCTGCACGGCACGCATTCGCTGCTGCCGTTCAAGGCCGCCGTCGGCGTCCACACCTTCGCGGCGATTGCACTGATCGTGCTGTGGATCTTCACCACCTTCTGGCACTTCACCACCGGTCAGTGGCGGCACTACCTGCCGACCAGCTCCGGCCTCTTCAACGTCATCAAGTTCTATGCGGTCGGCATTCTGACAGGTGCACCGCACCCCTATTCGAAGACGCTGAAGCGCAAGCAGAACGCGCTGCAGTCGCTGGCCTATCTGACCTTCATGGTCATCATCGGCCCGGCCCTGTGGGCCTCCGGCATCGTCTACCTGCTCTACGAAGTCTGGCAGACCTACGATCAGACCGGCACAATCTTCTCGATCGTGGTGTTCGTCCACACCGCCGCCGCGTTCCTGATGATCACCTTCGTCGTCATCCACGTCTACATGACGACCACCGGCAAGACCGTCACCCACTACATCAAGACGATGATCACGGGTTACGAGAAGGTCGAACTGTCCGACGTCGAAGAGGCCTATCTCGAGGCCGAGGAGCCGGATCGCCTGCGCTAGCGCTGTCGCACCGGATCACGAATTGAAAAGCCGCGCCCCTGGGACGCGGCTTTTTCTTTGCGGCTCTCGCGATGCTAACTAAGCCTACTGCTCAGGTAGCTTCACCTCGCGCCCGAAGATCATGCGCCGAGCGAGGTTCTTCGTCTTCGTTGGCGACTGAAGGTAAGCGGGCTTCATACGGCGGCTGTACATCATCCGCAGCAGGAACTTCGCGACCGGCGCCAGCGAATATCGCGCAGCCCCGTGCTTGCGAAGGTCGCGCCGAATGGTGTGGCTCTTTTTCAAGAGAAAAGGATTGATGCCAAGCGCAATGAGCAAGGACCGCGCAATACACGTCTCATTGGCATCAAGGTTAAGCAACATCAAACCATATTTGGCCTCTGGCATGCCATTGCGAGACCTGGACGAGAGTGTCGCCATACACGTGCGCGAGTCCTTCAGCTTGTGAATCAGACTGACATCCTTTTCACCCTTGAGGGCCGCTCCAAGTTGAAGAAAGTTGCGCAAGAACTCCCGGTTGCCGACGAGGACGATGAAATCTCTGCTCCTCCCGACGCGCAGATGAACGTCAGTCTCCTTGTTGATCTGCCGAATGTACTTGTCGAAGTATCCGCGAATCCGCTTTTCCGCCTGAGACACGGAGCCATTGAGGCTTGGCTCGAATACCAGAGTGATGGTGATCTCCGGCTTCTGCCATTTGACCAGGCGCCCGCCGTAGGAACACTTCGCCAAGGACGAATAGGATTCGCACCTGAAGGCGAGTTTGCTGAAGAGCCTGAAGGCCTCTTCCATACGCAAACGCGCATCGATCGCGTTTTCGGACGGCACGGCCAACACGTCGCGCGGCCACAGCACGGCTGCAAAAAGGACCATCACCACCAACGCCGTCAACCGCACAACAGACACACCCCAAAATGATCCCACGGTAGATAGCTACTAGAGCCGCACCTCCCTGTGAAGTTGCAGCCGGGCAAGGGAACCACCTTTGCCGTTCACCCTGCACGACAACAGGCTTCACAACGCCTGTTCATTTTCCGAATCCTCTTTCATAGTCGGGGCCAACCAGAACGGGCGGCTTCAACGAATGCCGCACCGAACCAAAAGATTTTTCGGGAGGCCTCACCACATGAACCTGACGACGATGCTTGCTGCCCGCAGCGATGCCGACAACCCCGTCCGTGCCGGCCTCATCGGCGCCGGCAAGTTCGGCTCCATGTTCCTGTCGCAGGTCCCTCATATTACCGGGCTCGAAGTCGCCGCCATCGCCGACCTCAATGTAGACCGCGCCAGGGCGAGCTGCCGCGCCGTTGGTTGGGACGAGGGCCGCATCGCGACTTGCGCCTATCTCGAGGACGGCGGAGAACTGTGCCGCCACAAGGAGGTCGACGTCGTCATCGAGGCGACCGGAAACCCGGCCGCCGGCATTGCGCACGCACTCGCCGCCATCGATGCCGGCAAGCACATCGTCATTGTCAATGTCGAGGCCGACGTGTTGGCAGGCGCGGCACTCGCCAAACGCGCCCGCAACGCCGGTGTCGTCTATTCCATGGCCTATGGCGACCAGCCGGCGCTGGTTTCGGAAATGGTCGACTGGGCTCGCGCCACCGGCTTCAAGGTCGCCGCCGCCGGCAAGGGAACCAAATATCTGCCGCTCTACCACTCGGTGACGCCGGACACGGTCTGGGACCACTACGGCCTGACGCCGGATGCCGCCCGCGCCGCCGGCATGAACCCGCAGATGTTCAATTCCTTCCTCGACGGCACCAAATCGGCGATCGAGATGGCGGCGATCGCCAATGCCTGCGATCTGGCGGTGCCGACGGACGGTCTGGCCTTCCCGCCCTGCGGCGTCGACGATCTCGCCCAGATCCTCAAGCCCCGCTCGGCCGGCGGTCTGCTCGAGGGCAACGGAATGGTCGAGGTGATCTCGTCGCTCGAACGCGACGGCCGGCCGGTGTTCCGCGATCTGCGCTGGGGCGTCTATGTGGTGCTGGAGGCGCCGAACGACTACGCCGCCGCATGCTTCCGCCAATACGGGCTGAAGACCGACGACAGCGGCCGCTTCGCCGCCATGTACAAGCCGTTCCACCTGATCGGACTGGAGCTCAGCATCTCGGTGCTGAACGCGGCGCTGCGCGGCGAGCCGACCGGCCAGACCCGCGCCTTCCGCGGCGACGCTGTTGCCGTCGCCAAGAAGGACCTCAAGCCCGGCGACACGCTCGACGGCGAGGGCGGCTACACGGTGTGGGGCAAGCTGCAACCGGCAGACGCGAGCCTTGCCGCCGGCGCCCTGCCGATCGGCCTTGCCCATGGCGTGCCGCTGACCCGCCCGGTGAAGCAAGGTTCGGTCGTCACCTGGCAGGACGTCAACATCGACGAGACCCGCCTCGACATGCGCCTGCGCCGCGAAGCCGAAGCGATGGCATGAGGCTGGCACACGCTCCGAAAAACCCAATCTTAATCCCTGCCATCTAAAGTGCCCGCGAACCATGGCTTGCCCCTTTTTGGCGAAATTCCTCGCCGGAAATCGGCGGCCATGAGCAAGTTGGGGATTGCCGATGCCAGAGACGCTCCGGAGCGGCGCTTGGCTGACCAGAGCGCGCCGTACCACCTACGCCTGGATCTTTCTGGCCCTGTCCGCCGTCGCGCTCGTCGCACTGGTCGCGACATCGGACGGACTTGTGGCGCGGGACGGCAAACCGCTCGGCACAGACTTCTCGAACGTCTATGCCGCCGGTCGCCTCGTTCTGAAGGGCGAAGCCCCCGCCGCCTATGACTGGGACATCCAGCACGCCGAGGAGAAGGCCGTCTTCGGCCGCGAGGACATCCCGTTCTACGGCTGGCACTACCCGCCGTTCTTCCTCGCGCTCGCAGCCCTTCTCGCAACCATGCCGTATCTGCTCGCCCTGTTCGTCTGGCAGGCAACGACATTCGCGCTCTATCTGCGGTTGGCGGCACGGATCGTACCCGGGCGAGAGACCCTGCTGCTGGCCGCGGCCTTCCCGGCGGTCTTCGTCAATTTCGGCCACGGCCACAACGGCTTCCTCACCACCGCACTGCTTGCCGGCGCCCTGCTCGTTCTCGATCGCCGGCCCATCCTCGCCGGCCTGTTGATCGGCCTGCTTGCCTACAAGCCGCAATTCGGCCTGCTGATCCCGCTGGTTCTCGTTGCAACCGGCCGCTGGCAGACCTTCTTCGCGGCCGCCACGACGGTGCTCGCCATGGCCGCTATCGCCACCGCCGCTTTCGGCATCGACGTCTGGCCGGCCTTCATCGCCAGCCTGGAGCCGACCCGCACCATCGTGCTCGAAGCCGGCTCGACGGGCTGGGAGAAGATCCAGAGCATCTTTGCAGCCGTTCGCATGTGGGGCGGCACAGTCCCCGCAGCCCATGCCGCGCAAGGGGTCGTCACGCTCCTGGTCGCAGCCGCGCTCGTCTGGCAATGGCGTCGGCCGGTCGCCTTCGAACTGAAAGCCGCCGCGCTCTGCCTCGCCAGCCTGCTGGCAACCCCCTATACGCTCGACTACGACATGGTTCTGGTCGGCGGCGCGCTTGCTTTCCTCGCCCGTCATGGCCTGCGCACCGGCTTCGGTCCCTACGAGATCAGCCTTGCCGCGATTGCCTGGACGGCACCGCTGATCGCCCGCCAGGTCGCCACCTACACCGCCATTCCGATCGGCGCGCTGGCAACGCTCGCCTTGTTCACCCTCATCCTGCTGCGCACGCAACGCGATGCGCGCGCCACACAGAATCCGTCACCGGAGATCCGCCATGCTCTCGCCTGACGCCCTGCCGCGCACCGGGCGGCACGCCGATCCGCGTGAAACCCACACCGTCTCGCACATCGATGCAAACGCCGAACCGCGCGCCAACGCGATTGCCGTTCTGCTGCCCTGCTACAATGAGGAAGCGACCATTGCCGGGGTCGTGAACGGCTTTCGCGCCGCGCTGCCGAGCGCCGAGATCTACGTCTACGACAACAACTCGACCGACCAGACCTCGGAGGAAGCCGCCCGCGCCGGCGCCATCGTGCGTCGCGAGATGCATCAGGGCAAAGGCAACGTGGTGCGCCGCATGTTCGCCGACATCGACGCCGACATCTTCGTGCTCGCCGACGGCGACGGCACCTATGAGCCGGCAGCCGCCGCGCAGCTGATCAATCGGATGGTGCAGGACAATCTCGACATGGTCGTCGGAACCCGGGTCGGCGGCGGCCCCGAGGCCTACCGGCGCGGTCACCGCTTCGGCAACCGCATGTTCAATCACATCGTCGGCTATCTGTTCGGCCGCAATTTCTCCGACATCCTGTCCGGCTACCGGGTGTTCTCGCGCCGCTTCGCGAAGTCCTTCCCGGCCGCCTCGAACGGCTTCGAGATCGAAACGGAGCTGAGCGTCCACGCCATCGACATCAAGCTGGCGACGGCGGAAATCCCGCTGCCCTATGGCGAGCGCCCGAGCCATTCGCCGAGCAAGCTGCGCACCTATCACGACGGCATGCGCATTCTGTGGACCATCATGAAGATGTACCGCGCGCTGCGCCCGTTCCGCTTCTACGGCATCGGCGCGATCGTGCTCGCCATGATCTCGGTGTTCCTCGCCTTGCCGGTCTTCGACACCTATCTCGAAACCGGCCTGGTGCCGCGCCTGCCCACCGCCGTGCTGGCCGCCAGCATCATGCAGCTCGCCTTCCTCAGCTTCATGTGCGGTATCATCATCGAATCGGTCAGCAACACCCGACGGGAACTGAAACGCATGCGCTACCTCGATCTGCCCTCGCTTGCAGCGAGCCGCCGCCGGTCCGAACGGGCAGGTGTCGTCGAGCCGCTGAAATGAGCGGCAGCCGCCCGCTCTCAGCTCTGTTTCCGCGCTTTCTGCTGGTCGGCGCCTTCGGCTTCATCGTCGATGCGGGTGTGCTGCTTGGCTTGACCGAATGGGCCGGCATGGGCGCCTACAGCGCGCGCGTCATCTCGGTCGTGGTCGCCGTCAGCGCGACATGGGGCCTGCACCGCGTCTTCACCTTCCGCTCCCGCGACCCGAAACGGCTTGGCGAATGGAGCCGCTTCGCCGGTGTTAACGGCGTCGGCGCGGCGGTCAATTACGCGCTCTACGCGATCGCGCTGGCCATCGTGCCCGCGCTACCGCCCCTTGCCGCGCTGGCGATTGCCTCGGCAGGCGCGCTCGCCGTCAATTTCCTCGGCTCGGCACTGTTTGCCTTCCGAACCGCCTTCCGCGCCCACTGACCAATCCTTATTGGCCGACCTCTATTGCCCGGGCCTCAGCGTATCGAAATAGGCCACCAGCGCGTTTATGTCGCTCGGCGACAGGATGAATTGCTGCATCGGCCAATGGGTCTTCTGCAGCGATTGCCGGATTCTGGCCTCGGTGTAGGTTTCCCGATCCCAGCCGATCGACGTGAAGGTCGGCGCGCCGACATCGGCAGGCTTGGTGTCGAGCCCCGGCACTTCGTGGCAATCCGCGCAACGCTCGACGATCAATCCCTTGACCGCGTTGGCGTCCGCCGCGGCAGCGCCGGAAATCCCGAAAAGAACAAGGCCCAGAACGGCAAGACTGGTGCGAAGCATGATGCGGCTCCCGTGTCTCTCACAAATGCGCGACATACCCGAATATGTGGGGGCGCGGCCGGCGGTTTGAAACCCGCTGGCAACAATTGACCATCGCATTGCCGCAGCGCTGTGTCGACCGCCAAGCCGATGGCATCGCGGCGCGCGATCCACTATCGTTCAACCATGACGAAGGGCACATCCGCCGACACACCGACGAGCACCCCGGAGCGCGACGAACACCCGCGCCCGCTTCGCGTGTTCCGCGCCCATTGGAGCCTGTTCCTGCCGGCGCTCGTCATCGGCGTACTCTATCTCGGGGGCTGGGGCGTGACCTGGATTTCCGGCGGCGGCAGCGGCTCCATCGCACGCCTGCTCTTGCTGGTCGGCACGGTCGCGCCGCCACTCTTGATCGCCTATGCCTTCTTCCGCTGGCGGTCGATCCACATCGCGTTGTACGATGACCACGTGCTGGCGCGGCGCAGCCCGGCCGGCCATCCAACGCACATTCCGGCAACCATCATCCATTCGGTACGTTTGCGGCGCGGCCTTGCCGGCCACCTTTTCGATGTCGCCACGCTGGTGATCCGGCGCACCGACGGGCGCCGCATGGTGATCCCCGACGTCGCCGGTCCTGACACCGTGAAGGCCGCGCTCGAAGGGCTCAGGGATTCGCCACGGTCGCCGTAACGGTCGGGTCGAGTTCGGCATCGACCACGAGGCGTTCATCGCCCGGACCGAGCGCGCCGATCGGCCAGCAGGTCGACAGCGCAAGGTGCGAACCCTCGGCCGCCGCATCGATCCCCGACGCATTCCACTTCACCACCCGTGAGCCGGTCACCCGGTAGCGAAAGCGGTGCCCGTCGCCACGCTCGACCTCGATCACATCATCGGGCCGGACATCGGCGAGAAACGCGAAATGGGTGTCCCGGTGGGCGGCGAAGACCGCCGTACCGTCCTCGCCCACTTCTGCCGTGTTGAGCAGATGGCCGGGCCCGAAGGCCAGCGCCTCGCCGTTGCCGCCCGAAAGCACGATCGCCGAACGTTTCAACCTCGGCACCGTCAGCCGCGCCACCGGCCAGGTATCGGCCCAGGGCCACGCCCGCACCGGCATCCCGTCCCGCTTCGAGCGCTCGAACGCGTCGTCGAGCAGAACCTGCGCCAGCGCGGCTTTCGCCTTGATAAAGACGCCTTCGCCGATCAGCACCAGACCGGCCAATGCCGAGGCTGCGACTATGCCGGCCATCACCCACCCGAACGGCGACAGCGCCCGTAGGCGCTGCCCGATATGTGTATTCGCGCGCATCACCAGTCCCGCCGCCGAACATTCGGCGCTCCTGCCTCAATACTGGCGGCAAGCCGGTGCCACATCATGCCGACCACGGTCGCCATCGCCGCGAACAGCAGCATGACCAGACCGATGATGATCTTGCGGTCGGCCGGGGTCGCGGTCTGCGGCAACAGAACGGCGCGCTTGGAAACCGAGCCGAGCGACATGACGCCAGCACCCGTCGGTGCGGCCATGTTGGGCGCGCCACGCGCCATCGCAAGCTTGGCATAGGCCGCCTGTTCTGCAGCCGGCGCTTCCGCATCGCGCTGCGGCGTCGGCTGGCCGACCGGATTCGGCTGACGAGGCCCCGTATCGGTCGGTGTGCCGGCGGGAGCATCCGGGCCGCCGAACACCTTGTCGTAAACCCAGCCATGCGGCAGGTTGAGCGGCACCTCGGCACTCGAAATCTGCTCGCCGGCCGGCCGGCTAGGCGTCACGTCGACGGCAACGAGGCTCGTCTTGCGGCTGACCAGATGATGGGTCATCGCCACCCGCTCGATACCCGTATCGATGGTTGCCGGCTGCCGCGTAGCCGCCCGCTCGATCTCGAGATCGGCAATCTTGCGCCGCGCCCACAATTTGCCGATGCCCGACCCTTCGGCGGCCTTGGCGAGCGGCAGATCGAGCCGCCACGGCTGGCCGCGATAGGTGCCGCTCAGCGCCAGCGTACCGCGCAACGTCTCGGTCTGCGCCGTCAGCACGATCGGTTCGCCCAGATAGAGATCCGGCAGGGCGTCCGGGGTGATGTCATCGAGCGTGCCGCCGCGCACCTCCGCCTGCAAATCGGTGATGACCGGGTTACGCAGCTTGGCGAACAGCTCGTTCATGCGGAACAGGACTTCGGACACCGAGTCGATATGGGTGAAGGTGCCACGGCCGATTTCTGCCGCCCGGTTCATGAAGAAGGTGTTCGGCGCCGAGCCGATGCCGACCGTGAACACCCGCGAGCGGCCACGCAGCCGGTTGATCGCCTCGAACAGCTGCGTCTCGTTGCCGATCGCGCCATCGGTCAGGAAGACAACCTGACGGACCGTGCTGCTGTCGCCGGCATTGTCGTCGACGAATGCCGCCTGCAGCGCCGACAGCATCTCCGTGCCGCCATTGGCATCGAGTTTTTCGACGAAGCGCATCGCTGTGTCGAGATGCGCCTTGTCGGCCGGCATCGCGGCCGGGAAGAGCTGCTCATAGTCGTTAGAGAAGCGAATGATGTTGAAGCGGTCGCCGGGGCGCAGCTGATCGAGCGCGAAACCAAGACTCGCCCGCGCCTGCGCCATCGACAGGCCGGCCATCGAGCCCGACGTGTCGACCACGAAGATCATCTCGCGCGGCGGGATCGCCATGCGGTTTTCCGGAACCTGCGGCGGCATGACGAAGGCAAGCAGATAGTCCTTGCCGTCGACGCGCTCGCGGAACAGGCCGGCAGTGGGCGCCATGTCGGCCTTCGCCGACCAGCTCAGCTCGAAATCCCGGTCCGCCGGTACCGTCTCGTCGGCCAGTGTGACACGGATATGGTCGTCGCCGAGCGTTTCGCGCGACAGCGTATGGGTCGCGCTCTTGACCTCGCCGAGTGCAAAGCCCGCCTTGATGTCGACGCTCAGCGTCACCGGATTGGTCTTCGGATTGTCCGCCGGATCGAGCACCGGCGGGTCGATTCGATCACGATCGGGCACCGGATCGGTGCCGCTTGCCCAACCGCCATCATTGTCGAATTTCACCGTGTGAACGACCGGCTTCGGGCTGTAGCGCGGTGCCACGACCAGCGGCACGCGCAGCGAGAAGACGCCCTGCGAACGGCGCACCGTCTCCTGATATTCGATCTGCACGACGATGGTTTCGCCGGGGCCGATATTGGCGACCGAATTGGTGAAGAGGTTGGCCCGCTCCTGCTCCAGCAGGCTCGCCTTGCGGCCTTCCTGCTTGGCCTTCTCATAAATCGCCCGCGCCTCGCCGCGCGGCTTGATCTCACCTTCGATGAAGCGGTCGCCGATCCGCATCTTCAGCGTGTCGACGGCAGACGTCTCCGGCAGCGGAAAGACGTAGAGCCCTTCCACCCAGCCGCCGGTCGGATTGGTGAAACGCTGCGTGACGACGGTGCGCGCAATCGGCCCGGAGATCGACACGGCGACATCGGTCGCGACCAGCGGGGCAACGACATAGCGCCCGTCTTCCTGCGCCGGCAGAAGCAACGCACCGCCCTTCATGTCGCCCGGCTTGACGAGCGCAAGCCGAGGCGCGGTGTCTGATGTACCGCTCGCCACATCGCCGGCGGCGAATGCCGGCGCGACCACAGACGTTCCGCCGAGCACGACGGCAAGCGCCAGCATGGCCGCGCGCATCAACGCTCCACGGCGCTGAAGGCCGCGCATCCAACGCGGACCCGCCACGCGTCCTTCCACGGCTCGTCCCGGCGAACCGTCCTGAATACGGTCCTGCGAATTCCTGAAATCCCCGGCCCATCGTGCCCCGACCGAAATCCTGTCGTGCGCCCTCTGCATGGTCGATCCCTCTCGTCGTCTCACGTCGTCCCCGGTCCGACGACCATTGAGACATGCGAATGGGACCAGTGAGGGCCGGCAATGGGGCGCTCAGGGACATATTTCGTGGCCATAGTGTGTTCGTGGTAATCTTTGCGGCACTGCGCGCGTGCGCGGGGAGCGGGGTCGCCTTCGCCTTTACAAGGGTGCGGCTTGCTTGGTAAGAGGCGCGACCGCTTTGTATTAGAATTTGATGAAATAAGGAGCCCCGTCCATGTCCATCGATCGCATGGTGATGGCCTTCGCAGGCGTCGTGATCCTCGCTTCCGTCCTGCTCGCCATCTACGTCAATGTCAACTTCCTGTGGCTGACCGCCTTCGTCGGCGCCAACCTGCTTCAGGCGTCGTTCACCGGTTTCTGCCCGCTCGCCCTGATCCTGAAGAAGATGGGTGTGCGCCCGGGCGCGGCGTTCTAATCACGAACCGCCCCTGAAAAACAAAAACGCCGCGCAAATCCCGCGCGGCGTTTTTTTGTTCCCGGCCCGAACGGGTCAGACCATCAACCCGTCCAGCGCCCGAACGGCGCGGCTTTCGGGGAAGATCGTCTCGGCGAGCGCCCGCTCCGACACATCGAGATGGTCGCGCAATACGCCTTTCAGCACGCTGCGCAGATCGGTCGTCGGCATCAGGTCGCGCTCCTCGAAAAGCGCCTTTCTCGACAAGCCCGGCCAGTCGCTGACCACCCGGCCACCGCGCACAGCACCGCCGAGGACGAAGGCGAGCGTGCCCGTGCCATGATCCGTGCCCTTGTTGCCGTTCATGGCGACGGTGCGCCCGAACTCGGTCACGATGATCACCGCGGTATCGGCCCACACCGGCCGCATCTCCTGGTGCAGCGCGTCGATCATCCCGTCGAGGCCCTCGAGCAGCTGGGCCAGCCGGCCATTGGCGGGCCGTTCGGCAACGTGGGTATCCCAACCCGTCAGATCGAACGCACCGATGCGCGGACCGTTGGCGCCGGCGAGCGCCTTGCCGGCAACACTGCCGGCGACCCGGAAAGTTCTCGCCCGGGCGTTTTCGGTCATCCCGCGCGCTTTGCGCATGGTCTTCGTCACGGCCGCCTCGCCGCCCAGCATATCGTCGAGGTCGAGTCCTTCCTGCATCACGTCGGCAAGCTGCGGATCGACATGGCGGTAGATGTCGAGCAGCCGCATCTTGGTGTCCGGCGACGCATCACTGAAGCCCGGCGGCACCCAGTTCAGCACCGGCGCCTTGCCCTTCATGATCAGCGGCACCTGCGCCCCGATCGCGAACGCCTTTTGCGGCTCGACCGCATCGCCGGGCGTGACAGCCTGCAAGGCCCGATTCATCCAGCCGCTGCCGGTCAGCTTCGGGCGGACATTGCCGCTTTCGAGAATATCCTGGGCATCGAAATGCGACCGTGCGCGATAGGGCGTCGCCGTCGCGTGAACGATCAGCGCCTCGCCCCTGGCATACAGCTTGCCGAGTGTCGGCATCTTCGGATTGAGCGCGAACAGGGAATCGAGCGGAATGCCTTTGATACCCGCCTCGGCCAGCGTCAGCCCCGCGCGCACCCGGGCATAGTCGGGATCGCCGACGGGCTCGACGGTCGACAGCCCGTCGAGACCACCGCGCAGCACGATGGTGAGCAGGCGGGGGTCGCGACCCGGCGCAGCGTGGGCGATGCGCGGCACCTGCGTCCAGGCGACAAGGCTACCGACACCGGCAAGAACCTCTCGGCGATTGACGGAAAAACCGGTCATCCGATTACCTCCTCTGGAACTCGGGGCTCATCAACAGCAATGCCAGCGCCTGCTGGCGGCTTTCGGCACGTCTGAGTGCCTGCGCGGTGTAGTCGGTCAGCGCGGGGCCGAACAGGGCATCGGCCAATTGCCGCACGTCGACGGCTTCGGCCCGTTCCGAGGCAATCTGATCGGCCCAGTCGAGCCGCTCCAGAAGCGCGTCGGCAGCCAGCCACGTCGTGCTGTCATCGGGCCAGCCGGCCGGCGACGGTGGTCCCCATATCGGCTGGCCGAGCAGGTTCAGCGCCCGCACGATCTCGTTGCCGCCCGGTACCCAGTCAAGTGCCCGGCCTGCGGCCACCATCATCTCGTAGGGCGACAGCAGTTTCGACGCCGGCTGCTCCCACAACTCGTCGGCCAGCACCAGCGCGCGGGACATCGACATCAGATCTCCGTCGGTGTCCATGAACAGCGTCGCCAGCCGTTTCGACAGCGCGGGGATCGGCGTGCCATTGCCGAAATAGGCGACGAGCTTGTCGGCGACGTGCCGCGCCGTCGAAGGATGACGGGCGAGATCGTCCAGCGCGGCAACGCCTTTCTCCATCCCGTCCTGATCATAAGTCTTGCCAAGCAGCGGAAACGCGCCCGGCTCATGCCAGTTCTTGTGAAACACGAACTGGCCGCCAAGCGGATGCTTGAACTTGCGGACCGACCACCCGGTCAGGATGCGGGCGAAATTGGTGACGTCGTCCTGGCTGTAACCGCCATCGACGCCCAGCGTATGCAGTTCAAGGATTTCGCGGGCGAGGTTCTCGTTGAGGCCGTTGCCGCCGCGCTGGCCGGCGACCGAATTCGGGCCGCGCGACCGGGCGTTTTCGAGATAGAGCAGCATCGCCGGATGGCGGGCCGACGCATGCAGCATCTCGCGGAAGCTGCCGAGCACGTTGGGCCGGATCGCCTCACGTTCATTGGCACCGGTGAGGACACGAATCCGCCCGCTGTGCTGTGCGGAGACGCAGAAATGATCGGCCCAGAATGTCACCAGACGTTCGACGAACGGCGCCGGCGTACGCACGACCTTGGCCACCCGCAACTCCGCCTCCTGGCGATAGACGCTGAAGGCAGGGTTGTTCGCGCGGGCGAGCTTGCGCTCCATGCGCTGCGCCTCTGCGCTCCTGTCACCGGCTTGCTTACCCTGCATCCCGGCCGTCGCATCGTCACGCCCGCCCTGTTCCCGCTCCATCTGGCGAAAGCCGATGAAGCTCCGATAGAGCGCATCCGAGCCCTGTGTCCGGCTGTCCTCGATCAACGCCACATCCGGATCGTCGCATTGCTGCAACAACCACTCGCGGGCATGGCCGTCGATGGTAAGGGCGTCATTCGCCGACGGCCCCATACCGAAGCGCTTGAGCGCCGTGATCGTCTCGTGTCGGACCATAGGATCTCCTTCCCCCCGCCGCCGGCAGTTCCGGCCCCATCGCTCGGGACCCGCACCAGGACCAGCGCCCGGTCGCTGCCGTGTTCGGTCAGGACATGCCCGATAGATGACGCCGGCGGGCTGAACCGACCATGAATGGCAGAATAACACCGCATTCATGCCGACCCATTCAGGCAATAACCGGGCACCAGGCAAAGAGATATCGGAACCAGGGGCGGGACGCGCAACAGAACGCGATGGCATACCGCGCGGGCCGCACGACACCGGCGTTCAGGCAAAAAAAGAAGCGGCGAACCCGCCGGTCCGCCGCTTCGTTGTTCATCCTGCCGGCATCCGCGCCGGCTAGCCGCGGCTAGCGCTTCAGCTTGCCGATATCGAGGATCTGCAGCACGACCTTTTCGAAGTACGGCTCGGTCGATCCCTTGCGGACCTTGCGCAGGAAGTACTTCTCGAAGGCGATCTTCGCCAGGTGCACCCAGCGGCCGCTCGACGACCAGTTGACGTTGCGCGGCGGGTTCTGCGGCAGCGCCACGAAGGCAATGCCGGTATCGCCGAAGTCAGCGAGGCAGATCGCGTTCCACGTCGCTTCATGCGTCGGCTGCTGGTTGGCGATGATCTCGGCGATGTTGAGCGCCGTCGCCGTCACCATGCTCTCGATCATGTAGCCGGTCTTCGGCACACCGACCGGAACCGGGGTCGATTCGAGCGGCGCGATCGCGATGCAGACGCCGACGCCGAAGATGTTCGGATACTTCGGGTTGCGCTGGTGCTTGTCGACGACGATGAAGCCGCGCGGATTGACCAGACCGTCGATGCCGCGCACCGCGCCGATGCCGCGGAAGGCCGGCAGCATCATCGAGTACTTGAACGGCAACTCGTGCGTCTGTTTCACCGAGCCGTCGTCATTGTGCTCGCTGACATGCATTGTGCCGTCTTCGACCTTGTCGACCTTGGCATTGCAGATCCAGCGGATATGACGCTCGCGGAAGCCCGATTCGAGCAGGCTCTTGGTGTCGCCGACGCCGCCGAGGCCGAGATGGCCCGGATAGGGCTCCGCAGTAACGAAGGTCATCGGCACCTTGTCGCGGAGGCGGCGCTTGCGCAGGTCGGTGTCCATGATCAGCGCGAATTCGTAGGCCGGGCCGTAGCACGACGCGCCCTGAACGGCGCCAACGACGATCGGACCCGGATCGGCGCAGAACTTTTCCCACTTGTTGGAAGCAGAGGTGGCGTGCTCGACGTCGCAGATCGACGCGGTGTAGCCGTCGGGACCGAGGCCCTCGATTTCGTCGAAGGCGAGTTCCGGACCGGTCGCGATGATCAGGTAATCGTAGGCAACGCTGTCGCCGTTCTCCAGCTCGACCTTGTTGTCGTCGGCATGAAGCTTGGTCGCGGCGCTGCAAATGAAGTCGATCTTGTGCTTGCCAAGCACCGGAGCGAGATCGATCGTTATGTCTTTCTTGCTCCGCCATTTCACCGCAACCCACGGGTTGGACGGCGTGAACTGGAAGTAAGGGACCTTGGAAATGACCGTGACCTGATGTTCCCGGCGAAGCGCCTGGCGAACCTCATAGGCCGCGGAGATACCGCCAATGCCTCCCCCGAGCACAACAATATGTGCCATGATGTTTCCTTTCCCCAACTGAACTGTGTTTTTACAAATGCCCCGTCACGGCGAGCATTTGCACACCTTAATGTTCACTACTTTCGAATTCAAACATATACAACAGGAGCATGGGGGTGGACATTCGTCATATCACCACCCTTTTGCCTCTTTTCTCAGAGCTGAAGCTGCGTAAGATTGGAGGCACAAACGCCGATGGCGCATCGCCGCGCGAATTCGGCAGACATTTCGTGAATGGCGCGTCTCGCTACCGCCCAAAAACAACAAACCAAGGGAGCCAGGTCATGGCGGTCGACATCACCATTGATCCCGATACCGTCCGATTGTTCGCCCAGAAGGCACGTGCCATCGCGTCGGCGGTCGACGACACGTTCGAAGACGGTCACGAGCACGAAGTCGAGTTCGACACTCAAAACCTCAGCGACACCCATGCCCACGAAGGTTTGCGCGAGGAAGAATCGGAAAACCTGACCCGCGAAGAGCTCAAGGAACTTATCGACGACCTCAATGTCGACGAAGCCTCCGAGCTTGTCGCCATCGTCTGGATCGGCCGCGGCGACTACGATGCCAATGACTGGGAGAGCGCCGTATCGGACGCTGCCGGCCGGGCGCAGGGGTCGACGTCGCGCTACCTGCTCGGCATGACCATGCTCGCCGACTATATCGAGGAAGGGCTCGACGCCATCGGGCGGTGACCGCCGCCAGCGCCGCCAGCCCTACCCCGCCCCAATGTCGCCTGCCTGGCGAAAGCCCTACCCGTGCAATCCGATTTCGGGTTGCGCCGGCCGGTAAAAGGGGGAACCGGTTTTCGCAACCGCCCGATGCGGAAATAAATTGTTAGAGCGGCGGGACGATGCCGTTCCAAACGCCGTTGCCTGGGGGAGGGATCGACCATGCCGCTGCAAAACCGGGTAACCCCGGCCAATGAGATCATCGCCACGCCCCACCGCGGCCTCATGATGGGCAATCGCGGTATCCTGCACGGAACCGACCGGACACTGGGCGTGGCCCGCTGGACCCATCCGCACTGGATCTCCTGCGTCACCGCTTTCAAGGGCCGGCGACGCGAGCTGATGCGCCCCGGCCGCTACACTGAGCTCTTCTTCCTCGATGAGGCGGTGGCGCTGGCGGCCGGGCACCGCCCCTGCGGCGAATGCCGCCGTGCCGACCTGAAGCATTTCCTAGCGCTGTGGCAGCAGGTTCATGGCGGCGAGATCCCGAAGGCCGGCGACCTCGACCGCCATTTGCACAAGGCCCGCATCGACGGCCGCCGGCGGCGGCAGATCCGCCACACCGCCCCCATCGACGACTTGCCCGATGGCACCTTCATCGCCGGAGATGGGCCGGACGACGCTTTCCTCGTCCTCGGCGACCGCCTTCTGCCCTATTCGCCGGCCGGCTACGGCCCTGCGGAACGGCGCCCGACCGGGGTGCCGGTCTCCGTCATGACGCCACGTCCCATAGTCGCCGCGCTCAACGCCGGCTATCGACCGATCATCCATCCAAGTGCGGGATAACGCCCGTCAGGCGCTGAGCCTGCGAGGTTCGACCTGCGAGCCGAGACCGATGCAATTGCGTCCCGACCGCTTGGCTTCATACAGGGCCATATCGGCGCGCTTGCTGAGTTCCGCCAGCCCCATACCGGGACCGAGCGCGGCAACACCGAAACTCGACGTCACCGAAAAACGCCCCTGATCCGACGAGACCGGCGTTCTCTCGATAATACGGCGAACGGCTTCTGCCTTCTCCACCGCCTGCGCCTCGTCGCAGTCCGGCAGCAGCCAGGCGAACTCCTCACCGCCGATGCGGCCGAACACGCCTTCGCGGCGCGCAAACTGTCCCGCCACCTGGCAGATCACCAGATCGCCGACATCGTGCCCGTAGCGGTCGTTCACCGACTTGAAGTGATCGATATCGAGCATCACGAGCGACAGCGGCCGTCCGCCGCCCTCCTCGATCTCGGCCCGCATCCGATCGAAGAAGAAGCGCCGGTTGTATGCGCCGGTCAGCGGATCGGTCTGCGCCATGCGCAGGATTTCCTTCTGCGTGCGCACCATCCGTTCCGCGGCACGAAGGCGCGCGTTCAGCTCCGCCTCGATCGGCGGCTTGTGAAAAAAATCATCCGCGCCGCTGTCGAGCGCCTCGATCAGTTTGGCGTCCTCGCGATCCGCCGACATGACGATGACATGGATCGGGCCACGGCTTTCCGACAGGACGCGCGCTTCCCAGCACAGCTCCAGGCCACAGATCGTCTTGGTTTCGAAACTGGTGATGATCACATCGACGCCGGGCGTCTTGCGCAGGAACGCAAGCGCTTCCACCCCATCCTGAAAAGGGTGAACCACATCGCCGCGCCGCTCCAGCATCTTGCCAAGAATGCTGAGCCCGACGCGCGAAGGCTCTACCAGCAGTACGTCCATTGCCTTTTGGCTTCCTCGTTTTTCGTTACCGGCAAGTTAGGGGGACACGCTTAATTGCACCTAAAAATACGCATTTTTTCCCACCCCAATCCGCGACACGGTGAACGAAGACTTACCGCCCGGCGTCACGATCGACCGACAAGCCGAAATCGGGATAGCCGGCCGCATCCGCCGCTCGCGGTCCTCGCCACAACGCCCCTTTTCACAATGCCGGACTCGCGCCATATTCGCCCCATGGCCCGATCTCCCAAATCAACCCGCGACGGCAGCACATCCGCAGCGCGGACGGAAACCGATTCCCCGCCCGGCTTCGGTGAAGCGCCACAGGCGCCGCTGACCGGCGAACCGCTCGGCGGCGCGATTTCGGAGTGGGCGCGCGACATCGCCGAGGCAGCCGATGCGCCGGAAGACATCGCCTCGCGGCCGGCGGCCAAGAAGGCGAGCAAGCCGAAAAAAGCCGCCGATAAGCCCGTCAAGACGGCGCGCGGCACCTCGATGGGCGGCAAGGCCACCGCCAAGGCCCGCGCCAAGGGCGGCCTCAACCCGGTCGCCGGGCTCGACGTATCCCTCGAGGACGCCGGCAGCATCTCGAATGCCGGCGTGACGGCCACGGTCGACGCCCTGTCGAAGCTGATCGAGCATGGCCGCCCCGAACTGCAGGGCGACGTGTGGAAGCCGCACCGGCCGGAACGGCCGCAAAAATCCGAAGGCGGCGTGCCGATCCGGCTGGTCTCGGAATTCGAACCGCGTGGCGACCAGCCCCAGGCGATCGAGGACCTGACCGCCGGCATCAACGATGGCGAGGCGACCCAGGTGCTGCTCGGCGTCACCGGTTCGGGCAAGACATTCACCATGGCCAAGGTGATCGAGGCGACCCAGCGCCCGGCGCTTATTTTGGCGCCCAACAAGACACTCGCCGCCCAGCTCTACGGCGAGTTCAAGCAGTTCTTCCCGGACAACGCGGTCGAGTATTTCGTCTCCTATTACGACTACTACCAGCCGGAAGCCTATGTCCCGCGCACCGACACCTATATCGAGAAGGAATCCTCGGTAAACGAGCAGATCGACCGCATGCGCCACTCGGCGACGCGCGCCGTGCTGGAACGCGACGACGTCATCATCATCGCCTCGGTGTCGTGCATCTACGGTATCGGCTCGGTCGAGACCTATACCGCGATGACCTTTGCCATCGAGGTCGGCGAGCGCATCGACCAGCGGCAGCTGCTCGCCGATCTGGTGGCGCTTCAATACCGCCGCTCCGACGCCAATTTCATCCGCGGCACCTTCCGGGTGCGCGGCGACACCATCGAACTGTTCCCGGCCCACCTTGAAGACCGCGCCTGGCGCGTCTCGCTGTTCGGCGACGAGATCGATTCCATCGTCGAGTTCGATCCCCTCACCGGCAGGAAGAGCGGCGAGCTGAAATCGGTCAAGGTCTACGCCAACTCGCACTATGTGACGCCGCGCCCGACGCTCAATCAGGCGACCAAGGCGATCAAGGAAGAGCTCAAGCACCGGCTCGCCGAACTCGAGGCTGCCGGCCGCCTGCTCGAGGCCCAGCGCCTCGACCAGCGCACCCGTTACGACCTCGAAATGCTCGAGGCGACCGGTTCCTGCGCCGGCATCGAGAACTATTCGCGCTACCTCACCGGCCGCAAGCCGGGCGAGCCGCCGCCGACCATGTTCGAATACCTGCCCGACAACGCGCTGGTCTTTATCGACGAAAGCCACGTCACCATCGGCCAGCTCGGCGGCATGTATCGCGGCGACTTCCGTCGCAAGGCGACGCTGGCGGAATACGGCTTCCGCCTGCCATCGTGCATGGACAACCGGCCGCTGCGGTTTGAGGAATGGGACGCCATGCGGCCGCAGACGACCTGCGTCTCGGCGACACCAGGCGGCTGGGAAATGGACCAGAGCGGCGGCGTCTTCGTCGAACAGGTCATCCGCCCGACCGGCCTGATCGATCCGCCTGTCGAAATCCGCCCGGCCAAGACCCAGGTCGACGACCTGCTCGGCGAGGTCAAGGACACCGCCAGGGCCGGCTATCGCGCACTCGTCACCACGCTGACCAAGCGCATGGCCGAGGATTTGACCGAATACCTGCACGAACAGGGCGTGCGGGTGCGCTACATGCACTCCGACATCGACACCATCGAGCGCATCGAGATCATCCGCGATCTGCGGCTCGGCGCCTTCGACGTGCTGGTCGGCATCAACCTGTTGCGCGAGGGGCTCGACATCCCCGAATGCGCGCTGGTCGCCATTCTCGATGCCGACAAGGAAGGCTTCCTGCGCTCGGAAACCTCGCTGATCCAGACCATCGGCCGTGCCGCCCGCAACGTCGACGGCCGGGTGATTCTTTACGCCGACAACATGACCGGCTCGATGGAACGGGCGATCGCCGAAACCGACCGCCGGCGCGAGAAGCAGGTCGCCTACAACACCGAGCACGGCATCACGCCGGAATCGGTCAAGAAGGCCATCGGCGACATTCTCCACTCGGTCTATGAGCAGGATCACGTCACCGTCGACACCGGCTTCGCCGAGGATGGCGGCGCGCTGGTCGGCCACAATCTGCAGGCCCATATCGCCGATCTCGAAAAGCGCATGCGCGACGCCGCCGCCGACCTCGAATTCGAGACGGCCGCCCGGCTGCGCGACGAAATCAAGCGGCTGCAGGAAACCGAGCTTGCCGTCGCCGACGACCCGATGGCCCGCCAGGCGGCGATCGACGACCGCACCGGCGGCTATCGCGGCGACAAGAAATACGGCTCCGCCGCCAATCTCCCGAGCAAAGGTTCAGGAGCGAAGAACCGGGCCGCAGGCCCGCAAGCCCGACCGGGCGCCGGCGCTGATGCGCCGCCCCGGCGGAGGTCAGCGAGCGATAGCGAGCGTTCGACCGTGAGCGAAAGCCAACTCAGCCCAAGCAAGAAGGTCCGCAAAAACACACTCGACGAAATGACCATCGGCCGGACGGAGAAGCCCCTCGGCGGAGACAATCCTGCGCCAGTGCGCCGCCACCAGGTCGGCACAGGGTCCTATGAAGATCCCGCCGACGAGAAGCAGAAGAAGCGCGGCAAGGGCAAGACCGGACGACCGGGGCGCTGACCCATACGTCAGGCAGAGAAATACGCACGAAAGCGTCGGCGGCGCCCTCTATACGGCCGGAAATTCATTCCACCTCCGGGTAGAATTGTGCGCCGCACAAAGTTTAGCCCCCTCACTTCCGGATGCACTTGAATCGTTTCTTCGCAAGCGCAAGATTTCTTGCTCGCACATGCGAGATTGGCTTGCGAAAACCGTATCCTTTTAGCGTTTTTCTTGAATTCAACCATGGCTTTGGCGGGCAACACGTCGAAGAGGATTGAATTAGTAAATTAGTATATGTTAATATTCGCGTCTGCCGTCCGATGGGCGGCCAGTGTGCCTCGCTCATCGGGTGTCGACGGACCGGCCCGCCGGTCGACGGTTTCGCAACGCGTCATATTTCCGCGCAGCATCGAAACCCCGTTCCCGTCCCGTGTATCGAGAAATCCGCTGGCCCCGGCGACAGCGGGCGTGTGCAACGCCGCCCGAGCCGAGAACATAAACGTTCGCCGATGCCACCCGTCATCAATGCGGGGGCACGCGACACGAGGGGGAGAGACAGCCGGTGGCGACAACCTACAAGGCCGATGCGCCCATCCCGACCGAGGACCGGTCAGGCGAACGCCGGGTCAATACGACCTGCTACATGTGCGCCTGCCGCTGCGGCATCCGCGTCACCATCAAGGACGGCAAGGTTCGCTACATCGAGGGCAACCCCGACCACCCGCTCAACAAGGGCGTGATCTGCGCCAAGGGTGCCTCCGGCATCATGAAGCAGTATTCGCCCGCCCGCCTGACCCAGCCGCTGAAGCGCAAGGCGGGCGCAGAGCGCGGCACCGGCCAGTTCGAGGCGATCAGCTGGGAGGAGACCTTCTCGATCCTCGAGGAGCGCCTCGGCGAACTGCGCGCCACCGACCCGAAGAAATTCGCCCTGTTCACCGGCCGCGACCAGATGCAGGCGCTGACCGGCCTGTTCGCCAAGCAGTACGGCACGCCGAACTACGCCGCCCATGGCGGTTTCTGCTCGGTCAACATGGCGACCGGCATGATCTACACGATCGGCGGCTCGTTCTGGGAATTCGGCGGTCCCGACCTCGATCGCTCCAAGCTGTTCATCATGATCGGCACGGCGGAGGATCACCACTCCAACCCGATGAAGGTCGAGCTGTCGAAGTTCAAGCGCAACGGCGGCCGCTTCATCGCGATCAACCCTGTGCGTACCGGCTATGCGGCGATCGCCGACGAATGGGTGCCGATCAAGCCGGGCACCGACGGCGCCCTGTTCCTCGCGCTGATCCACGAGATCATCGAGATGGGCCTCTATGACCGCGACTTCCTGACCAAATATTCCAACGCCGGCGAACTGGTGAACCTCGATGAGGCGTCGTCGGAATACGGCATGTTCGTGCGCACCGAGATCCCGGTCGAGGAAGGCTGCTTCGACCCGCAGAACAAGCTGTGGTGGGACCGCAAGGCCGACAAGCCGGTCATCACCCACACCGAGGGCGTCGATCCGCGCCTGCTCGGCGAATTCACGCTGAAGGACGGCACGCCCGTCAAGCCGGCCTTCCAACTGCTCAAGGAACGTGTCGCCAAATACACCCCGGAATGGGCCTCCTCGATCACCGGCATCCCGGTCGAGACGATCCGCCGGCTGGCGCATGAAATGGGCGTCGTCGCCCGCGACCAGAGGATCGAACTGCCGATCGCCTGGACCGACGCCTGGGGCAACGACCACGACACGATCACCGGCAACCCGGTGTCGTTCCACGCCATGCGCGGCCTCGCCGCCCATTCGAACGGCTTCCAGACCATTCGCGGCCTGTCGATCCTGATGTCGCTGCTCGGCACCATCGACCGGCCCGGCGGCTTCCGTCACAAGGCGCCGTTCCCGCGGCCGATCCCGCCCTGCCCGAAGACGCCGACCCACCCGGCCGCGGTCAAGCCGAACACGCCGCTCGACGGCATGCCGCTCGGCTGGCCGGCCGACCCGGACGATCTGTTCGTCGACGATGACGGCGAGCCGGTGCGCATCGACAAGGCATTCTCCTGGGAATATCCGCTGGCGGCGCACGGCCTGATGCACAACGTCATCACCAACGCCTGGCGCGGCGACCCTTATAAGATCGACACCCTGTTCCTGTTCATGGCCAACATGGCCTGGAACTCGACGATGAACACCTCGGCCGTGCGCGACATGCTCACCGACAAGGACGAGAACGGCGAATACAAGATCCCGTTCCTCGTCGTCGCCGACGCGTTCCAGTCGGAAACCGTCGCCTATGCCGATTTGGTGCTGCCCGACACGACCTATCTCGAGCGCCACGACGTAATGTCGATGCTCGACCGGCCGATCTCGGAATATGACGGCCCGGTCGACTCGGTTCGCATCCCGGTGCTGCCGCCGACCGGCAATTCCAAGCCGTTCCAGGAAGTGCTGATCGAGCTCGGCTCGCGGCTGAAGCTGCCCGCCTTCGTCACCAAGGACGGCAAGCGCAAGTTCCGCGACTATCCCGACTTCATCGTCAATTTCGAGACCGAGCCGGGTTCCGGCATCGGCTTCCTCGCCGGCTGGCGCGGCACCGGCGGCGAGAAATCGCTGCGCGGCGAACCGAACCCGCGCCAGTGGCAGATGTATGCCGACAACAACAACCACTTCCATTATCACCTGCCGCGCTCGTACCAGTACATGCGCAACTGGAACCGCGGCTATCTCGACTGGGCGCAGCGCAACCGCCTGACCCGCTACGCCGAGCCGATCAACATCCACCTCTATTCCGAGGTGCTGCAGAGCTTCCGGCTCGCCGCCCAGGGCAAGACCATCGGCCGCCAGCCGCCCGAGCGCCTGAGGAAGCGCGTCGAGACCTATTTCGACCCGCTGCCGTTCTATTACGAACCGCTCGAGGCGCAGCAGACAGACACCGCCAAGTATCCGCTGACCGCGCTGACCCAGCGACCGATGGCGATGTACCATTCATGGGACTCGCAAAACGCCTGGCTGCGTCAGATCCACACCCACAACTACCTCTATGTGAACCCGAAGATGGCGCAGGGCCTCGGCATCGAGGACGGCGACTGGATCTGGGTCGAATCGCAATGGGGCAAGGTGCGCTGCATGTGCCGCTTCTCCGAAGCGCTCGAGCCGGGCACCGTGTGGACCTGGAACGCCATCGGCAAGGCCGCCGGCGCCTGGAACCTCGACAATGACGCCAACGAATCCCAGAAGGGCTTCCTGCTGAACCACGTCATGTCCGAGGAACTGCCGCCCGACCCGACGACCGGCTACCGCTTCTCCAACTCGGATCCGCTGACCGGTCAGGCCGCCTGGTTCGACGTGCGCGTGCGCATCTTCAAGGCCGATGCCGGCGAGGCCAAGCAGAGCTATCCGCAATTCAAGCCGATGCCGGTTCTCCCCGGCGTCTCCAAGCGCCCGAAGATCTGGCAAACCCTGTTCGGTTCCGGCAAGGACGCCGGCACGAGCGCGTAAAGGAGGACGGCCCCATGACACAGCTAGCCCTCATCATCGACCTCAATGTCTGCGTCGGCTGCCACGCCTGCGTGACCTCGTGCAAGGAGTGGAACACCGGCGGTCTCGCCGGCCCGCTGTCGGACCTGCGCCCCTACGGCAAGGACCCGACCGGCACGTTCTTCAACCGCGTGCAGACCTTCGAGGTCGGCGAATACCCGAACACCGAGACGGTCCACTTCCCGAAATCCTGCCTGCATTGCGAGGAGCCGCCCTGCGTGCCCGTGTGCCCGACCGGCGCCTCCTACAAGCGCAAGGAAGACGGCATCGTGCTGGTCGACTACGACAAGTGCATCGGCTGCAAATACTGCTCCTGGGCCTGTCCTTACGGCGCGCGCGAGCTCGACGAGAACCAGAAGGTGATGAAGAAGTGTACCCTCTGCGTCGACCGCATCTATGACCAGGCGCTGCCGGAAAAGGAGCGCAAGCCCGCCTGCGTCCTGTCCTGCCCGACTAGCGCCCGCCTGTTCGGCGACATCCACGACCCCGAATCGCAGGTGTCCAGAGCGATCCGCGAGGACGGCGGCTACGAGCTGATGCCGGAATGGGGCACAAAGCCGGCCAACCACTACCTGCCGCGCCGCAAGACCCGCATCCATCTGCACGAAGACGAACTGGTGCGCTCGGACAATCCGCTCAAGAAAGAAGAGCCGCAGCCCAAGCCCGCCTTCAACGAGCCGACGTCAGACGACGTCATGACCTGGTAACCAGAGAACGGAGACAGACCCATGCATCCGGCTTTTTCCGTGATCTTCCTCACCGTCCTGATGGGCATCGGCCAGGGTATCTACCTCGCTATGCTGACGGCCGAGATCTACATCTATTTCGACCTGCTGCCCGAGCTGCCCGACAACGTTTTTTACGTCATCGGTTCGGTGTTGGCCGCGCTGTTCCTGGCCGGCGGCCTTGCCGCCTCGTTCGCCCATCTCGGCCGCCCCGAGCGGGCCTGGCGAGCGGCAGCGCAATGGCGCACCTCGTGGCTGTCGCGTGAAGTCCTTCTCGTGCCGGCCGTCGTCGGCGTCGTGCTGATCTACGGCCTGCTCTATTTCTTCGACTGGAACCCGGTGCTGATCGATCGCGTCGACGCCCCGCCGGTCCGCCTGTCGCTGATCATCGCCTCGCTCGGCACGCTGCTGTCGTTCGGCCTGTTCGTCTGCACCGCGATGATCTACGCCTGCGTCAAGTTCCTGCAGGAATGGCACTCGCCGCTCACCGTGATCAACTACATCACGCTCGGCGGCGCATCGGGCTTCGTCTTCACCGCGGCCTACGCGTCCTTCGTCGCGCCGGAGCTGACAAGTTTCTACGGCGGCTGGGCCATCGTGATCACCGTGGTGGCGCTGATCACCCGCGGCGCCTCGCTGATCCGTAACGCCCGCCTGAGGCCGAAATCCTCGCCGCAGACCGCAATCGGCGTGCATCACCGCAAGATCGTGCAGAAGACGCAGGGCTCCATGGGTGGCTCGTTCAACACCCGCGAGTTCTTCCATCACCGTTCGGCGATGTTCCTGAAGTCGCTGCGCTGGATCTTCCTCGCCAGCGTCTTCGTCCTGCCCATCGTACTTGTCGGCACCGGCATCGCCACGGGCCTGCACGAGCCGTTCATCGTCGCCTTCGCGATCCAGTTCCTCGGCCTTCTGGTCGAGCGCTGGTATTTCTTCGCCGAGGCGAACCACCCGCAGAACATCTACTACCAGTCGATCGCCTAGCGAGTGTGACCCCGCGAACCTCTCCTGGAGGGCCGGCATCGGGGAATGCCGGCCCTCTTTTTTGCCAAGCGTGTTCCCAAAAAGGGGGAACCGGTTTTTGGACAAGAACTCGCGCCACAAAAGAACCCCCTCGCCGGGCTGGACAAGCCGCCCCATATTCGGGCATTGCCGGACAACGGAATTCACACGCACGAAAGGGAGCGGCGCATGGCCTACTGGCTGTTCAAATCGGAACCCAACACCTGGTCCTGGGACGATCAGGTGAAACAGGGCGACGCGGGCGAAGAGTGGGACGGCGTGCGCAACTACCAGGCGCGCAACAACATGCGCGCCATGAAGGTCGGCGAGCGCGGCTTCTTCTACCATTCGGTCAACGAGAAGCAGGTCGTCGGCATCATCGAGGTCGTCGCCGAGGCGCACCCGGATTCCAAGACCGACGATCCGCGCTGGGAGTGCGTCGACATCAAGGCCGTCGCGCCCTTCGTCACCCCGGTGACGCTCGACGACGTCAAATCGCACCCGCAGCTCGAAACCATGGTGCTGGCGACCAATTCGCGCCTCTCCGTGCAGCCGGTGAGCGACGAGGAATGGGCGATCATCTGCGCCATGGGCGGTGTCGACCCGGACAAGATCTGACCGGCACCCGCCCCTTTTCCGGGTGGACCCACATGAGGTCAGTCGGCAACGCGAACGCACGACCGTAGGCGTAAAGAATTGACTTGCGAGCGGCCCGTTTTGCGTATCACTTCGAACCCGTAGGGTTCGCAAGCGCGACTGCGCGTCGCCCGGTCAGGGCGCGCCCGCATGAGGTCAGTGAGCGAAGCGAACGCACGACCGTGAGCGAACAGAAATGAACATCTACCACGCCTTCGTCAGCCTGAAGCCCGGCACATCGGATACGGCCTTTGCGGATGCGCTCGCCACCTATCTCGATGCGCTGAAGGCCGACGGCAAGCTCGCCGGCTGGCGGTTGATGCGCCGCAAGCTCGGCCTCGGATCGGCCGATCTCGGTGAATTCCACATCATGATGGAAGTGGAGAACCTGGCGCAGCTCGACGATGCCTTTTCGCTGGTCGCAAGCCGCGCCGGCACGGTCGAGGCACAACACCACGGCGTCAACAGCATGGTCGCCTCGGCGAGCTTCGCGCTCTACCGCGATTTCCCCGACCCGGTGCGAAAACGCGGCGAAGAAAAGTTCTGACCCCACGGAAAAGGCGCGCGCGGAATGACCGATATCCTTTCTCCCATTCCGCCGCGCACCGTCGACCGGCGCGCCTTCATCCTGAACAACACCGCGCTGCAGCCGGTCCCGCACGCCCCTGAGATCCGCCTTCACCTCGCCGACGAGGCGACCGAGCTGTGGTCGCGCACCGAAGAGGAACTCGGCGAACTCGGGCTACCGCCACCGTTCTGGGCCTTCGCCTGGGCCGGCGGGCAGGCGCTCGCCCGCTTCATTCTCGACCACCCCGACACCGTCGCGGGCAAGCGTGTGCTCGATTTCGCCTCCGGCTCCGGGCTCGTTGCCATCGCCGCCTGCATGGCCGGCGCGGCAAGCGTCACGGCAATCGATATCGACGCCTTCTCCGCCATCGCCATCGGCGTCAACGCCGCGGCCAACGGCGTCGACATCACCGTCGACCATGCCGACGTCCTCGGCACGCCGACGGTCGGTTTCGACGTCATCCTCGCCGGCGATGTGTTCTATGAAAAGCCGATGGCCGACCGTGTGCTCCCCTGGCTGTCCGCCGCCGAGCGGTTGGGCACTCTATGCCTCGTCGGCGACCCAGGCCGCGCCTACCTGCCGAAGGATCGTCTCGACCTCTGCGCCACCTATTCCGTGCCGACGACGCGCGAACTCGAAGACAGCGAAGTCAAGATGACCAATGTCTGGCGCCTGAAAGCCGCCGCCGGCAGTCCCGACCTCACGCCGCCGGGCAAAGCGGCAGCATGACCGCCGCCGCCGCCCTCATCGCCCGCTTCGCTGGCAGCCGCCTGCTCGCCGCCTCAACGCTCGGCGATCCCGATGCGCAAAGCGTGGTGCTCGGCGAGGGAGCGGACCGGCTCGACGTGGTCGTCATCCGCGTCGGCGGCGCGATATCGGCCTTCGTCAACGAGTGCCCGCATGCCTTCACCACGCTGGAGACGTTCGACGGGCAATTCCTCGACCGCGAAGATCCCGACATTCTGGTCTGCTCGACCCATGGCGCCCGCTTCCGACGTGGCGACGGGCTTTGCGTCGCCGGCCCCTGCCGCGACAAACGCCTGATCCCGGTTCCCCTGCATATTGCGGACGGCGAAATCGCCATTGCCGCGACGTCGCGCTAGGTGCGGGAAAAACCGCCCTACCAAAGTTCGACCAACGAAGCGTGGATTTACGCGCTGAGCGCCAGCATAATGCGCGCTGAATGAATTCGCCGCCGCAAAGGCGCGTCGTAGGGAATTCGTCTGGGAGGAATAGTATGCATAACGAAGTTTTCCCGGTTCCGGCGGAAATCGCCGAACGGGCTTATGTCGACAACGACAAATACCTTGAAATGTACAAGCAGTCGGTCGAAGACCCGGCAGCTTTCTGGGGCGAGCACGGCAAGCGTCTCGACTGGATCAAGCCCTACACGACGGTCAAGAACACGTCGTACGATTACGACAACGTTTCCATCAAATGGTTCGAGGACGGCACGCTGAACGTCTCGGCGAACTGTATCGACCGCCACCTCGCCACCCGTGGCGACCAGGTCGCGATCATCTGGGAAGGCGACAGCCCGGAAGACGACGAAAAGATCACCTACCGCCAGCTGCATGAGCGCGTTTCGCGCCTTGCCAGCGCGATGAAGGACCACGGCGTCAAGAAGGGTGACCGCGTCACCCTGTACCTGCCGATGATCCCGGAAGCCGCTTACGCGATGCTCGCCTGCACCCGCATCGGCGCCGTGCACTCGATCGTCTTCGGCGGCTTCTCGCCGGATTCGCTCGCCGGCCGCATCGAGGACTGCGGTTCCAACTTCGTCATCACCGCCGACGAGGGCCTGCGCGGTTCGCGCAAGGTGCCGCTGAAGGCCAACACCGACCGCGCGATCGAGATCGCCGAGGGTGACGGCGCCAAGGTCGACAAGGTGTTCGTCGTGCGCCGTACCGGCGGTGACGTGAACATGAAGGAAGGCCGCGACGTCTGGTATGACGAGGCGGTTGCGGCCGCGTCGCCGGACTGCCCGCCGGAAGAGATGAACGCCGAAGACCCGCTGTTCATCCTCTACACCTCGGGCTCGACCGGCAAGCCGAAGGGCGTGATGCACACCACCGGCGGCTACCTGCTCTATGTCGCGATGACCCACCAGTATGTCTTCGACTACCATGACGGCGACGTCTACTGGTGCACCGCGGATGTGGGCTGGGTCACCGGCCACAGCTACATCGTCTATGGCCCGCTCGCCAACGGCGCCACCACGCTGATGTTCGAAGGCGTGCCGACCTATCCGTCCCCGGCCCGTTTCTGGGAAGTGGTCGACAAGCACAACGTCAACATCTTCTACACCGCGCCGACCGCCATCCGCTCGCTGATGGGCGCCGGCGACGAGCACGTCACCAAGACCAGCCGCAAGTCGCTGCGCATCCTCGGATCGGTCGGTGAGCCGATCAATCCGGAAGCCTGGATGTGGTACCACGAGATCGTTGGCGACAAGCGCTGCCCGATCGTCGACACCTGGTGGCAGACCGAAACCGGCGGCATCCTGATCACCCCGCTGCCGGGCGCCACGGCCCTGAAGCCGGGCTCCGCGACCCGTCCGTTCTTCGGCATCCAGCCGCAGATCGTCGACGCCGAGGGCGTCGTGCTCGAGGGCGCGACCGAGGGCAACCTCGTCATCGCCGACAGCTGGCCGGGCCAGATGCGCACCGTCTATGGCGACCACGAGCGCTTCGTGCAGACCTACTTCGCCACCTACAAGGGCAAGTACTTCACCGGTGACGGCTGCCGCCGCGACGAAGACGGCTACTACTGGATCACCGGCCGCGTCGACGACGTCATCAACGTCTCCGGCCACCGCATGGGCACCGCGGAAGTCGAATCCGCGCTGGTCGCCCATCCCAAGGTCTCCGAAGCCGCCGTCGTCGGTTACCCGCACGACGTCAAGGGCCAGGGCATCTACGCCTATGTCACGCTGATGGAAGGCGAGGAACCGAGCGACGAGCTGCGCAAGGAACTCGTCACCTGGGTCCGCAAGGAGATCGGTCCGATCGCCTCGCCGGATCTCATCCAGTGGGCGCCGGGCCTGCCGAAGACCCGCTCGGGCAAGATCATGCGCCGCATCCTGCGCAAGATCGCCGAGGACTCGTTCGACAACCTCGGCGACACCTCGACGCTGGCCGATCCGGGCGTCGTCGACGACCTGATCGACAACCGCCAGAACCGCTAAAACGCGCTCAGTCGAAAAGGTTCGGCAAACGCCGCAAAAACAAAAGGTCGGAGAGCAAACTCTCCGGCCTTTTTTGTTGTCCACCTGCAGGACGCCCTCGCGGGGCGGCGCCATTCGAGAACCGCACACGAGGCACAGCCTTATCTCTTCTCGCTCCCGTCATCCTCCGGCTTGACCGGAGGATCGGCCGGCAAGACGCACGTCCCCCAATTTGACCCCCCAAAAACCCGCCGATGGCGCCCCAACACACACCCGCCGTGCATGTTGAGAACGATCCTCCGGTCAAGCCGGAGGATGACGTCGTTGGGATGTGGAACAAGCCTGGCGGTACGTGGCACGCCACAAAACCCACACACTCCGCGTCACCCCGGACTTGATCCGGGGCCTATTGCCCCTCTCGACGCGGCATGACGCAGCGACTAGAAGCGCGCCCCTCGCCCCACCCGCAGGCGCCGTTACTTGGCTCCACCGCCATTAGATGCCGGGTCAAGCCCGGCATGACGCCGCGCAAAGGACCAGTACCGCAGTCCCACGAAGCCACGCTCTAGTGGCAGTGCACCCGTCCCGCCTTGCGGTCCATGTGGCAGCACTGACCGGCCGGCGAACTCTTGCGGCAGCCGCCGCCATGGGCATCCGCCGTCGGCAGATAGGCAAATGTCGTGAAAGCCATCGTCGCGACGGCCAGGGCTGCAATCCAGATCTTCATGACGCACTCCTCTACTTCAACCAGAGAGGGCATCGTCATCGAATATCGTATTTTTAGCAATGGATACAATATGCACTAATAAATTGCATTTGCAGAGACCAAATTCACAAACCCGTCCACCAGCCCAGCTACTCTTCGCCGTTTTCGAAATCCCCCGGCAGAGCCGGCAGCGACGGATCCATATAGTCCCACCACGGCGCGCGGCGCGCATAGACGATCATCTCGGGCTCGAGAAAATCGGGGTCGTCGAGAGCGGACGCGATCGGGAAGACGTGGTCCGGCATGCCCGAGGTCGTCGAATAGACCGGCGACCCGCAGACCGGACAGAACCGGCGACTGACGATGTTGCCACTGTCGGCCGCCCGCTCGTAGGTGGTGACATCGCCGCTCACGGAAAACGCCTCACGCGGGACCGCGACATGGGTGCCGTGGCCGGTCCCGCTCGATTTGCGGCAGTCGATGCAATGGCAATGCAGAACGGATTGCGGCTCGGCCGTGCACTCGAAGCGCACCGCGCCGCACAGGCATCCGCCGCTAAACCCCTTGGCCATGACGTGTTCCCCGCCTTCGTTTCGGCACTCAAAAATCCGACAGGATTCCCTTTTTTTCCCAGTCGCCGTAGCGGGTCGGCTCGAGACCGTCCTTGCGCCCACCGAGTTCCTTCGGCAAAGCCGGCTCGGCCTCGCTCGCCTTGCGCCGTTCCTCGGCTTCCTTAAGCGCCCGCTGAGCCGCCGGCGGCAACTCCTCGAACGACCGCCGGTGCGGCGTTTCCCGCGCCTCAACATCGGTCCCCGTCGCTTCGCCTGCATCCATGCCTGTCTCGGTTTCGTTCACCATTTCGCGTTCCGGCTCGCGCCGCCTCACCTTACCAATCCGTAAGCCGCGCAAATCTTGCGCAGACAAGTCATGCTCACCATCATATAAGGCGACCGGGCCTGCTGCCAAACGCTGGAAGCGGGCTCCTTCGAGACGAGGAAACGCCTCTTATGAACACCATGCGCACGGCAATGCTGCTTGCGGTCATGACCGCGCTCTTCATGGGCGTCGGCGCCATGATCGGTGGCCAGGCCGGTATGATGATCGCCTTCCTCATCGCCGCGGCGATGAACATCTTCGGCTACTGGAACGCCGACAAGATGGTGCTGCGCATGCACAATGCGCACGAAATCGGCGAGCACAATGCGCCGGAGTTCTTCGCCATCGTGCGCGAACTCGCCACCCGCGCCGATCTGCCGATGCCGCGCGTCTACCTCATCGACGAAAACCAGCCGAACGCCTTTGCCACCGGCCGCAACCCGGAAAACGCCGCCGTTGCCGCCACCACCGGCTTGCTCAACCGGCTGAGCCGCGACGAGATCGCCGGCGTCATGGCGCATGAGCTGGCGCATGTGAAGAACCGTGACACGCTGACCATGACGATCACCGCGACGCTGGCCGGCGCGATTTCCATGCTCGGCAATTTCGCCCTGTTCTTCGGCGGCAACCGCAACAACAACCCGCTCGGCATCATCGGCGTGCTGCTCGCCATGATCGTCGCCCCGCTCGCGGCCATGATGGTGCAGATGGCAATCAGCCGGACGCGCGAATACGCCGCCGACCGCATGGGCGCGGAAATCGCCGGCAACCCGCTGTCGCTGGCGAGCGCGCTCCAAAAGATCGCCGGCGATGCGAGCCACATCGAAAACACGCACGCCGAAGCGAACCCGGCCACCGCGCACATGTTCATCATCAACCCGTTGTCGGGCGCGCGCATGGACAATCTGTTCTCCACCCACCCGGCGACCGAAAACCGCGTCGCCGCGCTGGTCGACATGGCCAATGGCGGGCGCGGCCAAACAACCCAATACCCGTCGGAGCCCGCTCGGCATCAAGCCCGCCACCCGTCGCGCCACGAACCGCAACAACCCGATCCGCATGGCAGCACCGGCGGGGCAGGCCCGTGGGGCCACTCTCCGTCCGATCCGCGCGCCGACAGCGGCCGCCGCACACCATCGGCCGGTAGCCGCGATACCTCCAGCCCGCGCCGTGGACCGTGGGGATGAGCGAAACCGGGACCACAAAGGGACGCCGGCCGCATAAGGGCGGCGCGTCCAGCCAGAGCCGCTCCGGCAATCGCCCGCGCGGCGGCAATCGCCCGCCGAGCCACAAGAAGGCGCAGGTCGGGCTCGCGGCCCGGCGTCTTGCCATCGATATCATCGAGGCCGTCACCGACCGCGGCCATCTGCTCGACACCGAACTTGATCCCGAAACCGGCCACGCCGGTTACCGCGCCGTCATCGCCAAAGACCGCGCGCTGGTGCGCGCCATGGTCACGCTGACCCTGCGCCGCCTCGGCCAGATCGACGACGCCCTGTCCCGTCTCATCGACAAGCCGCTGCCGAAAAAGGCTGCCCGCGTGCGCCACGTGTTGCGCGTCGCCGCCGCCCAGATCCTGTTCATGGACGTCGCAGACCACGCCGCTGTCGACCTCGCGGTCGCGGTGACTGCCGGCGACGGCCGCATTGCCGGCTGGAAGGGGCTCGTCAACGGCGTCGCCCGCAATCTTGTGCGCCAGCGCGAGGAAATTCTCGCCGATCAGGACGATGTCCGCCTCAACACCGCCGACTGGCTGTGGGCGCGCTGGACCGCCGCCTATGGCGAGGAAACCGTGCGCCGCTTCGCCGCCATGCACATGCTGGAGCCGAGCCTCGACATTAGCGTCAAGAGCGATCCCGCAAGCTGGGCGGAGCGGCTCAATGCCACCGTGCTGCCGACCGGATCGCTGCGGCTGATACCGAAAGGCCTCGTCGAGCATATCGACGGCTATGGCGAGGGGGCCTGGTGGGTACAGGACGCCGCCGCGGCCCTCCCCGCCCGGTTGCTGGGCGACGTCTCGGGCCTGCGCGTCGCCGATCTGTGTGCCGCGCCCGGCGGCAAGACCGCGCAGCTGGCGTCTGCCGGTGCCGACGTCACCGCCGTCGATATCTCGAAACCGCGCGCTGAACGGCTTCGCGCCAATCTCAAGCGCCTCGGTCTCAAAGCCAATGTCGTCATCGCCGATCTGCTCGACTGGCAGCCCGACGAACCCTTCGACGCCATTCTGCTCGACGCGCCTTGTTCCTCGACCGGCACCATCCGCCGCCACCCCGACGTGGCCCTGCGCAAGACCGATACGGATATCGCCGCGCTCGCCGATCTGCAGCAAAAAATCCTCGACCGCGCCCTCACCTGGCTGAAGCCGGGCGGCCTTCTCGTCTATTGCACCTGCTCGCTGGAGCCCGAAGAAGGCGGGGACCAGATCGCCGCGCTGCTCGCCCGCAGTGACATGGCGGAGCGCGTTCCCATTACCCCCGACGAACTCGGCGGCCTTGCCGAACTGGTGACGCCAGAGGGCGATATGCGCACCCTTCCCCACCATCTGAAGCTTGAGGACGACCGGCTTTCCGGTCTCGACGGCTTCTTTGCCGCGCGCCTCCGTCGCCGGTAAACCGGGCCCAACAACGCAAGAAACCGGTGCAAAACCTCATCCGCGACGTCATTTACCCGGCAATTTACCGGTAATTTCAACGCTATGATAACCTTAATCCCGGTTATACTGGCCGATGGGGGAGGCTGGGTTCCTGTGCCGATGGCGATTCGCCGGGCGCCTGGGAGCCGTGAAGGAGGCAATGGCGGCCATGGCGTTTCTGGCGCTGTCCGATCAGGCTCGGATGTGGCAGCTATCGGCGGCGTGGTTGTGGCGCAAGGCCGGTGGCTGGATCCATGCCGGCCCGTTCGCACGCCTGACCCTGTCGGGCCCGACCCCCGATCGCCTGCTCATCGCCCCGCAGGATATCCGAACCTCGGACCCGACACTGGCCGCCGACTATTACGCCGGACGCTTCGCCTTCCTCGGCCAGACCGTCGAATGCGGCGGCCGCTCGCCCTTCGAGATGCCGCCGCCGTCCGAAGAATGGGCGCGCACCCTGCACGGTTTTGGCTGGCTGCGCCATTTGCGCGCCTCGGAACGGGCGCTGTCGCAGACCAATGCCCGCGCGCTGGTCGATGACTGGTTGAAGGTTATCCCGCGCAAGCACCCGATCGCCTGGGACAGCGACGTCGCCAGCCGCCGGCTGATGTCCTGGCTGTCGCAGTCGCCGCTTATCCTGGAAGACTGCAACCGCGGCTTCTACCGCCGCTTCATGCGCGCCATTGCCCGCCACATCAGTTTCCTGCGCCGTGCCATCGAGCAGAGCCCGTCCGGCATGCCGCGTATGCGCATCGCCCTTGCGCTGTCCTCCGCTTCGGTGTCGATTGCCGGCTCGAACCGCTTCATGCGCCAGTGCGCCCGCCGCCTTGATGCCGAACTCGCCGCGCAGATCCTGCCCGATGGCGGTCATGTGTCGCGCAACCCGGCTGCGATCATCGAAATCCTCGCCGACATCCTGCCGATCCGCCAGGCCCTGAACGCGCGCGGCATCGCCCCCTCGCAGACGATGATGAACGCCGTCGACCGCATGATGCCGATGCTGCGCTTCTTCCGTCACGGCGACGGCACGTTTGCCCATTTCAACGGCATGGGTTTCACGCCGAGCGATCTCGTCGCCACCATTCTTGCCTATGACGACGCCCGCGGCGCACCGGCCAACAATGCCGGCCATTCCGGCTATCAACGCCTGACCGCCGGCCGCACCCTGGTGATTGCCGATACCGGCCCGCCCCCGCCCGCCGAACTGAGCGGTCAGGCCCATGCCGGTTGCCTGTCGTTCGAAATGAGTTCCGGCACCAACCTGCTCATCGTCAATTGCGGCGTTCCGGCCCGTAACAATGAGGAATGGCACCGGGTCGCCCGCTCGACCGCCGCCCATTCGGTCGCCGTACTCAACGACACCTCCTCCTGCCGCTTCCTGTCGTCCTCGCTGACCAAAGTGTTTGGCCGGCCGATCGTCGCCGGTCCGAACCGCGTTGCCGTCAGCCGCCGCGACGACAACGGGCTGGTCAACGTGACGGCCAGCCATGACGGTTACCAGCGCCGCTTCCACGTCGTGCATGAACGCAGTTTCATGCTGTCCGGCGAGGGCGGCACCTTGATCGGCATCGACCGCTTCAGCACCGGCGGGCGCGCCCTCAAGAAAGGCGAGGACGAAGTTGCCATCCGTTTTCACCTGCACCCGGATGTCCGCGCCAACAGCACCGGCGGCGGCACCGGCGCGCTGCTGATCTGCCCGGACGGTGAAGTCTGGGATTTCGATGTCCACAGCCACGAGCCCGGCGACGACGAAGCGATGGCGCTCGAAGTGTTGATCGAGGAATCGGTCTATCTCGCCGACCCGCACGGCTTCCGCCGCAACGAGCAGATCGTCGTCTATGGCCGGCTCTCTGATATCACCACGGTAACGTGGACCCTGACGCGCCAGCCGCCGGCCGCTTCGGCACAACGCACCAGCGGCGAAACGCCGGAACTCCCGCTCTAGTTTTCCCGGCTCTTTGCCCCGCCGCCTTTTGTCCGACTACCCGATGCCGGCAAAACGTGCTATCGGCCCCGCATCTTTCCAGCCCGAGTCACCAATGAGGGGTCGCCTGATGTCGATCAGCCCGAAATCCGTTCCCGTTCCCGATCAGGTCGCCGTCAAGCGCGCCCTGCTGTCCGTATCAGACAAGACCGGCCTGATCGAGTTCGCCCGTGCGCTCGGCGAGCGCGGCGTCGAACTGGTCTCGACCGGCGGCACCCGCAAGGCCATCGCCGATGCCGGCGTCGCCGTCGCCGATATCAGCGAAGTGACCGGCTTTCCCGAGATCATGGATGGCCGCGTGAAGACGCTGCATCCGAGCGTGCATGGTGGCCTGCTTGCCATCCGCGACGACGCCGACCACGCCGCCGCGATGAAGGAACATGGCATCGTCGGCATCGATCTGGTGGTGGTGAACCTCTACCCGTTCGAGGAAACGATTGCCGGCGGCGCCGATGCCGCAACCGCGATCGAGAACATCGATATCGGCGGCCCGGCAATGATCCGCGCATCCGCCAAGAACCACGCCTATGTCGCCGTCGTCACCGACCCGGCCGACTATAGCGCCGTGCTCGACACGCTGGCCGCGACCGGCGGTTCGTCGACCATCGAACTGCGCCGCAAGCTCGCCGCCAAGGCGTTTGCCCGCACTGCGTCGTACGATGCCGCGATCTCGACCTGGTTCGCCGCCGAACTGGGCGATACCGCGCCCGAGCGCCGCACCATCTCCGGCACGCTTGCCCAGACGTTGCGCTATGGCGAGAACCCGCACCAGTCCGCCGCCTTCTATCGCACCGCGCAGGATCGCCCGGGCGTTGCCTCGGCCCGCCAGCTGCAGGGCAAGGAACTCTCCTACAACAACATCAACGACACCGATGCGGCCTATGAGCTCGTTGCCGAATTCGACCCGGCGCGCACCGCAGCCGTCGCCATCATCAAGCACGCCAATCCGTGCGGCGTCGCCGAGGGCGCGACCCTGCTCGATGCCTACGAAAAGGCACTTGCCTGCGATCCCGTCTCGGCTTTCGGCGGCATCGTCGCGCTGAACCGCACGCTTGATGCCGAAGCGGCCACGAAGATCGTCGAGATCTTCACCGAGGTGATCATCGCCCCCGACGCAACCGACGAAGCGATCGCCATCGTCGCGAGCAAGAAGAACCTGCGCCTGCTCATCGCCGGCACGCTGCCCGATCCGCGCGAGAAGGGCACCACCTTCCGTTCGGTCGCCGGTGGTTTCCTGTCGCAGACCCGCGACGCGGCCTGCGTCGACGATCTGGAACTGAAGGTCGTCACCAAGCGCGCGCCGAGCGAGGAAGAACTCGCCGACCTGCGCTTCGCCTTCCGCGTTGCCAAGCACGTCAAGTCGAACACCATCGTCTACGCCAAGGACGGCGCGACGGTTGGCGTCGGCGCCGGCCAGATGAGCCGCGTCGACTCGGCCCGCATCGCCGCACGCAAGGCGGAAGACGCCGCCGAGGCCGCCGGCAACGCCGTGCCGCTGACCAAGGGGTCTGTGGTCGCCTCCGACGCCTTCTTCCCGTTTGCAGATGGCCTCTTGGCCGCTGTCGAGGCAGGCGCCACGGCGGTGATCCAGCCGGGCGGCTCGATGCGCGACGACGAAGTCATCAAGGCCGCCGACGAAGCCGGCCTCGCCATGGTCTTCACCGGCGTGCGCCACTTCCGCCACTAGTTTCTGGAAGATTGAACAGCGAAGGCCGGAGGCGCTGCCGCGTTTCCGGCTTTTTTCGTTGCGAAATCAAACTTCGCCCGGCCCGAAGGGCCGCAAGGCCGAACGGCCGTCGGCGCTTATGCGCCGCGCCCGCGCAGGCTTGAGCATCGTGCAGCCAATTGGAACAATTGGCGTCGACAAAGATGCGGCAAAACAAAGGGATAGAGCATATCGGCGATTCAACTTGAACGCAGAATGCTCTGACGCGCAGCGCGCTCAACCGTGAGCGAGATTCAAACCGCCGGCTAGGCCTCGCCCTCCGCCTGCACGAGCGTCAGCAAACCAGCACCGACGACGAGGAACGCCAGAATGCTGGCGATGCCGATCCGCTGATCGGCGGTGACGGCCGTGACCCCGGCCACCACCAGCGGCCCGAGGAAGCTCGTCACCTTGCCGGAGAATGCGAACAGGCCGAAGAACTGGGTGATGTGCGTCTTGGGCGCGAGCACGATCAACAGCGTGCGCGAGGCGGCCTGGATCGGCCCGGCAGCAAGCCCGATGAGGCCGCCGAAGACGAGGTAGAAAACCTCGCCGGGCGACGAGAACAGCCCGCCCTCGCCGGCTGGCGCAACCGGCACGACGAACAGCACATGGCTTGCGTCCACTGACAGCACACCGACCGCGCCGGCCATCAGCACCCATAGCGCGCCACCGATCACCGCTTTCGGCCCGAAGCGATCGTCGAGCCGCCCACCGGCGAGCGCCCCGATGGTGCCGGTGATCGTCAGCCAGATGCCGAAAATGCCGATCTCGATGGTCTGCCAACCGAAAATCCCCGCCGCATAAATGCCGCCGAAGGCGAACAGCGCGACAAGCCCATCGGTATAAGCCATGCGTGCGACGAGGAAGAGAAACACCGGCCGGTGCTCGCCGAGCGTACCGATCGTGTGCTTGAGGTCGGCAAGACCTGCCCGCACCGCTGCACCAAGCGCCACCCGCTGCTTGCCGTCCGGCGTGAACAGCATCAGCGGCACGATGAGGATAGCGAGCCACAGCGCCGAGAACGGTCCGCTGAACCGGTCGCCCTCGCGCAAGGCCGGATCGAGCCCGAACAGCGGCTCCAGCCCAAACAACGTCAGCCCGCTATCCGGACTGCCGGCGATGAAGCCGAGCACAATGACAAGGCTGATCAGCCCGCCGACATAGCCGATCGCCCAGCCGCTGCCCGACAGACGGCCGATCCGGTGGGGTGGCACCAGCGAGGGCATCATCGCATTGGTGAAGACGGTGGCGAACTCCGCCCCGACCGTACCGATGGCAAAGGCGATCAGCACCGGCACGATCATGTCCGGCGCGCCGGGTTGGCCATACCAAAGCACCAGTGCGGCCAGGATCGTCATGATCGTGAAGACGGCGATCCAGGGTTTGCGCCGCCCGCTGGCATCGGCAATCGCGCCGAGCACCGGCGAGGCAATGGCGATGACGAAGCCGGCGATGCCGGTCGCAAGGCCCCACAGCGACTGCCCCTCGGCGGGCGTGGCGGCAATCGCGGTGGCGAAATAGGGCGCGTAGACGAAGGTGGTGACGAGCGTGAACCACGGCTGAACCGCGGCATCGAACAACAGCCAGCCGGCAACGCCCGCCCGCCCGGCATAGGCGGGCTCATCCGCCGAAACGCCCCCGATTGTCCCCGTCATTCCAGCGCCGGCCTCACAATCCGCTGAGATCGGCCAGAAGGCCGGCGGCAACCGCGAGCCGCGACACCGACAGCGTGCCGCTGTCGACGATATTGGCAACCGTCTCGTTGGTGCGTTCGACCTCTTCGCGCCGTTCGGCAAGCCATGCAGAAAGGCCGTTATCGCCACCGTCTGCGGCCAGCACTTCCGCCGTGATCAGGCGATGCGCCTCGGCAAGGGTCCGTCGCGCCCGGTCGAGCGCCAGCCCGTCGAAATAGTCGCGCACCTTCATCGCCCGGGCGAGACCATCCAGCCGGCTGATGCGGAAATGACTGGCGACCGTGAAGAACGAGCCCGCCACCGCGTCGAGCGGCTTTCCGGTTTCCTCGGCGACGAGGATGATGTCGGGGATCATGGCGAACAGCGGCAGCCGTGCGACCCGGTCGGCGAGCTCTTCGCCAACCCCGGCCTCTTTCCACGCCGTGGCGATGTCCTTGTAGCGCTCCAGCGTCGCTTCCGGCAGCGCGCTGTCGAGCGTCGGCGACAGCGCTTCGAGCCCGCCGCTGAACCGTTCGACCACCGCCGCGATGCCTTCGCGGAACGACACGTTGCGCAGGAACCACACGACCTGTTCGAGGATCAGATCCTGCACACCGCGATAGAGTTCGAGCTGCACGGCGCCGGGCACCTTGGTGTCGAGCGCGTCGATCGCGTCGTTCAGCTCGGTCAGCCCGTAGGCGTCGCGCACGGCGGCAAAGCCCTGCGCGATTTCCGCCGGCGTTGCCCCGGTCTGGTCGCCGACCCGCACCATCATGGTCGGACCGCCGCGATTGATCATCGAGTTCGCCAGCATGGTGGAAATGATCTCACGTCGCAGCCGGTGACCGGCGATCTCGCCGTGATAGGCGTCGCGCATCTCGAGCGGGAAATAGCGGAACAGCTCGCGCCCGAGATAGGCATCGTCCGGCACGCTCGACGCCACCAGTTCGTCGAACAGGGTGATCTTGGCATAGGCGAGCAGGACGCCGATCTCAGGCCGGGTCAGGCAATCGCCCGCCGCTTCCAGATCGTTGAGCGCCAGTTCGTCCGGCAGCTCCTCCACCTCGCGGTCGAGCAGGTCGCGCGCCTCGAGATCCTGCATGAAATGGCGCTGGTAGCCGAAGTCCTCCGCCCCGCGCCCCTCGGCAAGCGAGATCGCAAGCGTCTGCAGATAGTTGTTGCGCAGAACGAGCCGCCCGACCTCTTCGGTCATGGTGACAAGCAGCTTGTTGCGGCGGCGGGTATCGAGGGTGCGGGCACGGATCGCCGCGCCCAGTGCAATCTTGATGTTGACCTCGACGTCGGACGAGTTGACGCCCGCCGAGTTGTCGATGGCGTCGGAATTGCATCGCCCGCCGCGCCGGCTGAACTCGATACGCGCAAGCTGCGTCATGCCGAGATTGGCACCCTCGCCAACCACCTTGCAGCCGAAATCCGACGCCGGAATGCGGATCGCGTCATTGGCGCGATCGCCGACCTCGGCGTCGGTCTCGGCGGACGCCCGCACATAGGTGCCAATGCCGCCGAACCAGAACAGGTCGACCTGCATCTTGAGGATCGCCGTGATGATCTCCTGCGGCGGCGCCTTCGATTTTCGAAGCCCAAGCAGCTCCTGAATCTGTTTGGACAACGGGATCGATTTCATCGACCGCGAGAACACCCCGCCGCCTTCCGAGATCAGCGATGTGTCGTAGTCCTGCCAGCTCGACCGGCCGAGGCCGAACATGCGCTCGCGCTCGGCGTAGGACTTGTCGATATCCGGGTCAGGATCGAAGAAGATGTCGCGATGGTCGAAGGCCGCGACGAGCTTGATTGCCCGCGATAGCAGCATGCCATTGCCGAACACATCGCCGGACATGTCGCCGACGCCGGCCACCGTGAACGGCGTCGTCTGGATATCGATATCCATCTCGCGGAAGTGGCGCTTAACGGCCTCCCACGCACCGCGCGCGGTAATGCCCATCTTCTTGTGGTCGTAACCGGCCGAACCGCCGGAGGCAAACGCGTCTCCGAGCCAGAAGCCATGCGCTTCCGAGATGCCGTTGGCGGTGTCGGAGAAGGTCGCCGTGCCCTTGTCGGCGGCGACGACGAGATAGGGGTCGTCGCCGTCGTGGCGCACCACCTGATAGGGCGGAATGATCCGGTCGCCCTCGAGATTGTCGGTGACGTCGAGCAGCGTCGAGACGAAGATCTTGTAGGCCTCGGTGCCTTCGGCGAAGATCTCCTCGCGACTACCGCCTTCCGGCAGCCATTTCGGCACGAAGCCGCCCTTGGAGCCGACTGGCACGATAACCGCGTTCTTGACCTGTTGCGCCTTGACGAGGCCGAGAATCTCGGTGCGGAAATCCTGCGGCCGGTCCGACCAGCGCAAGCCGCCGCGCGCGACCATGCCGAAGCGCAGATGCACGCCCTCGACCCGCGGGCTGTAGACGAAGATTTCGCGGAACGGCCGCGGCGCCGGCAATTCGTCGATCTGCCGCGGATTGAGCTTGAAGGCAATCGTCGGCCGGTTCATGCCGTGCGCATCGACCTGGAAGAAATTGGTCCGCAGAATGGCCGACAGGAGATTGAGGAAACGCCGCAGGATGCGGTCGTCGTCGAGGCTCGACACCTCGTCGAGGCCGGCGATGATCTCCTGTTCGATCCGTGCCGAACCGAGCGAGCGGTCATTGTCGTCGCGCCCGGGTGCAAAACGCAGATGGAACAGCTCGGCAAACCGCGCCGCCGTCTGCGGATAGCGATTCAGCGTGCCCCACATATAGTCCTGCGAATAGGGAATGCGGGCCTGCCGCAGATAGCGCGACAGGGCGCGCAGCATGGCGATGTCGCGCCAGTTGAGATCGGCGTTGAGCACGAGCGCATTGTAGCCGTCGCTCTCCGCCTCCTTGCCCCAAACCGCCATGAACAGAGCTTCGAGCCGGCCATCGAGTTCGTCGGTCAGCTCGATTGGCACACCGCCGCGCCGCTCAAGGCTCATGTCGTGCAGGAAGATTTCGCCCTGACCGCCCGACGGCTCGATCTTGTAGGTCCGCTCGTTGATGACGCGGAAGCCCATCTGTTCCAGGATCGGCACGCGCTCCGACAGCGGGATCGGCCATGTCCGGTTATACAGCTTGAGGCTCACCCGGGCGCCGGCGTCTCCCTTGCGCAGATAGAAGTCGATGCCGGTCGGCTCGTCCGCCGACATCTTTTCGATGATGCGCAGATCCTTCAGCGTCGCCTTGTGGGTGAACGCCTCGCGATAGGCCGCGGAAAAGGCATGCGCGTAGCGCTCGAACAGCGTGCGCGCGGTCTCCGGATCGAACCCCGACTTGAGCGCAACGCGGAAGCCGTCGGCCCAGGTGCGCATCAGATCCGAGATCGCCGCCTCGATCGCCTCCTGGTCCGGGCTCGGCGTCTCGCCCTTGTAACGGCCAATGATGAAATGGACACGCGCCAGCCCCTGATCGAGGAACACCACCGACCAGGCGGAGATGACGCCGTCATACAGGCCCGACAGCAATTCGCCGATCTTGAAGCGCACATCGGTCGTGTAGTGATCGCGCGGCACGAAGACGAGCACGGAAACGAAGCGGTCGAATTTGTCGCGTCGTGGCAGCACCCGCACGCGCGGCCGCTCGAACAGCTCCAGGATCGCCATCGCATTGTCGAACAGGATCTGTTCGTCGCCCTGGAAGAACTCGTCGCGCGGATAGGATTCCAGCACGTTGAGCAGCGCCTTGCCGGAATGGCTGGCGGGATCGTAGCCGGCCTGGGTGAGGATGCGGTCGACCTTGCGCCGGATATAGGGAATGGTGCGCGTCGAGCGGGTGTAGGCGGTCGAGGTGAACAGACCGACCATCCTCAGTTCGCCGGACAGCTGACCGTCCTCGCCAAACAGCTTGACGCCGATATAGTCCATGTGGACCCGGCGATGGACACGCGACTTCACATTCGCCTTGGTGATGATGAGAAGTTCCGGCCGCATCAGGAAGTCGCGGATCTCCGGCGTCATGGTCACCAACTCGGAGCCACGCCTGAGAACCTTCACGTTGGCATCGCGCAGCAGACCGAGACCGGTCGCCTTGTCGCTGGCCATCACGCCCTGGGTGGCATCGCCCTGATAGATGTAGTCGCGCACGCCGAGGAAGGTGAAATTGGCATCGACCAGCCATTCCATGAACTGGATCGCCTCGGCCAGTTCATCGACCGGCAGCGGCGGTGGCGTCTCCTTGTAGCTGGCCAGCACCTCCTTGACCCGCGCCATCATCGGCTGCCAGTCCTCGACCGCCTGGCGGACCTCGCCGAACAGGCTCTCCAGACGGGCAACCAGCTGCTCGCGCTCGCTGAGCGAGTCGATCCGCGACACATGAACCGCGATGACGCTTTCGCGCGCGAAGCCTTTGTCGGCTTCGCGGCTCGCCAGACCGCCGAAATCCGTCAGCTTGCCCTTCTTGTCGCGCTTGATGGCAACGACCGGATGCAGAACCAGTTGCACCTCGATCCCGGCATCGTGCAGTTCGCCCATCACCGAGTCGACGAGGAACGGCATATTGTCGTTGATCACCTCGATCGCCGTCACCGCCTGATGGGCCGTGCCCGCGCCGTCGAAATCGGGATTGTGGATGTGCACGGCGGGACTACCGGCAACGCGGCCTGCCATCGTCTTCCACAGGCTCTCGGCAAAGGCAGCCAGTTCGGCCGGCGTGTAAGTCACCAGATCCTGCGCGGCGCCGCGTTCGTAGATCGCTTCGGCAAATGCCGCAATCGACGGCGTCTTTTCATGCGCCTTGCGCAGCAGCGCGGCGGCGGCATCGACACGCACTTCTTTTTCCGCGTCCTTGAGGTCGGGCATGGGCATTCCTCCTGGTCGGCAACGCCTTTTGGCCTCACGTCCCACCGGACGCTTGAACCGGCCACGGCATTGCTCGGGCCATGCCGCGGCGGCGGACGACCCGAATGCTGTTGGACCCTGGACCCGGCGACACCGGCTTGCCTGAGGGCGGCGACAACCATCGACCGGGTGCGGTCATCATGTCGCAGCGAGGTTAACCGAATCGTCACCGGCCCGACAGGGGAAACACCCGTCATTTTGATCGCTTGAACAATCCGTGATCGCGCAGGCAAAAGACCGCGCCGAGCCCGCCCGCACAGGCGCGCTCCACTTTTCCCGCGGCGCCCGCTTCCCGGCGCGGTACGCTTTGCTCTACAACAGTGGAAACGCCGAACGAGGCGACAACGATAATCACCAGGGGGAAAGAACCGATGTCCGAAGATCCGATCCGCCAGCAGGGCCGCGAACGCTCTGTCATCGCACTCGATCTGCCGATGGCCGATCTGAGCGAGGATACCAGGGCCTATTTCGACAAATGCGACGAGAAGCTCGGCCTCGTGCCCAACGTGCTGAAGGCCTACGCCTTCGACGAAGCCAAGCTGAACGCCTTCAGCATGCTCTACAACGACACCATGCTGGCGCCATCCGGCCTATCGAAGCTGGAGCGCGAGATGATCGCCGTCGTCGTCTCCTCGATCAACCATTGCCACTACTGCATCGTCGCCCATGGCGCCGCCGTGCGGCAGTATTCCGGCGATCCCGAGCTCGGCGAGCTGATGGCGATCAACTACCGCGCCGCCGAACTGTCGCCGCGCCACCGCGCCATGCTCGACTTCGCCACCAAGCTGACCGAAACGCCGGCCAAGATGGGCGAGGCCGACCGTCAGGCGCTGCGCGACGTCGGCTTCAGCGAGCGCGACATCTGGGATGTCGCCGCCGTCGTCGGCTTCTTCAACATGTCCAACCGCATGGCCTCGGCGACCGCGATGGAGCCGAACCCGGAATACCACGGCCAGTATCGCTGACCGCAACCGACAAAAGCGCACCTAAGAGCCCCCGCCTCGTGCGGGGGTTTATTTTTGGGCACACACACGCAACACCTGTATATCTATTAGCTATTTCTACTATTGCGTGTTTTTGCGATGCGGCTACACTCCCTCGCGGGTTCATTGGGAGGGTTCAGTCATGTTGGCGGAGTTCTGGGAGTTTTTCGGTCAGGCGGACCGCATGGCGGTGATCATGATCACCGGTATCTTCATCATCGTGGCAGGCTTCGTCATCGCTCTGCTGCGCGGTCACCACCTCGGCAACGCCTTCGTCATCGGTCTTGGTGTCATCCTCGCCGGGGCGCCGATCATCTCGCATTTCAGCCTGACGCCCACCGGCGGCTTCACAGTGAAGATGCAGGAATTGACGGAAGACGTGTCGCGTCTCGCCAAGACCAACAAGGCGGCCATCGCGGATCTCAAGAACGCTGTCTCGGCGATCAACACGGCACTGGTGAAGATCGAACCGATCATGAAATCGAAGATCACCTTCTCCGAAATCCGCACCATGCCGCCATCCGGCCCCGAGCACGTGGCGGCCAGTCCGGATATCGGCAGCCTCGAGGATGAATACGCGCGGCAACTGTCGACCATCACCGGCAAGATCTCCACGCTGGAAACCACGCTCAAGCAATCCGACACATTGCAGGACAAGGTGGAGCGCAGCCTGATGGAACTGAACAGCGCCGTTTCGCGCTGAGCGGCCCCTCAGCGGCCGGCGTGGGTCTTGACCTTGCCGCCCGCAGGCGTCATGACGAGGGCAACAAACGCCTTCTCAAGAAATCCGCAGGGTTCCATGGACAAGTTCACCACGCTGACCGCCGTCGCTGCTCCCATGAAGCTGATCAATATCGACACCGATATGATCATCCCCAAGCAGTTCCTGAAGACGATCAAGCGCACCGGCCTCGGCAAGTCGCTGTTCTACGAAATGCGCTTCGACGAGGCCGGCAACGAAAACCCGGATTTCGTGCTCAACAAGCCGTCCTACCGCAACGCGCAGATCCTGATCGCCGGCGACAATTTCGGCTGTGGCTCGAGCCGCGAGCACGCGCCCTGGGCGCTGCTCGACTTCGGCATCCGTTGTGTGATCTCGACGAGCTTCGCCGACATCTTCTACAACAACTGCTTCAAGAACGGCATTCTGCCGATCCGCGTGTCGCAGGAAGAGCTCGACAAGCTGTTCGACGACGCCGAGCGCGGCGCCAACGCGACGCTGACCGTCGATCTCGAAGCGCAGGAAATCAAGGGGCCGGACGGCGGTAGCATCTCGTTCGAGGTAGACCCGTTCCGCAAGCATTGCCTGCTGAACGGTCTCGACGATATCGGCCTGACGCTGGAAAAGGCCGCCTCGATCGACGCCTACGAGGCCAAGGCCGCCGAGAGCCGCCCCTGGGCCTGATTTTTCCGGTACCGGAAACGCAAAAAGCGCGGATCGCTCCGCGCTTTTTTCATATCCGCATCTTTGTCGACGCCAATTGTTCCAATTGGCTGCACGATGCTCACGCCGTGGTGTCGACCACGAGCCCCATGCCGGGCGGCGGCGCGGCGGCGGCCTGAGCGCCCGCGGCGGCGACCTCTTCGATCATCGACGCCATGGCGAGCTGCGCATCCTGCGCGCTTTTCATCATCGACATCTGCGCATTCTGCGCGGCCTGCGCCTGATTGGCGGCGACCATCGCGCCTGCAAGGGCGGCAACATCCATCGCGGCTACTCCTGTTCAGCCTGCAAGCCTAGCGGGCCCGGGTTAACCGGAGGTTGCCCCGATCGTACACACGAAAAAGGGCTGCGAACGGCATTCCGCCCGCAGCCCTTCAAACATCGCTCAACGGATGGCTCCGCCACCCGACGACGAAACGGTCAGACCGCTTCGCAGACCATGTCCTGACCGCAGCACATCGGCGACTTGATCTTGCCGTGGCCGTTCGGGCACTTGGAAATCTGCACGGACGTCCCGTTGTCGAGCGTCAGCGTATCGTTGACGAGCGGCGCGTCGCATTTGGCGCAGGTCGCGTTGACCCCCATTCCGCAGACGCTGCAGGTGTAAGTCGCCATGATGGCCTCCCCTTATTCGTAAATTGAATGTTCGGTGCGTCGACCCTATCAGCGCCCGGCCCGACGCCACAAGACTCCAGAACCGCGCATCTACCAGCCCATCACCTTTTCCACCGCTGGCACGATGCGCTCGACGATGATTGCAACGCCTTTCGGGTTCGGATGCATGCCGTCGGCAAGGTTGAGCGACGGGTCGGCGGCAACACCGTCGAGAAAGAAGGGATAGAGCGCGACCCCTTCGGCCTCGGCGATCTCGCCATAGATCGGGTTGAACGCCTCCTCGTAATCCGGCCCCATATTCGGCGGCACCTGCATACCGGCGAGAAGCACCTTGATGCCGCGCTCCTTCAGCCGCTGAACGATGCCTGTCAGCGCCTTTTTCGTCTCGGCCGGGTCGATCCCGCGCAACGCGTCATTGGCGCCAAGCTCGACGATCACCAGGTCGACACCCTCGCCGACGGACCAGTCGAGCCGAGCAAGCCCGCCGCTCGCCGTGTCGCCGGATACGCCGGCATCGATCACCGTCACATCGTGCCCCCGCGCCTTGAGTGCATCCGCGAGCTGCGGCGCGAACCCCTCGCCCGCCGGCAGCATGTAGCCCGCCGTCAGGCTGTCGCCGAAGGCAACGATGGTCGCCGGCTCTGCCCGGCTTGCCGCCGACGTTCCGAAAACGGCCAGAAAAACCGCAAGCATGGCAAACAATCGGCTGGACTGAAAAAAGCTTCGCATCGACACCGTCTCTTTCCTTGGATCGGCCGGCCTGTTGCCCCATATGGGACCATAAGCCTTTCTCCCCGGGGCTCCTCCCCGAACCGCAATATAGGGTCCTCCACCGTGTCGCGACCAGTCATCGATCTTGCCGACGTCCACCTCTCACTCGGCAGCGGCGCCAGCCGCGTGCACATTCTGAAAGGTGTCTCGCTGGCAATCGAGGCCGGCGAAAGCGTCGGCATCGTCGGCCCGTCGGGGTCGGGCAAGTCGACGCTGCTGATGGTCATGGCCGGGCTCGAACGCGCCGATGAAGGCCGCGTCACCGTTGCCGGCGAGGACCTCGGCACGCTCGATGAAAGCGCGCTGGCGAAGTTTCGCGGCAGCACGGTCGGTATCGTCTTCCAGTCGTTCCACCTCATTCCGACCATGACGGCGCTCGAAAACGTCGCCGTCCCGCTTGAGCTGCAGGGCGCCCGCGATGCCTTTGAGCGCGCCCGCACCGAGCTCGCTTCCGTCGGCCTTGCCGATCGCGGCCACCACTATCCAACCGAACTTTCCGGCGGCGAGCAGCAGCGCGTCGCCATCGCGCGCGCCCTCGTTGCCGCGCCCCCGGTGCTAATCGCCGACGAGCCGACCGGCAATCTCGACGAGGCGAACGGCCGCCAGATCGCCGATCTGATGTTCGAGAAAGCCGCCGACCGCGGCACCACGCTGGTGCTGGTCAGCCATGACGTGGCCCTCGCGCGCCGCTGCGACCGCACCATCGAGATGCATTCCGGCGAAATCACCCCGGCGCGCATGCCGGAGATGGCATCGTGAGCACCGCATCCGCCCCATCGCCTGCAGCAGGCCGACCGACGCTGGCCGTTGCCTCGCGCTTCGCCTTTCGCGAACTGCGCGGCGGGCTGAAGGGCTTCTACATCTTCCTTGCCTGCATCGCGCTCGGCGTCATGACGATTGCCGGCGTCGGCTCGCTGTCACGCGCGCTCACCGAAGGCATCGCCAGTGAAGGCCAGTCGATCCTCGGTGGCGATCTCGCCTTTGCCATCGTGCAGCGGCAGGTGAACGATGACGAACGCCGCTTCCTGGAGACCGCCCGCAGCCTCAGCGAAGTGGCGACGTTGCGCGCCATGGGCCGCGTCGAGGAAAGCGCGACACAGACACTCGTCGAATTGAAGGCCGTCGACGCCACCTATCCGCTCTACGGCACGCTCGCGCTCGAAGACGGCGGCGATTTCCGCCCCCGGCTCGAGAAGACCGACGGCCTGTGGGGCGCGCTTGCCGAAGCAACCCTGCTTGCCCGCCTCGACCGCAAGGTCGGCGATACGATCTCGCTCGGCCGCACGTCAGTGCGCATCACCGGCGTGATCAAGAGCGAACCCGACCGGCTCAGCGGACGGGCGGTCTTTGGCCCGCGCCTGCTGATTTCCGAAAAAGCACTGCCCGACACCGGTCTGATCCGGCCCGGCAGCCTCGTCACCTGGGTTTACCGGGTTCGCCTCAACGACACCGGCATCGCCTCCAACGAGGCCATCGCCCGCTTCACCGAAAGCGCGAAAGCAGCCTTCCCCGAAGCCGGCTGGCGCATCCGCTCACGCACCGAGGCCGCCCCCGGCCTGACCCGCAACATCGCCCGCTTCGCCCAGTTCCTCACCCTCGTCGGCCTGACCGCCCTCGTTGTCGGCGGCGTCGGCGTCGCCAACGCAGTGCGCGCCCATCTCGACGGCCGCCGCGAGGTGATCGCGACCTATCGCTGCCTCGGCGCCACCGCCGGCTTCGTCTTCGCGGTCTATCTGATCCAGATCCTGACGCTTGCCGGCATCGGCATCGTCATCGGCCTGATCGCGGGCGCGGCAATCCCCTTCATAGCGGGCGCCTTCCTGGCGCAGCTCCTGCCCTTTACGGCGGCGATCGGCGTCTATCCGCAGGAACTGGCGCTCGCCACCGTCTACGGCGTGCTGACCACGCTTGCCTTCGCGCTCTGGCCGCTCGGCCATGCCGGCGAAGTGCCGCCGACCGCGCTGTTCCGCGACCGTGCCGGATCGAGCCGGCGCTGGCCGCGTGCACCCTATATCGTCGCGACCGCCATCGCCGTCGCGGCCCTTGCGGCAATCGCCATCGTGCTCGCCGACGATCCGCGCATCGCCATCGTCTACACGATCGCCACCGTCGCCATCTTCATCGTGCTGCGCGGTGTCGCCATTGCGATCATGGCGCTTGCCAGACGCCTGCCGCGCGCGCGCTCGACGGTTCTCCGGCTCGCCGTCGGCAACATCCACCGCAAGGGCGCGCTGACCCCGACGGTCGTGCTTTCACTCGGCCTTGGCCTTGCCCTTATCGTCACCCTGTCCCTGATCGACGGCAACCTGCGCCACCAGATCACCTCGAACCTGCCGGAACAGGCGCCGAGCTTCTTCTTCCTCGACATCCAGAGCGCCGAAGTGCCGGCTTTCGAAGCCCTCATCGCCAAATCCGCGCCCGACGGCAAGCTCCAGCGCGTACCGATGCTGCGTGGCCGCATCACCGCCCTGCAGGGCGTGCCGGCCGACCAGTTGAAGGGAACGCCGGCGGCCGCATGGGTGCTGCGCGGCGACCGCGGCCTGACCTACTCCGCCGAGCTGCCCGCCAACAGCACGCTGGAAGCCGGTGAATGGTGGCCAAAGGACTATTCCGGCCCGCCGCTCGTCTCCTTTGCCGCCGAACTCGCCGGCGAACTGGGTCTTTCCATCGGCGACACCGTCTCCGTCAACGTGCTCGGCCGCGAGATCACCGCAAAGATCGCCAATCTGCGCGGCGTCGAATGGGAATCGCTCGCGATCAACTTCGTCATGGTGTTCTCGCCGAACACCTTTGCCGGCGCCCCCCACCCGCATCTGGCCACCCTCACCTTCGCCGATGGCGGCAGCCCGGAGCGGGAAATAGCCGTGTTGAAAGACGTCGCAAAAGATTTCCCGACGGTGACCGCGATCCGCGTCAAGGACGCGCTCTCCACCATCAACGATCTGCTCTCGCAGCTTGCCATCGCCATTCGCGCCGCCGCCTCGATCACTCTGATCGCCAGCGTTCTGGTGCTCGGCGGCGCACTCGCCTCGAGCCACCGCCACCGCATTTACGACGCCGTCATCCTCAAGACGCTCGGCGCCACGCGCTCGACCCTCATTACGGCTTTCGGGCTCGAATATCTGCTGATCGGGCTCGCCACGGCACTGTTCGGCGTCTTCGCCGGCATCGCGGCAGCCTGGGCCGTCGTCGCCCGCGTCATGAACCTGCCGTTCATCGTCCTGCCGGAAGTGGCGCTCGTCGCCGCGCTCGGTGCCATGACCCTGTCGCTGGTCTTCGGCCTGGTCGGAACATGGCGCGTTCTCGGCGAAAAACCGGCCCCGGCCCTGCGTAATCAGTAGAGCATCGTGCAGCCAATTGTTCCAATTGGCGTCGACAAAGGTGCGGCAAAACAAGCCGATAGCCATTTTGGCAATTCAGGCTGAATGTAAAATACTCCAGCCAGCCGGGGCGCCTCTGCCGAAAAACGTAAACCGGCGGACACCATCACGCCGATTTTGATCCGCCGAAGTCTTGCTTCGGTCACGCCGACCACCCATATTCCTTGCAAGGCCCCGCGTGCAGTGCGTGCGCGGGACAGTGAGTTTTGAACCTGGAGAGGTTTGTCTACATGACCAACAACCCGAATCCCTACGCGCGCTTCGGCACCCCTGTTGGCCGGGCTGGCGCGGCTGACATTGATGCTGGCCTGCGCTCCTACATGCTGCGCGTTTACAACTACATGGCCATCGGCCTGGCGATCACCGGCCTTGCCGCCATCGCCATCTTCAACATGGCGGTGACCAACGATCCGGCGGCGGCAGCCGCCCAGATCCGCGGCGGCACATATCTCACCAGCCTCGGCGTCGCGCTCTACACCAGCCCGCTGAAGTGGGTCGTCATTCTCGCCCCGCTCGCCATGGTGATGTTCCTGTCGTTCCGCGTTCACAAGATGAGCGTCGGCGCAGCGCAGGCGACCTTCTGGGTCTACGCGGCCCTTGTCGGCCTGTCGCTATCGTCGATCTTCCTCGTCTACACCCACGGCTCGATTGCCCGCGTGTTCTTCATCACCGCGGCCTCCTTCGGTGCGCTCAGCCTGTTCGGCTACACCACCAAGAAGGACCTGTCGGCCTGGGGCTCGTTCCTGTTCATGGGCCTGATCGGCATCATCATCGCCTCGCTGGTGAACATCTTCCTCGCCTCCTCGGCGCTGCAGTTCGCCATCTCGGTGATCGGCGTGCTCGTCTTCGCCGGCCTGACGGCCTACGACACGCAGCAGATCAAGGAGATGTACTACGAGTATGACGACAGCACCGTCGCCGGCCGCAAGGCGGTCATGGGCGCGCTGCGTCTCTACCTCGACTTCATCAACCTGTTCATCATGCTGCTGCAGCTGTTCGGCAACCGCGAATAGTCGCCAGCCTCGATCAAAACGACAAAAGGGCGCGATTTTTCGCGCCCTTTTCTTTTCCGGCGTAGTATCCTGCGGAAGATACCTCCCCCGCGCCCAAGATCGTTTCTGCCGGAATATTCGCCATGACCACCACTCCAACCCTGCGCGCAGCCACCAAGGCCGACATCCCCGCCATCACCGCCATCTATGGCGCCGAGGTCCGCAACGCCCGCGCCTCCTTCGAACTGGACCCGCCGAGCGAAGCCGAGATGCGCAGCCGCTGGAAGAGCCTCGTCGACGGCGGCTATCCCTATATCGTTGCCGAGATCGACGGCGAGGTCGCCGGCTTCGGCTATTGCGGGCCCTACCGGCTGCGCCCGGCCTATTACTGGACGGTCGAGGATTCGGTCTATGTCGACCCGCGCTTCCGCGGCCGCAGCCTCGGGCTGACGCTCCTCAGCGAAGTGATGAAGCTCGCCGAAGAGGCCGGCTTCCGCCAGGCCGTCGCGGTCATCGGCGATTCCGCCAACCACGCCTCGGTCCGCCTGCACGCCCGCCTCGGCTTCCGCCCCGTCGGCACGCTGCAGAACGTCGGCTACAAGCACGAACGCTGGCTCGACACGGTTCTGATGCAAAAGACGCTTGGAGAAGGGGCGGAGACAGCGCCCAAGGGGAAGTAGTCGAGAAATTGGTAACTAGTCGAGAGCATTTGGAAGGCCGTTGCCAATAATCAAATTATCGTAATCTGGTGTCTCGCCGTCGATGCGCTTCAGCAATGCTGTCCTTACCGCACCTGTCACAATCTCAAATTTCTGATAGTCCCCATCCTTGAGATTCAACGATCCACTGTGCACAGCCTCCGACCCCAAATCATACCAACGCTTCACCGCTTCAAAAATTTCCCGGCGATCCAAAATCTCTTCTGCTGCATAAAAAGCTGCCCGCAAAGACAATCGATATCTATATTCGCCCTCCTTAGAGCCATCCAAAAAAAGGGCTTCAAGGCACGTTCGAAGGTCGATCGCGCGCTGAACCACGCCTGTTTCCGAAAGACAATCATTGAGCTTCGCCATGGGGATACGAAGTTTCTTGCGCCATTTTGTATTCAGCGCAGCGAATTTTTTGTAGCGCAATTCCGCTCGTTGAGGATCAAATCCGATGATCGGGGAATCCAAATAGACGGGTGTTCTGCGGGAATGGAGAGCGTAGGTAATATTGTCGTTTGCGCGCGGAACTTCATCCGCCTGAATGACAGCCGAAGCAGCTATCTGCAACCCTCGACGGGAGATGAGGGAAAGCAACGCTATACGATCCTCCAAGTGCTCGATCACAGGGAAATCATCGGCCGTGTGCCGGTTCGGCCATGCCGCAGCGTCTCGGATATGCCGATTGACAGAGAATTCCTGACAAACCAAGTAATCACTTACGCCGAACAGTTCGGCGCTCTGTATCCAGTTGTCACGAATGGCTCGGACAGGGGCATGCATGCGATGGACTATCTTGATGTCATTGGCAAATGACGCGTTTTCATCGGAGCTTCCGCAATAAAGCCCCTCCACCAGAACGATGCGATACGCCCGGACCTTCTCGTTTTTTAAGTAGCGAAACACGTCGGCCATCGCGCCTTCCGGATCCGTCTCGACAGCCCGGCGCACCACCCATCTAAATAGATCCATTCTAGTGAATGGAGCGCCAATCGAGGCAATGCCGTGTACGTGGTTCTCATCGAACTTCTGAAATCTGGGAATCTCGGAAAAATATTTCGATAGCCTCTCAAATCTCGGGTGCCGGTCAAACTCGAACCAATAACGAGCCGTCCCGTCTACATCACGCGCTTCCCGAGAGTTCAAGATCGCCATTCCAACGGTTGCATTTCTGAGTTCGGCAATCACCTCATCGGGTTCCATCGGACACCACTTTCCTCGTTTCTTTGGATTCGCGACTCCTTTAGCGAAGCATATCGCCGAACCGGCCGAATGCGAGACACAAGCTCCCAGTACCACTCAACGGCCCTTCGCCCCCGTACGGTCGACTACCTCCCGTTAGCGAGCGCAACCATCATTGCACCGGCCTTAGCCACCCATCCTCCGGTCCCATCCCCAACCTGCGTCATCCTCCGGCTTGACCGGAGGATCGCTCTCGGCACGCTCCGGCGGTGCGTTTCGAGCCGAACGGACACCCTCGCCGGTTCAAGAAACGCCGATGCATTGCGCATGGCGGACCGATCCTCCGGTCAAGCCGGAGGATGGCGCGTGCAAGAGGTCCCGGAAGTGCCAGATCAAGCCACGTCGGCGCGAAAACCCATTGCCGACCCTCCGCCAACCCGACATGTCCCCATCGTCCCTCTACCCCAGTGCACCCAAAACAAAAAAACGGCCCCCAACGGAACCGCTTTCGAGTGTTCTGCCCGCTCTAAACGCGCGCTGACGACCGTAAGTCGCCACCCTCACCGCTCCACGACCCTATTTCGTGCGGCCGCGGTCGAGCATGAAGTGGCGGTAGTTGATGCGGAACAGCTTGTCGCTCGCCGGCTTGCCGGTTTCCACATTGTAGATCGCGACGGAGGTGTCGCCCTGCGCATCGGTGACGGTCCACTGCTTCAGTTCGTGGGTGCGCCCGTCGAACATCAGCGTCAGCTTGCCGTCGCCAAAGGCGCTCTCTTCCTCGATGGTGATCGTGACGAGATCCGGCTCGACCACCACATTGGTGATCTTGGCGTCGGCGGTCAGGTCGATGTGATCGGCGAGCAGAAAGCGCAGCGGCGTCTTGTTGAGCGGCCACACGTCCTGCGTCGCCAGCCGCGTGTCGACCACGGCGACCGACTCGCCGTCGGCGACGATCTGCATGCGCGCCGGCTTGGCATATTCGAACCGCACCTTGCCCGGGCGGGCGAGGTGGAAGGTGCCTTCGGTGCGCGAGCCGTTCGGCGCGAACTGCACGAAGTCGCCCTGCATGGTGCGGATGCCGTTGAAGTAGTCGTTGATCTTGCCGAGAACTTCCTTCTGCTCCTCGTTGAGATTGGCCGCCGCCGGCTGCGCGCCGGCAAGGCTGACCGCCGCGGAGAAGGCGGCAACAACGAGCGCCATGGTCATCGGGCGCAGCAGGGAAAGAATGCGGGTGCGGGCGAACATGCGTCGTCTCCGTCTGGTCGTGTCTCTGGCGCGCGGCGCAAAGCGCACGCTGCTCATTTTCTCCCCGTCCTGTCGCACGCCTCTATGGCGAGTTTGCGACCGGCGGAGCCGATTTATCAGTCGTACTCTTCACGCTCGGGCACGAGGATTTCCCGCTTGCCCGCATGGTTGGCAGAACCGACCACGCCTTCCTGCTCCATCCGCTCGATGATCGAGGCCGCCCGGTTGTAGCCGATCGACAGGCGGCGCTGGATGTAGCTGGTCGAGGCCTTGCGGTCGCGCAGAACGACGGCGACGGCCTTGTCGTAGAGATCGTTGGAGTCGTCATCACCGCTCGACAGCATTTCGAACTGGCTCGGCTCCTGCTCGTCCTCGTTGGTCACCTGATCGAGATACTCCGGCGAGCCCTGGCACTTCAGATGGGCGACGATGTCCTCCACCTCGCCATCGGCGACGAACGGACCGTGCACGCGCTGGATGCGCCCGCCGCCGGCCATGTAGAGCATGTCGCCCATGCCGAGCAGCTGCTCCGCGCCCTGCTCGCCGAGAATGGTGCGGCTGTCGATCTTCGACGTCACCTGGAACGAGATGCGCGTCGGGAAGTTCGCCTTGATGGTGCCGGTGATGACGTCGACCGAGGGGCGCTGCGTCGCCATGATGATGTGGATGCCGGCGGCGCGTGCCATCTGCGCCAGCCGCTGGATCGCGCCTTCGATGTCCTTGCCGGCGACCATCATCAGGTCGGCCATCTCGTCGACGATCACAACGATATAGGGCATCGGCTGCAGATCGAGCTCTTCTTCCTCGTAGATCGCCTCGCCGGTCTCGCGGTCGAACCCGGTCTGCACCGTGCGCGAGATCACCTCGCCCTTCTTCAGCGCCTGCGCGACGCGGGTGTTGTAGCCGTCGATGTTGCGCACGCCGAGCTTCGACATGTTGCGGTAGCGATCTTCCATCTCGCGCACCGTCCACTTCAGCGCGACAACGGCCTTTTTCGGGTCGGTCACCACCGGCGACAGCAGATGCGGGATGCCGTCATAGACGGAGAGTTCGAGCATCTTCGGGTCGATCATGATCAGCTTGCACTGGTCCGGCGACATCCGGTAGAGCAACGACAGGATCATGGTGTTGATCGACACCGACTTGCCCGAGCCGGTGGTGCCGGCCACGAGCAGATGCGGCATGCGGGCGAGATCGGCAATCACCGGCTCACCGCCGATCGTCTTGCCGAGGCACATCGGCAGCTTGGCCTTCGACTTCTCGAAGTCCTGCGAGGCGAGCAGCTCGCGCAGATAGACCGTCTCGCGGCGCTGGTTCGGCAGTTCGATGCCGATCGCGTTCTTGCCCGGAATGACGGCGACGCGGGCCGAGATCGCGCTCATCGAGCGGGCGATATCATCGGCAAGGCCGATCACCCGCGACGACTTGATGCCGGGCGCGGGTTCGAGTTCATAGAGCGTAACGACGGGACCCGGGCGCACGGCCATGATCTCGCCGCGCACGCCGAAATCCTCCAGCACGCCTTCGAGCAGGCGGGCGTTCTGTTCCAGCGCATCCGCGCTCATGCCCGGCTTGCGCCCGGTCGCCTGCGGCTCGGCGAGCAGTTGCAGCGGCGGGTATTCGTAGGCTTCCAGATTGATCAGCGCCGGCTGCGCCTCGCGCAGCACGCGACGGCCGGGCTTCAGGCTCGGCGCCGGCTCATCGACCCGAACGCGCGTTGTGCGCGGCGGTTCCGATACGGGCATGGCGCGGGCCGGCTCCGGCTCGGGAACCTGACGGAACAGATCGTCTTCGTCGGCGAGGTCGGCTTCATAGAGCGCCTCGTCGTCGCGGTCCTCGCCATGCCAGCGCGGCTCGACCCGGTCGCCCTTGTAGAACTCCTCAAGCCCGTCATCCTCCGCTCCGAGGATCGACTGGCGTGCCTGACGGCCGATCTCTTTCAGCTTCGATGCCGACGCACGCGGCTTCTTCACCGACAGTACGTCGCGCCGACGTCGGAACAGCACGCGCTGCACCAGCGTCTTCGCCGACAGGCCGAAATGGGCGAGCGCGCCGAAGGTCGTCGCGAAACGGCCGCCCTCTTCCTCGTCGTCATCGTCGTAGTCGTCGACAACCGGCTGCGCCTTGCGCTTGGCCGCGCGTTTGTCGTTCACGGCGCGCTTCGCCTGTTTCTTCGCCTTCGCCTCGACGGCTGCATCCGCCGGCGCCCCTTGCGGCCAGCCGCAGGCATGCACGAAGAAGGCAAGCGCGGCGATGCCGAACACCGCGGCCACGGCCATTGCCGGAACGCCGAGCAGCGGCGCACCGAGGAACGCCATCGGCAGCCGCAAAACGAAATCGCCGACGACACCACCGAGCCCGGTCGGCAGCGGCCAGGTCACCGGCGGGGAAATCACGGCAAACAGCCCCGTGGCGAGCAGCACCGCCAGCGCCCAGCTCGCGATACGCCGCCGGGTGATCGAAACCGTGCGGCCGAACACCATCCGCCAGCCCCACACCGCGACCGGCAGCAGGATCACCGCCGCGCCGATACCGACGATCTGGATCAGGCTGTCGGCGATGAGCGCACCCGGCGTGCCGAGCAGATTGCGCACCGGCCCGTCGGTCGCATTGTTCAGGCTCGGATCGGTCACCGACCAGCTCGCCAGCGCGGCGGAAAGCACCGCGACTCCGGCCAGCATCACGAGGCCGATCGGCACCGACAGATTGCGCCGCAGGAACGAGACATCCTCGTCGCGATCGACCATCAGGGGCGGAGGAGATGTGCGGGATGCGCGCATGAAACCGTTGCCTGTCACCCAAGCGTTGCCACGATGCGCGTCAGCGCCTGTTCGGTCTCGTCCTGTGAGACGACCAGAGCGACGCGGATAAACGGAGTTCCGGGATTGCTGCCGCTGCCATCGACGGCAGCAAGATATTCGCCCGGTATGACCTTGACGCCGGCCTCGCGCCACAGCCGCATGGCGACCTCCTCACCAGACCCGAAAGCACGCGTGTCGAGCCACAGGAAGAAGCCGCCCGCCGGCGTCGATGCGCCGTAGCGGCCGGCAAGAATGCGTTCGGCAGCGGCGAATTTGTCGTTGTAGAGACGCCGGTTTTCCGCGACATGCGCCTCGTCGGCAAAGGCAGCGGTTGCCACCGCCTGCACGGGCAGCGGCACCTGAGGACCCGCCATGTTGCGGAACCGCGTCCACTCGGCGAGGAACGCCGGATCGCCCGCGGCGAAACCGCAGCGCAGGCCCGGCAGGTTCGAACGCTTCGACAGCGAATTGAACGTGACGACACGGGAAAGGTCGCGGTCGGAGCCGGCAATCGCTTCCAGCACGCCGACCGGCGGCGCGTCGCGGTAGATTTCGGAATAGCACTCGTCGGCGAACAGCATGAAGCGGTGCTTGCGGGCGAGCGCGATCAGATCGAGCCAGAGCTCGCGCGACGCCGTCGTGCCCTGCGGCGCGGTCGGCGAGGCGACGAAGGCACACACGACCCGGTCGAGCAGATCGGGATCGAGGGCTGCTGGATCGGGCAGAAAGCCGGTTTCGGCACTGACCTCGAAATAGACCGCCTCGGCGCCGATCGCATGCGCGGCCGCGCCATAGGCGTGATAGAACGGATTCGGCAGCAGGATGACCGGCCGGCTCGTGTCCTTTTTCGGATCGCCAAGCGCCAGATCGCGCGCCGTGATCGCCGCCAGAAACAGCCCCTCACGCGATCCCGACAGGGCGACGACGCCGTCTTCCTTGCCGATCAAACCACCAAGGCCGTAGCGCTGTTCCAGCCAGTCGACGACGCCCAAGCGAAACGCCTCATTGCCCATGATCGGCGGATAGCGTCCGAATTCGGCCGTGTGTTCGGCCAGCACCGGCGCGACGAAATCCGGCACCGGGTGACGCGGTTCGCCGATCGTCATATCGACCGTCGGCTCAACACCCGGCGCGATGCCGTCGAGAAGCGCGGCAAGGCGACGAAACGGCGACTGACCGGCTACCTTTGCCTCAGGCTTTCTCGATGTCTCGGTGCTCGACATGACTGCGCTGCATTTCCAATTGCTGCCGCGCCCCGCCATCGCAGGCGGAACGCGCTCTGCATGGACGCTACCAGCCGGGTGGTTAAGTGTTCTTTAACCAAGCGGGCGCGGTTCGGGCATACGCCCGATTTCCGCACGGTTCGCAGCTCTTTGATGGCAAGCCCGCGCGGCTGGCGAGCACAGGCAAATGTCAGTCGCGGAAGAAAAGTGATTCGGCCTCGGCGTCGAGTGCGTCGAGCCGGTCCTGCACGCGGGCGAGGCCCCGTGCCGTTTCCTGCAGACGTGCCGTGAAGTCCTGCTGCACCCGGCGCGCGAGGTCCGGAAACTCCTGCAGGATACGGCGGAACAGCGAGCGGCGAATGAGAATGACGCGGGTGCGTTCGTTGACCACCGCGCGGTTGGTGCGCTCGGTATCGACCATCAGCGCCAGTTCGCCGATCAGCGTGCCCGGCCCCGCGCGGCCGATCGGCTCGTCATTGGGCCCGAACAGCTCGAGCGCGCCCGAAACCACCACATAGGCCGAGTCGGCGCGATCGCCCTGTTCATACAGCACCGAGCCGGCGCTCAGGTCGCGGTCTTCCGCCCCGAAGGCGAGCAGCCGCAACTGATCGTCGGCGAAATCCTCGAACAGAGAAACCCGCTGCAGAGCACTGATGTCGTCATTGAGGCTCATGCGCCCGCCCGATCCCGAAAGTCTTATGGAACGAGCTTATACCCGCCCGCTTCGGTTACGAGAAGCTCCGCGTTCGACGGATCCGCCTCGATCTTTTGCCGCAGCCGGTAGATGTGCGTTTCGAGCGTGTGCGTGGTGACGCCCGAATTGTAGCCCCACACCTCATGCAGCAGCACGTCGCGCGTCACCGGCTTCTCGCCGGCGCGGTAGAGAAACTTCAGGATCGAGGTTTCCTTCTCGGTCAGCCGGATCTTGGCGCCGCGCTCGTTGAGCAGCAGCTTCGCGCTCGGCCGAAACGTGTAGGGACCGATGGAAAAGGTCGCGTCCTCGCTCTGCTCGTACTGCCGCAGATGGGCGCGCAGCCGCGCCAGCAACACCGCGAACTTGAACGGCTTGACCACATAGTCGTTGGCGCCGGCCTCAAGGCCGAGAATGGTATCGGAATCCGTGTCGTGTCCGGTCAGCATGATGATCGGCGCGGTGAAGCCGCCCTTGCGCAGCACCTTGACCGCCTCGCGCCCGTCCATGTCGGGCAGGCCGACATCCATCAGCAACAGATCGATGTGCTCGCCGCGCGCCATCTGGATGCCCTTGGTGGCGGTCGGCGCCTGCACGGTATCGAATTCCTCGTACAGCGAAAGTTGCTCGACGAGAGCACCGCGCAAATCGTCGTCATCGTCGATAATCAGGATCTTGCGCGCGGTCATTCTCGTCCCCAGCCCTTGGTTAAATCGATTTGCCGTTTCGTCATTCTCAATGAAACAGCTTCCAGTGCGAATATAGTTGGGTCTTTAACGCCTTAAATGCGAGTGTTGAAAGATGCCGCGTTTGTCGAACGCGGTCAAATCAGCTTCACAAACAGGTGAGCGCATCGTGTCCCGCAATCTGAGGCAGCAGGCTTACAGCATCCCCGACACCACGACCCGGGTTATCCGTGTGCGCACGCTGTCGGCGGCCGCCAGAACGGGCTGGCTGACACTCGGGCCGCTGCGCTTCCCCTGCGCCATCGGCCGGAACGGCATCACGAGACGAGGCCGAGAAGGCGACTGGGCAACGCCGGCCGGACGCTATCGCCTGCTCGCCGTCTTCTACCGCGCCGACCGTGGGTCCCGCCCCCGTACGCTATTGCCGGTTCGCGCGACCCGGCCCGACGACGGCTGGTGCGATGCGCCGGGCGACCGCAACTACAATAGCCACGTCCGCCGCCCCTACCCAGCCTCGAGCGAAACCCTGTGGCGCGACGACTGCCTCTACGACATCTCGGTGGTACTCGATCACAACCAGCGCCCGCGCAAACGCAACGACGGCAGCGCCATCTTCTTTCATGTCGCCAAGCCCGGATTTCCGCCGACGGCGGGCTGCATTGCCATCTCCGCGCCGGCAATGCGTTGCATCCTTGCCGCAGCAGGCCGCGATTGCGTCATCGAAATCGGCTGAATGCCGCGCAATATCGCCGGTCCCACTGGCAATCGGCGCGGGTTTCCGCCATATAGAGGCGAGAAATTCCTACGAACGGAACAAGCGCAGATGACGCGGCCGCTTTCTTTTTTGAAGATGAACGGGCTCGGCAACGACTTCGTCGTTATCGATGTGCGCCGCGCGCCCATGCGCCTCGACCGCGACACGATCCGCGCCATCGCCGACCGTGAGGGCGGCATCGGCTGCGACCAGTTCATCACCATCGAGACCTCGCCGGTCGGTGTCGACGCCTTCATGCGCATCGACAACGCCGATGGCAGTGAGGTTGCCGCCTGCGGCAACGCCACCCGCTGCATCGGCCATCTGCTGATGGAAGAAACCGGCAAGGACGCCGTCACCATCCAGACCCGCGCCGGCCTCTTGATCGCGCGCCGCTCGGACAACGGCATGGTTTCGGTCGACATGGGAATGCCGAAGTTCGGCTGGCAGGACATTCCGCTTGCCGAAGAATTCCGCGACACCCGCGCGATCGAGCTGCAGATCGGCCCGATCGACGCGCCGACCCTGCATTCGCCGTCGGTGGTCAATGTCGGCAACCCGCATGCGATCTTCTGGGTCGACAACGACGTCGAGAGCTACGAGCTGGAACGTTCCGGCCCGGTGCTCGAACAGCACCCGATCTTCCCCGAGGGCGCCAACATCTCGCTGGCTCAGGTCACCGCGCCCGACGCGCTGACGCTGAAGGTCTGGGAGCGCGGCGTCGGCCTGACCCGCGCCTGCGGCACCGCCGCCTGCGCCGCCGCCGTTGCCGCCGCTCGCACCAGGCGCACCGGCCGCACCGTCACCGTGACGCTGCCCGGCGGGCCGCTGATCATCGAGTGGCGCGAGGCGGACGACCACATCATCATGACCGGCCCGATCGAGACCGAGTTTTCCGGCACCATCGATCTCGACACGCTGACCTGGCAAAAGGCGGCGTGACCCTGGCATGGCTATCGATTTCCTGACCTTCGGCTGCCGGCTGAACACCTACGAATCCGAGGTGATGCGCCGCGAGGCCGCTGCCGCCGGCATCGACAACGCCGTCGTCGTCAACACCTGCGCGGTGACGGCCGAGGCCGTGCGTCAGGCGCGCCAGGCAATCCGGCGCGCCAAGCGCGCCAACCCGGACGCCCGCATTCTCGTCACCGGCTGCGCCGCGCAGACCGAGCCCGCCACTTTCGCCGACATGGACGAAGTCGATCTTGTGCTCGGCAATCAGGAAAAGCTGGAAGCGGCAAGCTGGCAAAAGATCGCCGACTTCGGCCTCGACGCCGAGGAAAAGGTCCGCGTCGGCGACATCATGGCGGTGCGCGAGACGGCGGCCCATCTGGTCGACGGACTCGAAGGCCGCGCCCGCGCCTTCGTCCAGGTCCAGAACGGCTGCGACCACCGCTGCACTTTCTGCATCATTCCCTATGGCCGCGGGCCCTCGCGCTCGGTGCCGATGGGCGCCGCCATCGCCGAGATCCGCCGCCTGGTCGAAAACGGCTACAACGAGATCGTGCTGACGGGCGTCGACCTGACCAGCTACGGCCACGACCTGCCCGGCGCGCCGAGCCTCGGGTCGCTCACCCGCCGCATCCTGCGCAACGTGCCGGAGCTGCGCCGGCTGCGCCTGTCGTCGATCGATTCCATCGAGGCCGACGACGCGCTGATCCGCGCCTTTGCCGAGGAAGACCGGCTGATGCCGCATCTCCACCTCTCGCTGCAGGCCGGCGACAACATGATCCTCAAGCGCATGAAGCGCCGCCACAGCCGCGAGGACTCAATTCGTTTCTGTGAGGATATGCGCCGGCTGCGCCCGGACATGGTGTTCGGCGCCGACCTCATCGCCGGCTTCCCCACCGAGACCGACACCATGTTCGCCAACAGCGTCGATCTGGTCGAGGCCTGTGGCCTGACCTTCCTGCACGTCTTCCCGTATTCGCCGCGCCCCGGCACGCCGGCAGCGCGCATGCCGCAGCTTCCGCGCCAGCTCATCAAGGACCGCGCCGCGCTGCTGCGCGAGGCCGGCAACGCCGCCTTCGAACGACACCTGACCGGCGAAGTCGGCCGCAAGCGCAGCGTGCTCATCGAGCGCGACGGCCTCGGCCGCACCGAACATTTCACCGAGACAAGCCTTGTCGGCGGCACACCGGGCGACATCGTCCCCGTCACCATCGTCGGCCACACCCATAGCCAGTTGTTGGCGCAGGCGGCCTGACGACCGCGCGCCGGAGGACCCATGGCGGAAGAAAAGAAACGCGGCCTGTTCAAGCGCCTGTTCGGCGGCAAGGGCGAGGAAACCGCGACCCCTGAAGAGCAGCTCGAAGAGCGCGTCATCGAGCAGGCGGAAGCTCCGACGGAGACCGCGCCCGAGGAGACGATCCCCGAGCCGGTCGAGGCGGAAACCGCAGAGCCTGAATCGCCCGCACCCGTCGATGAGGCTCCGGCGGAGGAAGCTCTCGCCGAAGCGGCACCCGATGTCGAAGAGCCGGCAGCAGAACCCGAAGCCGAACCCGCTCCAGCCGAAGAGCCTGCGGAAGAGCCGAAGGCGGAAAAGGTTTCCTGGTTCCAGCGCCTGAAGAAGGGCCTCGGCCGCTCGTCGCACGCGCTGACCGACGGCATCAGCTCCATCTTTCGTAAACGGAAGCTCGATGACGAGACGCTTGAGGAGCTGGAAGACATCCTCATCCAGTCCGACCTTGGCGTCGAAACCGCGATGGCGATCACCGAGCGCCTCGCCGATGGCCGCTACGACAAGGAAATCTCCGACGAGGAAGTCCGCAAGGTGCTCGCCGAAGAGGTCGAGGCGGTGCTCGAACCGGTCGCGCAGCCGCTCACCGTCGATGCCGGCCACGCGCCGCATGTGATCCTCGTCGTCGGCGTCAACGGCACCGGCAAGACAACCACCATCGGCAAGCTCGCCGCGAAGTTCCGCGCGCAAGGCCACAAGGTGATGCTGGCCGCCGGCGACACCTTCCGCGCCGCGGCCATCGAGCAGCTGAAGATCTGGGGCGACCGGGTCGGCGCGCCGGTGATTTCGCGCGATGCCGGATCCGACGCCGCCGGCCTTGTCTTCGACGCCATGCGCGAGGCCAAGGAAACCCCGACCGACGTCCTTCTGATCGACACCGCCGGACGGCTGCAGAACAAGGCCGAGCTGATGGCCGAGCTCGAAAAAGTCGTGCGCGTCATCAGGAAGCACGACGAGACCGCGCCGCACAGCGTGCTTTTGACGCTTGATGCCACCACCGGGCAGAACGCGCTCAATCAGGTCGAGATCTTCCGCGACAAGGCCGGCGTCACCGGGCTTGCCATGACCAAGCTCGACGGCACCGCGCGCGGCGGCATCCTCGTCGCCATCGCCGCCAAGCACAAGCTGCCGGTGCATTTCATCGGCGTCGGCGAAGGGGTCGACGACCTCGAACCCTTCGATGCCGGCGACTTCGCCAAGGCCATCGCCGGTTTCGCCGAATAAACACGAGCACCGAAAGCGCCATGACCGACCAGACCAACCGCGCCACGCCGTCGTCCGGCTTCAAGTTCCTCCTGGACTTCGGCCCGCTCGTCGTCTTCTTCGCCACCTACATGCTGGCGAGCCCCGTCACCATCGGCGGCGAGACCTACAAACCGCTGGTCGTCGCCGGCGTCGTGCTTGCCGTGCTGACCGTCATCGCGCTCGCCGTCTCCTATGTGCGCTACAAGCACATCCCGACCATGCCGGCGGTGTCCGGCGTCCTCGTCGTCTTCTTCGTCACCCTGTCGGTGATCCTCAACGACGCGACCTTCTTCAAGATCAAGCCGACCATCGTCTATTGCCTGTTCGCGGTCGCGCTGCTCGGCGGCCTCGCCTTTGGCAAATACTTCCTCGCCAAGCTGTTCGATGGCGCCTTTCACCTCGACGAGGCGGGCTGGCGAAAGCTGACGCTGCGCTGGGGCCTGTTCTTCCTCGTCATGGCCGTCGTCAACGAAGCCGTCTGGCGCAATTTCTCTGAGGAAAGCTGGGTCACCTTCAAGACCTTCGGCTTCCTGCCGCTCACCGTCATCTTCGCCATCGCCCAGGTCCCGCTGATGCAGAAGCACGCGGTCGAGCAGGAAGAGGAAGACGGCGCAGAAGGCTGAGCGGCGTCCGCACGCTGATTGTTCGAGCCGAGCAACGATCCTCCGGTCAAGCCGGAGGATGACGATATGTCGGGATGCCTCCTCAACTGTTCCGCAAAATCCGCGTCGCAAGTCCGGGAAGCAGGCAGTCGAGCCAGCGCAGCACCCGGGTCTTTCCGACCCAGACGATATCGCGGCCACGGCGCAGCCCACTCAGAACATCGGCCGCCGCCGCGTCGGCCGAGATTTTCTTGCCCGACCGCCCCGCCGTCATGGCCGTGTCCACATAGGACATCACAACGTCGATCATCCGCACCGTCGGCGCGGCATCCTCGCAGCGGAAGCGCAGGCTGCGCGTCAGGTTGCGCAACCCCGCCTTGGTCGCGCAATAGACCGGCGCGGTGCGCTTCGGCACGATGGCAAGACCCGACGTGATGTTGACCACCGCCGCCTCGTCCTGACGCGCCAGAACCGGCATAAGCCCGAGCGACAGCAGTGCCGGCGCCGTCAGGTTGAGTTCCACTTCGGCGCGCATCTGATCGGCAAGACCGGCATCGCCGAGCCCCGTCGCCGGTAAATTCACCTGCATCCCGGCATTGTTGACGAGCAGCGCCAGATCGGGCCAGCGCTCAGCCACCTCCTCGATGAGCCGCACCTGATCGCCCGGCCGCGAGAGATCGGCGGCGATGGCCTCGGCATCCGGCAGTGTGGCCGCGACGGCCTCGGCGCGGGCCAGATCGCGCCCGCTCAGGATCACCTTCGCGCCTTCCGCCGCCAGCGCCCGCGCGATGGCGAGCCCGATGCCGGCGGTGCCGCCCGTGACAAGCGCTCGTTTTCCGTCAAGCCGCATGGTCTTTCCTCCGGGTGATCCGCCAGACGGTCGCCGGCGGGAAGTTGCGATAGGTGTGACCGACCCGCTGCGTCCGAAGGCCGAGCCGAGCGAGTACGGACGGCGCGATCGGGCAGCGCGGGCCGTAGGTGAACTGGTTGAGCGCCGCGCCGTCGCGCAGCAGCGCGAAACAGCCGGCGAGGATCCCGAGAACCTGGCCCTTCGGCATCGAAAGCAGCGGCAGACCGCTGATCGCCGCGCCATGCAGCCGCGGCCCGGTCTCATTCAGCCGGTGCAGCTGTCCGGCATCCATGTTGTGCACCCGCGCGGCGGGAAAGCGGTCGCTCATCAGCGCGGCGAAGTCCGGCCCCGCCTCGATCAGGGTCAGATCGGCCTCGGCGACACCTCGCTGCAGGAGCGCACGGGTGAACACCCCGGTGCCGGGACCGAGTTCCAGAAGCGGACCGCTGTCCGGCCCGATCCCCGTGGTGATGAGGCCGGCCAAGCTTTCGCTCGAGGGGATGAGCGAGGCGACGCGCAGCGGTGCGCCGAGCCAGGCCCGAAAGAAAAGAAGCGTGTCTGTCATCAGGTTCTTCATTGCGTTGAGTGAGGATGCAGCTATGATGCGAGCAATTGCTCACATTGAAAAATCGCATTCCATGACCGCACCCAATTCCACCGTCAACGTCCGAAAACAGCCGCGGCAGGCGCGCTCGCAGGCGACCGTCGCGGCAATCCTTGAGGCTGCTGCTCGCATTCTGGAAACCGACGGCCTGCCCGCTTTCACCACCAATGCGGTCGCGGAGCGGGCCGGAGTGAGCATAGGCAGCCTCTACCAGTACTTCCCGGCGCGCGAAGCGCTGCTGGCAACATTGATCCGCAACAAGCGCGAAGGCCTGCTCGCCGCGCTTGAAGAAGCGACACACCAACCTCAGAGCGACGACCTGTCAGCTTTGGTTGCAGCACTGGTGCGGGCTGGGATCGCCCATTGGCGGAGATATCCGGGCCTGACCCGCAGCCTCAGCTACGCCGAGGCGCTGTTGCCGATGAACACCGAGACATTGGAGTTGAAGCGGCGGATCCTGACGGTCATCGCGGATGCGCTCGCCCGCCACGGGATGAACAATCCGGCGGAAGCCGCGCGCGATCTGGCGGCGCTCACCTATGGCATGACGGACGCGACCGGCGCGTTCGGCCCGAGCGATCCGGAAACGCTGGAGGCGCGGATCGTTCGCGCAGCTATCGGTTATCTCGGCGACGACAGGGATATCGGAGCGGCCTGACCGCGAACTGCCGAGCCCGGCTTGGGGCCTACCGAAGGCTGTCCATGATCAGCACGAGAAGGGCCTCCTCGCCGACAGCCTCGTAGGAATGCGCGACGTCGCCGGGATAGCGGAAATAGTCCCCCGGCCCGAGATCGACCAGCTCGTCGAGCGGCCCCACACTTACCTTGCCATGACACACCAGCGCGTGCTCGAGCGTACCCTGCGGATGCGGATCGGCGCGCCGCACCGCGCCCGGCAGCAAACGGATGCGATAGATATCGCGCCGCCGATCCGGTGGGCATTTGTCGAGCAGAACAGTGGAAAACTCCGACTGACCGGACGCCAGGCCCACCCCCTCGCCGGCCCGGACAAGCTGGCTGCGCGACGACGCGCCCTCAAACAGAGAGCTGAAGGGAATGTCGAGCGCCACCGCAATCGCCCAGAGCGTCTCGACATTTGGATTGCCCTTTCCCGATTCGAGCTGAGAAAGCGTCGATTTGGCCAGATTGGCTTTGGCGGCAAGCGCGGAAAGGCTCATCTGCGCAAGCTCCCGCTCGCGCCGGATGGCCGCTGCAATAATGGCATTTGGCGTCATATCGTTCGTTTTAAACTTTCATCGTTCGTCTTGACGAACATCTCCCATTCGTTCATTATATCGAACATCGTTTCATCAATCCAGTGCAAGCCAATGTCTCATCAAGCGCTCCCGTTGCCAATCTCCCAGCCGCAGGAGTTTCGAAGCGGCTTCCGCGACATCATTCCGCTCTCCTTCGGGGTTGCGATCTATGGCGCGGCCTTTGGGCTTCTCGCGGCGCAGCAAGGCATGGACGCGCCGACGACCGGCATCATGGGAGGCCTCGTGTTTGCCGGCGCGTCCCAGATCGTCGCGATGGAACGCCTGGGCGCAGGCGTCGGGCTGACCATCGCCGTGATCGCAGGCCTGGCGCTCAATCTGCGCGTGCTGCTGATGACCGCATCGCTGCGCAGCGAATTCGCCGGCCGGCCGCTCTGGCAGATCCTGCTCGGGGTTCACCTGACGACGGATGAGAATTGGGTATTGATGCACGCGACCCGCACCGCCGGACGGCCTGCCGGCTACTGGTTTCTGCTTGGCGGCGGGGTCAACCTGTTCGTGGTCTGGGTCGCCTCGACGGCAGCGGGCGCCGCCTTCGCCAGCGCCCTTCCCGATCTGGCCTCGCTCGGCATGGACTTCGCCTTCACGGCCGCCTTCATCCTGCTTCTGACCGGGCTGTGGCGCGGACGGCAGGACCTGTCGCCCTGGATCATCTCGGCCGTCACGGCAGGCGGCATCGCCCTGACCCTGCCGGTCGATCCGTCCTGGGGGCTGATTGCAGGCGCGATCGCGGGCGCGAGCTTTGCGGCGGTACGACATCATGGATGACCACACGCTTCTCATTGCCGGACTCGCGGCCGGCACGTACGCGATCCGCCTCGGGGGCTATCTGCTCGGCTCCGCCCTTCCGTCCGAGGGGCCGACAGCAAGCGCGTTGTCCGCCTTGCCCGGCAGCCTCATCGCGGCCCTTCTCACCGTCATCGTCGTTCAGGCCGGACCGGCCGAATGGGGCGCGGCGGCGATCTCGCTGGCGGTTGCCCTGTGGACCCGCAGTCTTCCAATCACAATGCTTGTCGGCGTCGCCGCCGTTTGGCTGCTACGCACTCTCGCTTAGACTGGCTGTTCGCCAACAGGACGGCCCGCTATGTCGCGAGATCGGTCTTGCTGCCGCAGGAGGGCGCAGGCGGCGCGGCCCCGTATGGGTTTGCAGCCGGAACAGGGGACGCCGTGGGGCCCGGCTCTTGTTCGTCAACGACATCGTAGAGCGTGAGCGGTTCTTCGCCCGTTGCGACCGCGGTCGCGGCCGCTTCCCCGCTCTCGGGCGCTGCGGGCTGTGCGATGTGTTCGGCAAGGTCTGGAGCCTCCGCGGAACCGGAGCCAACAGCCGGGTTGGAATCGCTCACAAGCAGCATCGCGGGATCGTCGCCCACCTCCGCTCCTGCCGGCTCTGCGTCCGCCGCACCTTCATCCTCGACGGCAGCCGTCCAGGCATGATCGGAGCGAATGGCAACGGGCGCGACATGGTCGAGCACCCTGTGGCCGACATCGGCATAGCTGGGGCCAGCCGGCTGCGGCGCGCGATGTTCCTCGCCATCGCCGAAAGCGTCCTCGGTCGCGGTATCGACCAGCACCGACGCGTCCTCGTCTTCACGCGCGGTTTCTTCGTCCTGCGATTTGCCATGACGCTGCCGGCGCTCCGGGTCCTTGCCGACCAGGCGACGGAACAGGCTGTTCACAACCGTACTCGGCGGCGCGATCGTCTGCATGGGCGCGGCCTCCTGGCAACGCTGGGACAATTCGCACGCCTTATCGAGGCGCCTGAAATGCCCCGCCTCTTTGTCGGCGCGCGCTCTCTGCCGAGAGGGCGCGCCAGGCGCATTCTGCGCGGCGAAGATTAACAGAATCTGCGTTGATTATGGTTAACAAATGGTTAATGCGAAATGTTCGCCGAAACAAAGAAAGTCATTTGAATAAACGTCTTCATGATTTCCGCACAAGTGACTGACACGGCGGAAAGAAACAGCGCGCTTGTTCGAGGCCTAGACTTGCACGAATGGTCGCCACCTCGCGGCCACCCGCGCAAACGAAAAGGGCGCCGCGATGTCGCGACGCCCTCTTGCAATGCGTGTCGGGCAAAGCCCTCAGTGATTACGCCACGAGGTTGCGCAGCACGTAGTGCAGGATGCCGCCATTGTGGAAATAATCGAGCTCGTCGAGCGTATCGATGCGGCACAGCAGCGGCACGGTCTTCTTGCCGCCATCCGCATAGGTGATCTCCGCATCGAGCATCTGGCGCGGCTTGAGGTCGGCGCCAAGCCCCTTGATGGAGACCGTCTCGGCACCGGTGATGCCGAGCGATTCCCACGAGGTGCCTTCCTCGAAGACGAGCGGCAGAACGCCCATGCCGATCAGGTTCGAGCGGTGGATGCGCTCGAAGGACTGCGCGATGACGGCGCGAACGCCGAGCAGACGCGTGCCCTTGGCCGCCCAGTCGCGCGACGAACCGGTGCCGTATTCCTTGCCGGCGAAGACCACCAGCGGCACGCCCTCTTCGCGATACTTCATCGCCGCGGTGTAGATCGGCATGGTCTCGCCCGACGGCTGATGCTGCGTCACACCGCCCTCGATGCCCTGCACCATCTGGTTCTTGATGCGGATATTGGCGAAGGTGCCACGCATCATGATCTCGTGGTTGCCGCGCCGCGAGCCATAGGAGTTGTAATCCTTCTGGCTGACCTGATGCTCGCTGAGATACGAGCCCGCCGGGCTGTCGGCCTTGATCGCACCGGCCGGCGAGATGTGGTCGGTGGTGATCGAGTCGAGGAACAGGCCAAGCACCCGCGCATTTTCGATGTCGGTGACCGGGCTCGGCTCCATCGACATCTCTTCGAAATAGGGCGGATTGCGCACGTAGGTCGACGACAGCGGCCAATCGTAGGTCAGCGAACCCTCGACCTTGATCTTCTGCCAGTTCTTGTCGCCCTCGAACACGTTGCCGTAGCGCTCCTTGAACATCTTCTTGGAGATCGACTTGCGCACGAGGTCGGCGATTTCCTTGGTCGTCGGCCAGATGTCCTTCAGGTAGACCGGCTCGCCGTCCTTGGTGTAGCCGACCGGATCCTTGGTCAGGTTGATCTTCATCGAACCGGCCAGCGCATAGGCGACCACCAGCGGCGGCGAGGCGAGGTAGTTCGCCCGCACATCCTGGTTGACGCGGCCCTCGAAGTTGCGGTTGCCCGACAGCACCGAACAGGCGACCAGATCGTTCTGGTTGATCGCCGCCGAGATCGGACCCGGCAGGGGGCCGGAATTGCCGATACAGGTGGTGCAGCCATAACCGACCAGGTTGAAGCCGAGCGCGTTGAGATCTTCCTGCAGGCCGGCCTTCTCAAGGTAGTCGGTGACCACCTGCGAGCCCGGCGCCAGCGAGGTCTTGACCCACGGCTTGACCGAAAGGCCCTTCTTCAGCGCATTGCGGGCGACGAGGCCGGCACCGATCAACACGCTCGGGTTCGAGGTATTGGTGCACGAGGTGATCGCCGCGATGACCACGTCGCCATTGCCGAGATCGTGGTCCGCGCCCTCAACCGGCGCCCGCTTGTCGAGCTCCTCGAGCTTGCTCCACTCCTTCTCCATGGCGAGGGCGAAGGATTCCGGCGCTTCGGAAAGCGCGATGCGGTCCTGCGGACGCTTCGGACCGGCGATCGACGGCACGACGCTGTCGAGGTCGAGTTCCAGCGTGTCGGTGAAGACCGGGTCTTCCGACTTGGTGGTGCGGTAGAGGCCCTGCTTCTTGGCATAGGCTTCGACCAGCTCGACGCGGCTGTCCTTACGGCCGGTGTCGTTGAGATAGTCGATCGCCTCGGCGTCCACCGGGAAGAAGCCACAGGTCGCGCCATATTCCGGCGCCATGTTGGCGATCGTCGCGCGGTCTTCCAGGCTCATGTTGGAGAGGCCCGGGCCGAAGAACTCGACGAACTTGCCGACAACGCCCTTCTTGCGCAGCATCTCGACGATGGTCAGCACCAGGTCGGTGGCGGTAACGCCTTCGGTCAGCTTGCCGGTCAGGCGGAAGCCGATGACTTCCGGAATCAGCATCGAGATCGGCTGACCGAGCATGGCCGCTTCCGCTTCGATGCCGCCGACGCCCCAGCCGAGAACGGCAAGGCCGTTGACCATGGTGGTGTGCGAGTCGGTGCCGACCAGCGTGTCCGGATAGGCGACCTCGACTGTTTCCTTGCCGTTCTTGGTCTTGCGCTTGTCCTTGCGGGTCCACACGGTCTGGGCGAGGTACTCCAGGTTCACCTGGTGGCAGATGCCGGTTCCCGGCGGCACGACGCGGAAGTTGTCGAACGCTTCCTGGCCCCAGCGCAGGAACTCGTAACGCTCTGCGTTGCGCTCATATTCCAGATCGACATTGGCCTTAAAGGCGGTCTCGGTGCCGAATTTGTCGACCATCACCGAGTGGTCGATGACGAGATCGACCGGCACCAGCGGATTGATCTTTTCCGGATCGCCACCGAGCTTCACCGTCGCGTCGCGCATCGCAGCAAGGTCGACGACCGCCGGCACACCGGTGAAGTCCTGCATCAGCACGCGCGCCGGGCGGAAGGCGATCTCTCGGTCCGAGCGGCGATCCTTCAGCCATTCGGCCATCGCCTTGATATCCTCGGCGGTCACCGTGCGGCCGTCTTCGTTGCGCAGCAGGTTTTCCAGCAGGACCTTCAGCGAGAAGGGCAGCCGGGAAATGCCGTCGAGGCCGTTCTTCTCGGCCTCCTTGAGGTCGTAATACTCGTATTCTTTCTTACCGACCTTGAGTGTCTTGCGAGACTTGAAACTGTCGAGCGACGGTTTGGTCATGTGTTGACGATCCCCTCTTTCGCGGTGCGGCCGGTTTGCGTGCGTGGGACACGACACGTTGCGGCCTGAAGCGGTATCCGGTATCGGTGATGCCGGTGTTCGTAGTCGTCCAGTGCGCTACCGCAATATCAGCCAGGGAATTGGCTGCCGCGACAGCACAGATTGCGAGCCGTATAGCGAATTTTGCACTGCGAAGCCAGACGAACAAAAGTCTTGCCAGCTCCGCGCACCCAACATACCCACCCGGGACGCGCACACCCCATTGGCGGGATCGAACAGACCACCGGACCCGGCCGGGTCCGCCAAGAGGCAAGGTCGGGGCGCGGGTCCCGGAAAACGGTGATGACCACGCTCACTTTAGAAGGAAAAGGCCTGATTTGCGAACGCGGCGGCCGGCGCGTCTTCACCGACGTCGATTTCTCCGTCTCGAGCGGCGAAGCGCTGGTCGTGACCGGCCCGAACGGCGCCGGCAAATCGAGCCTGTTGCGCACCATCACCGGTCTGGTCAAACAGGTCGAGGGAACACTGACCCTGCACGGCGGCGACCCCGAGCTTTCCGTCGGCGCCCAGTGCCACTATTTCGGCCACGAGAATGCGCTGAAGCTGCAGCTCACCGTCACCGAGAATGTTGATTTCTGGCACCGCTATTATGGCGACACCGGCACCAGCGTGGCTGAAGCGCTCGAAACCGTACGCCTCGCCCAGCTGAGCCATTTGCCGGCCGCGGTTTTGTCCGCTGGCCAGCGCCGCCGTCTTTCGCTTGCCCGCCTGATCGTCTCGCGCCGCCCCGTCTGGCTGCTCGACGAGCCGACGGCTGCGCTCGATGCCGCCAGCGAAAAGCGGCTCGGAGAACTCATGACATCGCATCTGCTCGATGACGGCATCGTCATCGCCGTTACCCACAGCAATCTGCCGCTGGCCGAAACGAAATCCCTCAAGCTCGGCGAGGTGCGGCCATGATGAGCGCCATGTCGGCCCTGTTCGTGCGCGAGATCCGCCTTGCCGTGCGCGTCGGCGGCGGCGCGCTGATGGGCGTGCTGTTCTTCCTCACCGTGGTGACGGTCATTCCCTTCGGCATCGGCCCCGACCTCAAGCTTCTCGCCCGCATCGGCCCGGCCATCCTGTGGATCGGCGCCCTGCTCGCCACCCTGCTCGGCCTCGACCGGCTGTTTCAGACCGAGCGTGAGGACGGCACCCTCGATCTCATCCTGCTCGGGGAGCACCCGCTCGAACTGGTCGTCTTCGTCAAGGCGATGGCGCACTGGGTGGCGACCGGCCTGCCGCTGGTGCTTGCCGCCCCGATCCTGGCAATCTTCGTCAATCTTGAACCGCTGGCGATCGGCGCCGTCGTCGTCACGCTTGCTGTCGGCACCCCGGCGCTCACCCTGGTCGGCGCGATCGGCGCAGCGCTCACCGTATCGCTGAGGCGTGGCGGCGTGCTTCTGGCGATCCTCGTTCTGCCGCTGACGATCCCGGTGCTTATCTTCGGCGTTTCCGCCGCCAACGCGGCGATCACCCAGCCGACGCCGTTCCTGACGCCGTTCCTCTTCATGTGCGCCCTGTCGCTGATGTCGGCAGTCCTCGGACCCGTTGCGGCGGCCGCGGCCCTGCGCTTGGCAGCGGAATAGCCCTGTCAAGCAGTCCGCACCGGCTGAACATCGGTGCGGGGCGGCCCCGAAATCACCCTATTGTCGCCCCGTTTCGGCCCCGCTCAGGCCGAACTTCGCCGACCTGATTGACCCCGCAAACTTCATTGCTACGGGGTCAGACGAATGAAACGCACAATTTCCCTTGGCTGCCTGACAGCGCTCGTCATCGCGGCAGGCACGCCCGCAACGCTCGCATCCGAGCAATCCACACCGGCACCGAAGCCGGCGCAGGCTTCACAAGATATGGGCGTCCAGAACGTTCCCGAGCCGGAACGGCCAGCAGCCGTCCGCAAGGCCGAACCAGTCGCGAAGGAAAGCGAAGCGGAAACGCCGGTGGTTGAAGCTGAAGACAGCGGCTCGGCCGAACCTAAAAAGGTTGCCTCCGCCAAACCTCAAGCTGCCGCCGCAGCACCCGCCGCCAAGCCCGCGACGAACACCGCGAAAAATACCGAGGGCGCCGTCATCTTCCATGACGACGGCGGCAAGTACTGCATTGGTGGCACCGCCTGCGCACGCTATTGCGCCAGCGACGACCGCGCCTGCACGGCAAAGTTCAGCTACGTCGTCACCCTCGACGCACCGGCCTATATCGACACCATTCAGGTCAACGCCCATGACGATATCGGCAAGAGCAAACGCTCCAAACTCGTCGTCAAGGTCAACGGCAAGACCCTCGACGAAAAGCCGGTCTACCGCCTCGGCTCCGCGATCGGCCTGAAAGCCGGCGTCGTCGGCCAAACCATCACCATCGAATCCGCGCACCAGTACAACGGCTTCCTGCGCGGCGGCGACGAGGCGATGATCTGGGACATCTTAGTCTTCGGCGGCCGCGGTTGATCAACGACAAGTCAGAGCACCGCGCCCACGCGGCAGAGGTTGACGATAGTGTCGCAGGGTGGTGGACAGCGCAGGCAAACGACATAATTTGACCGAGGTCATGGGCTTCTAAGGCTCAGGACTTATTAATCCTGCCATTGTGCGGGAGCGGACTTGTTCGCTGACAAGGCGGGGAGCCGCCGGAAACCGTCCGGTTTTCAAGGCTGCCTCACATCGTTCAGCGGGAAAATGCGCCCCGCCCTTCGGGTTTGGCTGACGCGGCCAGACAGGATGCGCAGGATTAATAGGTTCCGGGCCTAGCCCTTTTCGTTGAGAAACCGGAAAACCATCGGTACAAATGGCGCCATGACTGACACCACCGCCTCAACCAGCCGCCTTTGGGCACTCGCAAACCCGACCCGTTTCCTGGGTTTCGTGGATCGCCTGCTGCCGTGGCTCATCGGCCTGACGGTCGTCACTTTCGTCGTCGGACTGTATCTGTCGTTCTTCTACGCGCCGGCGGACTACCAGCAGGGCAACACCGTGCGGATCATGTTCATCCATGTTCCCGCCGCCTGGCTCGCCATGTTCGCCTATACGATGATGTCGATCTCCTCGGTCGGCCTCCTCGTGTGGAAGCACCCGCTCGCCGATGTTTCGGCCAAGAGTGCCGCGCCGGTCGGTGCGGCCTTCACATTCCTGTCGCTGATCACCGGCTCGCTCTGGGGCAAGCCGATGTGGGGCACCTGGTGGGAATGGGACGCCCGCATGACCTCGGTGTTGATCCTGTTCATCATGTATCTCGGCCTGATTGCGCTGTGGCGCTCGATCGAGGATCCGATCCGCGCCGGCAAGGCCGCCGCCGTGCTCGTCCTCGTCGGCTTCGTCAACATCCCGATCATCAAGTTCTCGGTCGAATGGTGGAACACGCTGCACCAACCGGCCAGCGTCATGCGCCTCGACGGCCCGACGATCCATCACACCATCCTCATCCCGTTGCTCGCCATGGCCATTGCGTTCACGCTCCTGTTCACGGTGTTGCATCTGATGGTGATGCGCAACGAGATCCTGCGCCGCCGTATTCGCACGCTGCGCATGCTCGAAGCCTCCAACGCCGGAGCGGAGTGACCGCCATGTTCGAACTCGGCCGCCACGCCGGCTTTATCATCGCCTCCTACGGCATCGCGCTTGCGGTGGTGATCGCGCTGATCGTCTGGATCCGCGTCGACTATGGCATCCAGCGCCGCCTGCTCGCCGAGCTTGAGGCCCGCGGCATGCGCCGCCGTTCCGACCATCGTGACGAGAAACACTCATGAGCGACAGCAACGACGAACCGACGGGCGGCGAAGACACCCCGCGCAAAGGCCCTTCGCTGCTGGTACTGCTGCCGCTGGTGATCTTCGCCGGCATGGTGGCGCTGTTTTTCTACCAGCTCAGTGCCGGCCGCGATCCCTCGATCCTGCCGTCCGCGCTGATCCACAAGCAGGCGCCGCAGTTCGACCTCGGCCCGCTTCCGGGCGTCACACTGAACGGCAAGGAAGTCCCCGGCCTCAAGCGCGCCGATCTCGACGGCAAGGTGACGCTGTTGAACTTCTGGGCCTCGTGGTGCGTGCCCTGCCGTCAGGAACACCCGATCCTGCTTGAACTGCAGAAGGACAGCCGCTTCCAGCTCGTCGGCATCAATGTCCGCGACAGCGAAACCGCCGCCCGCGGTTATCTCGTCGACCACGAGAACCCGTTCGAGCGCATCGGCTTCGACACGACCTATCGTTCGGCGATCGAGTTCGGCGTCACCGGCCAGCCGGAAACTTTCATCATCGACAAGTTCGGCTGCATCCGCCACAAGCAGATCGGACCGCTCTACACCAAGCTGTTGAACGACACGGTGCTGCCGCTGATCGACAAGGCGCTTGGCGAGACGGAACCGGCCGAGGGCTGCACGCCGCCCACATCCGCCGGTTCATGACCGACGGCACCGACGACCCTCTCGGCAATTTCATCCGCGCCGTTCCCGACGGCGACAATATCGAGCGGGCCGTCTGCCGCGATTGCGGCTTTGTCGCCTATGAAAACCCGAAAATCGTCGTCGGTTCGGTCGTTCGCGCCGGCGGACAAATCCTGATGTGCCGTCGCGCCATCGAACCGGCCTACGGTCTGTGGACGCTGCCCGCCGGCTATCTCGAACTCAACGAAACGCCCGAGGACGGCGCCCGGCGCGAGGCCATCGAGGAAGCGAGCGCCGACATTCGCATCGACCGCCTGCTCGCGGTCTACACCGTGCCGCGCATCTCGCAGGTCCAGTTGATCTATCGCGCGACACTGCTCGGCCCCATTGCCCCAGGCCCCGAAAGCCTCGAAGTCGCGCTGTTCGATGAAGCCGATATCCCGTGGGACGAAATCGCCTTCCCGACAGTCCACTGGGCGCTTGGCCACGATGCCGAGGTGCTGGCCGGCGCCGCAGTTGCCCCATTCGGCAACCCGCCCGGCGCGACCGGCGACGTGATGCCGAAACGGTGATCGGCCCTCACCCCAACGTGAGTGGTTCGTGATTGTTTCGTTCGATACTATTCTGCGCTAGACAGGTGCCGTGCGGCACCAATCCAGTGACCTCGGGACCAAAATGCAGATTCGTTTCGGTATCTTCGCCAGCGGCTTGCTCGCCCTCTCGGCCCTGATGATGGCGCAGCAGAGCGCACACGCCGCCGCAAAAGCCGTGGTCGAACTGTTCACCAGTCAGGGCTGTTCGAGCTGCCCGCCGGCCGACAAGCTCGCCGGCAAGCTCGCCGAAGACAATGACCTGATCGTCCTTACCCTGCCGGTCGATTACTGGGATTATCTCGGCTGGAAGGACACGCTTGCGAACGGCAAGTTCAGCGCCCGCCAGAAAGCCTATGCGCAAAGCCGTGGCGACACCGCGATCTACACACCGCAAATGGTGGTCAACGGCCGCGAACACGTCATCGGAAGCGACAAAAACGCTGTCGAAATTTCGGTAACCCGCCAGATCAACCGCTTTCATGGCCTGCCGGTCGCCGTGACCATGACGACCAAGGACGACGCCATCGTCATCGACGTCGCCGGAGCGGACGACGCACCCGACACCGCCACCGTCTGGCTCGCGACGCTCGACAAGACGCGCAGCGTGGAAATCAAGCGGGGCGAAAACCGCGGCCTCACCGCCACCTACTTCAACGTCGTCCACGAACTTCAGCCGGTTGGCATGTGGAAAGGCCGCGCCGAGCGGTTCGAACTGCCGCGTAACGAAATCCTCGACGCCGACAGCAACAAGGGCTGCGCCGTCATCGTCCAGATCGATCGCCGAGGCCTTCCCGGCGCGATTGTCGGCGCAGCGATGCTGCGCGACTGAGCGCAAGAGCCAGAGCGAAACGAGAAAGGCCGCCGAGTGTCCCCGGCGGCCTTTTTCTTGTCGAACGAAACCGACACGAAAATCCCGCTCGGTAGCGCTTTCCCAAAAAGTTGACAGACTTTTTGGACAAGAAAACGCGCGCTCAAAACCCGCACCGGTCAGCCCGCGCAGGCGGCCTCGATCAGCTTTGCCATCTCCTCGGCAAAGGCCGACGGATCGTCCGGCGCATCGCCGTCGAGAATGCGCGCAAGACCGAACAGCATCGACGGCGTCGCACCGAGATCGCCGCCGGCTGCCAGCTTGTCGGCCAGCACCTTGATGAGCCCGTGACGCGGATTTATCTCGAGCACCGGCGCCTGTTTGGCACCGCCCTCCTGCTGCGCCAGAAGCCGCTCGAGCTGACGGTCGGGGCCGAAATCCGCCGCCACAAGGCAGACCGGGCTCGCCGCGAGGCGTTCCGACACCCGTACATCGCCTGCCGTCTCGCCAAGCGCGGTCTTCAGCGCGGCAACAAGACCGGCAATGGCCGCTTCGTCGCCCGCCTCACCGGCCGGCGCATCTTCGCTGACCGGAATGGCGTCGAGATCGGCGGATCCTTGCGTGATCGAATGGAACGGCTTGCCGTCGAAACCAAGCGCGGTACGCACCCAGAAGGCATCGACCGGATCGGTCAGCAGCAGCACTTCGATATCGCGCGCCCGGAACCCTTCCAGATGCGGGCTCTTTTCAAGCGCCGCGCGGTCCTCTCCGACTGCATAGAAAAGCGCCGTCTGGTTCTCGCGCATATCGGTGACGATCTCGGCAAGCGTCCGCCAGCCGTCACCCTTGGTGGTCTGGAAGCGAGCCAACTTGAACAGCGCATCGCGCCGTGCCGGGTCCTCGTAGAGACCTTCCTTCAGCACCGCGCCGAAAGCCTCCCAGACCTTGGCATAGGCCTCGGCATCCTTCTCGGCGAGTTTTTCGAGTTCCGACAGAACGCGGTTGGTGACGCCCTTCCTGATCGAATCGAGAATCGGGTTGTCCTGCAGAAGTTCGCGCGAAAGATTGAGCGGCAGGTCATCGGAATCGATCACACCGCGCACGAAACGCAGCCACGGCGGCAGCAGCTCGACCTCGTCGCTGATGAACACGCGCCGCACATAGAGCCGCACCCGGCCCTTGCGGCTCGGATCGAACAGGTCGAACGGCTTGGTCGAGGGCACGAACAGCAGCACGGAGTATTCCTGCCGCCCTTCCGCCTTGTAGTGCAGCGTCAGCGCCGGCTCGTCATAGAGCCCGCCGACATGGCCGTAGAATTCCTTGTATTCCTCTTCCGTGACCGAGGAACGCGACTTGCGCCACAGCGCCGACCCGTCGGCGATCTGCTCCGGCTCTTCCGCGTCCTTGCGCATAAGCGTGATCGGCACCGGCACATGAGCCGAATAATCGCGCACGATCCGCTCGATGGTCGCATCCTCGGCATAGTCGAGCGCATCGTCCAGCAGATGCAGGATCACCCGCGTGCCGCGCGCCGGCGCAGCGTCGCCCTCGACCGCCTCGACCGTGAAAGTCCCCTTGCCATCCGAGCGCCACGACCAGGCGTCGCTCGATCCGGCGCGGCGGGAGATCACCTCAACCTCGGCCGCGACCATGAAGGAGGCATAGAAGCCGACACCGAACTGGCCGATGAAGGCGGTCCTGTCTTCGCTCTTCTCAAGACCCTCGAGGAAAGCGCCGGTGCCCGAGCGTGCGATCGTGCCGAGATTGGCGATAAGCTCTTCGTGGCTCATGCCGATACCGTTGTCGGCCACCGTCAGCGTCTTTTCCTCGACATTCGCCGAGACCGTGATGCCGAATTCGCTTTCGCCGGCGACAAGCGCCGGGTCGACCAGAGACAACTGGCGCAGCTTCTCGCAGGCATCTGCCGCGTTCGAGATCAGCTCGCGCAGGAAGATGTCCTTGTTCGAATAGACCGAATGCACCATCAGGTGCAGCAGGCGGGAAACCTCGGCCTCGAATTTATGCGCCTCCTGCGGACGCGATGTCGTATCCGTAGACGGACTCATTATCTCACCTGGACTTCTTGTGATTGACCAAAGGCCGGCGATCTGCCGGCGCCCCCTATATCGGCGAGAGCCCGGAGCGAATCAAGAGTCGCCAACAGTTTGCTCCGGCTTGCTGCGCGCGATCCGGCGCCGCAAGAGAGTGTCATTCAGGGGGAAATCGAGGCCAGAAACGAGTAGAGCGGCGAAATCGCCGCTCTACGTCAGGTGGCCCGGTTCTTTACAAGGCCCCGGGGGGCTGGGGGGCTGAATTGATCCGAAGCCTCGACCGAACCGGGCCGTCTGAGGCAACGATTGAATGGTGCCCGGCCAAAGTGGCCCGGGAAGGGCCTAAATTTGGCGAAACTGTGATTTTTTCCCTTGGCAGCGATAACCCGACGATCCCACGGGAATCGGAAAATTACATGCGGCCAACAGATTACACCTTCACCTGCGGCAGGCACATATCGCCTCGGGTCCGGTCGCAAGCGAATTTAGGGCAGTTCAACTCCCCCAATATCTCTTTTGCATATACAACTTAATATATATAATCTGACATTGTGTCCGCTTTAGTTGCAGGTCAAGTTCCCCGATGCACCGCCCGTTTTTTCCCAACGCGGTCCTTTGTACCGTTGCCCTGGCTCTTCTTTCGTTTCTCATCAGCGCTGGTCTCGGACATGCCGCCGATCCCAGAAAGGTCGCGCTGATAATCGGTAACGCGAACTACCGACACGTCGCAACGCTGCCCAATCCGCGCAACGACGCCGAGGATATTGCCGCCGCCCTCGCCCGCCTCGACTTCACCGTGACACGTGTCAGCGATATCGGCGTCGACGGCATGCGCGCCGCGCTGGCCGATTTCAGCGACGAGGCGGCGCGCGCGAACATGGCGGTCATCTTCTTCGCCGGTCACGGCGTCGAAATCGACAAACGAAACTATCTGATCCCCATTGACGCTCGTCTGGCGACCGACCGGCATGTCCGATTCGAAGCCATCGATCTCGATGATGTCGTCGCCACACTGGACGAGACGAAGGGCCTGCGGCTCGTCCTCGTCGATGCCTGTCGCAACAACCCGTTCATTCCGAAAATGAGGCTGACGTCGCGCACCCGCTCAATCGGCAGGGGCCTTTCCAATATCGACCCGAGCGAAGGTCTGCTGGTCGGCTTTGCCGCAAAGGCCGGCACCACCGCCGACGATGGCAAGGGTCGCAACAGCCCCTACACCGCCGCCCTGCTGTCGCACATCGAGCAGCCGGGCCTCGAGGTGCAATTCCTGTTCCGCAAGGTGCGGGATCACGTCATTGCCTCGACCAACGGCCGGCAGGAACCCCACACCTACGGCTCGCTACCGGGAACCCGCATCTTCCTCAAACCCGAGGCACCCATCATTCCGCCTGTAGCACATCCCTCGGCACCTGCGAAAACGCCGGTACCCGACACCACGTTTCAGCGCCGCGCCGAGCAGGCATTCTGGGATGCCATCAAGGATTCGACCGACGCCCGCGAATACGAAGCGTATCTGGTGCGATTCCCTGACGGGACCTTTTCACCACTTGCCAGGCTTCGCGCAGAAAAGCTGAGCGGCACCGCGACACGTGTAGCCAAACAGGCGCGGCTTGAAACACCGCCTCCGTCCGGTTCAGCCGACAAGCCTCCGGCAAAGGAAACACCCGACGTCAAACCGCAGCGGCCGCCGCCAGCCACACCCGTTGAGGAAAAAGCGCCCCATCCGACGGCGTTCATTCCCCCTGCGGCCCGCAAGGAATTTGCCGCCAGCCAAACTGAACGAACAAGCGAACCGGACCAGATGCAGCCCGGTATCTTCCGAGCCATCCAGAAGGAGCTGAAACGCCTCGGCTGCTATCGCGGCGCGATCGACGGCAAATGGGGACCGGGCAGCCGGCGGGCACTTGCCGGATACGCTACGCGAACCGCATCCCATTTCGCAGAACCCGACGGCCGCACATTGGCGGATGCGAAAAAGCGTAAAGGCACCGTCTGCCCGCTTGAATGCGCAATCGGCCAGATCGAGAAAAGCGGAAAATGCGTTGCGAAGCCGGCAAGCCGCTCGGCACAGCCCGACTCCGAGCCCACGGCGAAACTTCCGCTCGCGAAATGCCGCCTTCGCTGGAGCTCACAGGTACGAACGTCCGGTACAGCGCCCGCATATTTGAACCTGAAAGCGGATCACGCTTGTCGGCGGACCATTATCGGCCGAACCAGGAATGCCTATCTCGGCGCCGAGGTTTTGCGCCATGGCCCAAACGTTTCAATGAAAATGGCGGCAAAAAACAAGTTCATCGCCACCCCGAAACGGAGTTTCCGCGGCAACGACACCGCGACCGTCGTGCTGCATTTTCTTGACGGACAGAAACGAATTGACCTGACGCTAAATTTCCAGATTACCGTCGAATAGCACCGCGGGACGGGAAAGCGTCGACCAGCCTTTCACGCCCAGTAATGAAGCGCGTTTAAGGCCTTCCCTCTTGCATCCCGCCTCGGTCCCCGCGATCATGAACATTCGATGACGGATCGTCGCGCAGGAAGCCGCACGGCAGAGACCAAAAGGAGGCGCCAGGTGAGCGAAAGCGAAGCAAGTCGATCCGGGGCGGGCGAAGTGACCTCGCTGACTTCCCAGCCCCGCAACAACACGCCCCTCCCCGTCATGTTCAATCGCAAGGAACTTGGCGAAATTCTCAATATCTACGGGCGCAAGGTCGCCGCCGGCGAATGGCGCGATTACTCCATCGACCAACTCAAGGACCGCTGTGTCTTTTCCGTCTACCGCCGGACAAGCGAGTACCCCCTTTTCCGCATAGAGAAAGTTCCCCGCCTTGCCCGCAAACAGGGCGCATATAGCGTCGTTGCCACCGGCGGCACCATTCTCAAGCGAGGTCACGACCTGAAGCAGGTCATGCGTGTCTTCGAAAAACAACGGCTCTCCCTCGTGTGTTAAATACGAAGCAATTCCGCGGGTTAACGAACAAAACCATGCATGCAGAGCGCATGTAAGAGCGCCCTCAACTCGTCCATAAATCCAGCTTTAGCGATTTGACCTATTTCATGGAATCGTTGAGGCGGTCTCTGGAACTGGTATCGAACCGTTCAATATCGTCCTCGATATGCAGCCACGAAAGCCGATGCGACTCGTAGGAATGCTGCTCCGGAACGAGCTCCTCCGCCTGTTCGAGCACTCCGAGCGCGACAAAAACCTGCCCAGGCAGATAGTCGAACCGCCCGGCAAGTGGCGAACCGCACTGCGGACAAAACGTCCGCTCCACGCCATCGGCGCCGGGAGCGACACTCCCATCATTCGGTGAAAAGCTCACGGCGTCGGCCGCAAATGCGGCAAACGCCGCAACCGGAGCGCCAGTGAAACGTCGGCAATCGCGACAATGGCAATACGAGATCCGCGTGGGTGGTGCACTCGCACGTACAGTGCTCGCGCCGCAGTAGCAGCGTCCGGTAATGACCCCGTCTTCATGTTTGCGGGTAGCCGACATTGGCGGACTTCCTCCACGGATACAGGGCGAGCAACCCAAGAACCAGCGTCGCGAATGGGAGCTATGGGTGACGTCGGATGAACCGGCAACGATGCGCAGGAACCCCGGCACCGCTTGGCAATGACCCGCCGGCGGCGGAGAATTCACCCTAGCGTTGATCACGTACAGGCATCACCAGCCTGCCATCGAAAGCCCGAAAACGCAAAACGCCCCGCGTGCACGAAGCAACGCGGGGCGTTTTTACCAAATGTGGGAAACGGAAGAGAAACTCGTGTGAAGCATTACTGCATTTGGCAGGCCTGGCAGCGACTTACTCTCCCGCGTCTTAAGACGAAGTACCATCAGCGCTGAGGAGTTTAACGGCCGAGTTCGGAATGGGATCGGGTTCAGGCTCCTCGCTATAGCCACCAGGCCGGCGAAATGCAGTAAATCTGGTCGTGTCGATGATCGCGTTTTCGCGAACATTGGGAATGAGAGTAATCAAGCCGATCGAGCAATTAGTACCGGTAAGCTTCATGCGTTGCCGCACTTCCACACCCGGCCTATCAACGTGGTCGTCTTCCACGGCTCTCAAGGGAGAAATAGTTTCGAGGTGGGTTTCCCGCTTAGATGCTTTCAGCGGTTATCCCGACCGTACATAGCTACCCTGCTATGCGGCTGGCGCCACAACAGGTCCACCAGTGGTACGTCCATCCCGGTCCTCTCGTACTAGGGACAGATCCTCTCAATTCTCCTACACCCACGGCAGATAGGGACCGAACTGTCTCACGACGTTCTGAACCCAGCTCACGTACCGCTTTAATTGGCGAACAGCCAAACCCTTGGGACCTGCTCCAGCCCCAGGATGCGATGAGCCGACATCGAGGTGCCAAACAACCCCGTCGATATGGACTCTTGGGGGTCATCAGCCTGTTATCCCCGGCGTACCTTTTATCCGTTGAGCGATGGCCCTTCCAC
>PKTR01000006.1:300000-380098 GCA_002869065.1 Hyphomicrobiales bacterium
CTTCCTTGTCCGCGCCGACCGGTTGGGAAATGTTGAAATGGATGTTGCCGTCGCCCATGTGGCCGAACGGCACCGGGCGGCAGCCCGGAATGAGGTCGGTGACGGCGGCGATGCCGCGTTCAAGCAAGGTCGGGATCAGCGCGACGGGCACCGACACATCGTGCTTGATCGATCCGCCTTCGTGTTTCTGCACTTCTGACAGCGCGTGCCGGACTTTCCAGAACGAGGCGGCCTGATCGAGCGACTGGGCGACCGCGGCGTCCTCGACGATGCCGGCCTCGAAGGCCTCGGTGAAGATCTCTTCGAGCAGCGCCTGCGCTTCTTCCGCCGAGCGGCCCGAGGTCAGCTCGGTGAGCACATACCACTCGTGCTCGCCTTCGAGAGGCGAGCGCGCGCCCGGCGCGTGGCGGACCGCGAAAGTGAGGCCGATGCGCGGCATCAACTCGAACGCGGTGAGCTGCCGGCCGGCGCGCTGCTTGGCGATCTGCAACAGCTTCAGCGCATCTTCCGGCGAGGCGAGGCCGGCGAAGGCGACCTCCTGCGATTTCGGCGCGGGTTGGAGCTGCAGCACGGCGGCGGTGATGATGCCGAGCGTGCCTTCCGCGCCGATGAACAGGTGCTTCAGATCGTAGCCCGTATTGTCCTTGTGCAGCTTGCGCAGCCCGTTCCAGATCTCGCCGGTCGGCAGCACGACCTCGAGCCCGAGCGCCAGCGAGCGCGCATTGCCATAGGCGAGCACCGCGGTGCCGCCGGCATTGCTGGAGAGGTTGCCGCCGATCTGGCAGGTGCCCTGCGAGGCGAGCGTGAGGGGAAACATCCGTTCGACTGCGAGCGCTTCCTCATGGATGCGCTCGAGTGTGACGCCGGCCTCCACCGTCATCGTGTCGCTGTTGAGATCGATCTCGCGAACTTTGTCGAGGCGTCCGAGCGAGATGACGATCTCGCGCCCGTCCGGGTCCGGGATCTGGCCGCCGACGAGACCCGTATTGCCGCCTTGCGGCACCACCGCGACGCCAAGCTCGTTGGCGAGTTTGAGGATCGCGGAGACCTCTTCTGTGCTCCCCGGGCGCAGCACGACGGAGGTGCGTCCGGTGAACAGATCGCGCCACTCGCGCAGGTAGGGCACCTGGTCGGTGGGGTCCGTGACGGCGTAGCGCTCGCCGACGATTGCGGCGAAACGGGCAACGATTTCAGCGCCGGGAATGGCCGGCGAAGGGGAGGGCATTTTGTTCATGTCCGCTACTCTAGTCTGCCGCCTGCAATTCGTCGATGGCGGCGCCCGGACGCGGCGCCCGTCGAATCGATTTCTTCACTGCAAAGTGTAACCACCTGATATTGCGCGGTAATATTACGAACCTGAATCAATTTGTGAGCGCCATGTTGAATCGGTTTGCGAACAGCCGAGACTGCGCATGAAGTCGTTGACTCAATCCGTGAAGTGTTGCCGGGAGACCGCTCGCACCGCTTGCCTGACAAAGCGGGTTTCGCAGTGTTTGTCCTGATAATTCAAATGGTAACCCTCCGGCGCGCCGAGCGGAGCGAAATTAGCCGCCAAATGAAAGGCTGCCGCAGCCTTGCTCGCACCCCCTCGCCGTGAAATTGCCTCGCAGTCGCTTCGTGGGCGCTGGCGCTGGCGGATGGGCCCTCCGTCGCCTTGAAGCCCCGGCAAGCCTGTGCGATAGAAGCGCGCCCGCTCGTGAAGCGGGATGAAATTTGCGGCAAGGGGTACGGAATGGCCGAAGCGCATGGATTGATGGCGGGCAAGCGCGGTCTGATCATGGGCGTAGCGAACAACCGTTCGATCGCCTGGGGCATCGCCAAGGCACTCAGCGACAACGGTGCGGAGCTCGCTTTCACCTATCAGGGCGAAGCGCTGAAGAAGCGGGTCGAGCCACTGGCCGCCGATCTGAATGCGATCGTCGCCGGACATTGCGACGTCACCGACGAAGCCTCGATCGACGCGGTCTTCGCCGAGCTCGAGAAGCAGTGGGGATCGATCGACTTCCTCGTCCACGCCGTCGCCTTTTCCGACAAGGGCGAGCTGACCGGTCGCTATGTCGACACCTCGGCGGAGAACTTCGCCTCGACGATGATGATCTCCTGCTATTCGTTCACGGCGGTGGCGCAGCGCGCCGAGAAGCTGATGAAGAATGGCGGGTCGATGCTGACGCTGACCTATTACGGCGCCGAGAAGGTGATGCCGCATTACAATGTGATGGGCGTCGCCAAGGCCGCGCTCGAAGCGAGCGTGCGCTATCTCGCCGTCGATCTTGGCGGCAGCAACATCCGCGTCAACGCCGTCTCGGCCGGGCCGATCAAGACGCTCGCCGCCTCGGGCATCGGCGACTTCCGCTATATCCTGAAGTGGAACGAGTACAACGCACCGATGAAGCGCACCGTCTCGATCGAAGAGGTGGGCGATAGCGCACTCTACCTCTTGTCCGATCTCGGTCGCGGCGTCACCGGCGAGGTGCACCACGTCGATTCCGGCTACCATGTCGTCGGCATGAAGGCCGTCGACGCACCGGACATCTCGGTCGTCAAGGACTGAGCATTTAAAGCAACGCCTGCTTTCAAAACCCGCCGCCATTCGCGGCGGGTTTTTTATTGGGCAGTGAGCGCGTTGACGATAAGTATGAGGAATGTCTCCCGCTCGGCCGGCGGTGCATAGACGTCGGCGCCTTCCGAGATCTGCCGGTCGAGCAGTAGCGACGCATAACCGTGCAGCGATGCCCAGAATGTCGAGGCGAGCATCTCGTCTGCAATGTCCCTGGTGATGATCCCGCCTCCGCGCGCCTTCTCGATGACGGCAACCAGCGCCAGAAACGCCTCGTCGGCAGCATTCGCCAGCGCCGGGAAGGGCGCCCGGTTGCACACGTCGGGCCGAAACAGGATGCGGTAGGTTCCGGCATTGTCGACGGCGAAGGCGATATAGGTGCGCCCGACCTGCAGCAGCAACTCGTGCAGATCGGCATCGGGATCGCTCAGCCGGTCGGCTGAGTCCTCCAGATGCGCCTGCAGCGCGCGGAACCCGCGTAGCGCGATTTCGGCCATCAGCTCCGTCTTTGACGAAAAGTGCCGGTAGGCGGCAGTGTGGCTGACGCCAACCGCTCCTGCGACTTCGCGTAGCGAGAAGTCGGCGGAGGCGCGTTCGGCAATCATCTCGGTTCCGGCGACCACCAGAGCATCGGCGAGGTCGCCATGATGAAAGCTTCCACGCGCTTTGCGTCGGGCCGGCGCGCTCCCGTCCTTGCCATTGCCCGCGCCTGACTTGTCTGCGCCTGACTTACCCGCGCTGGATGTCCCTTCGCTCGGTCTTCGCCGTCCCGCTTCGCCGCCTTCGTCTGTCATCGCGTTTCCGTGTGCTGATTTAATGTTGACAGTGGTAACTTCACTCTCTATGTAAATGTAACCACTGGAAACATCAAGCATTCAAAACGCCGGGCGTCGCCGCTGCACTTTCTGCGGAACGATGTCCGCTCATTTTTCTGACAGGACGCGGGGATGCCTTGGACGGGCCCCGCGCGAAGGAGTTCGCCATGACGAAGATACTGGTTCTGACCGGTCACCCGAAGAACGACAGCCTGTGCGCGGCGCTTGCCGAGCGCTACGCGACGGCCGCCGAAGCGGCCGGCCACTCTGTACGCCGGTTGCGCCTCGGCGATATCGAGATGGATTCCGCCCCGCCCGATTTCAGCAAGTCGGAACGGGAATGGCTTGCCGACTGGGTGAAGGACGCGCAGGACGACATCTCCTGGAGCGAGCATCTGGTGCTCGTCACCCCGATGTGGTGGGGCAGTGTGCCCGCCGCGCTCAAACACTTCTTCGATCGCGTGCTGATGCCGGGTTTCGCGCTGCGCTACACCAAGGGCGGGTCCGGTTGGGCGCAATTGCTGAGCGGCCGCACCGCGCGCGTCATCATCACCGGCGACACGCCCTGGTTTTTCCTGCGCTGGCTTTACGGCAAGCCGATCGTCAAGGAGCTCCGTGCCCAGGTGTTCGAGTTCTGCGGTTTCAAGCCGGTGCGCACGACCTATTTCGGCCCGGTCGTTAAGTCCACGCCCGCGGGGCGCGAAAAATGGCTGACAGAAGTTCAGGGCCTCGCCACCGCCGCACAGTAGCGCTTTTGGGGAATATTTCGCCGCCGCCCTTGCATCCCGACGAACGCCTGTCATCTTTCCTGCGCTAGACAAGAGCGGCGTGTGGGAGGACGACATGAGCATCACGAACAGAACTGTCCGGCTGGCCCGCCGGCCGGTCGGCATGGTGACGGCGGAAGATTTCACCATCGCCGACGAGGCGTTGGAGGAGCCGGGCGAGGGGCAGTTTCGCGTTCGTCTCGACTATGTCTCGCTCGACCCCGCCATGCGCGGCTGGATGAACGACGCCAAGAGCTATGTTCGTCCGGTCCGCCTCGGCGAAGTGATGCGGGCCTATGCGGCGGGTATCGTCGACGTTTCGAACCATCCCGATTTCAAGCCCGGTGATGCGGTCACCGGGCTCTTCGGCGTGCAGCGCTACGCCATTTCCGATGGTCGCGCGGTGGCTCGTGCGGACACTAAGATTGCGCCGCTACAGACCTGGATCGGCGGCCTCGGCATGCCCGGCGTCACCGCCTATTTCGGCCTCCTTGATGTCGGCAAGCCGAAGGCCGGCGAAACCGTCGTCGTCTCGGCGGCGTCCGGTGCCGTCGGCGCCATTGTCGGCCAGATCGCCAAGGTTCTCGGCTGCCGCGCCGTCGGCATCGCCGGCGGGCCGGAGAAGTGCCGCCGCGTCGTCGAGGAATATGGCTTCGACGCCTGTGTCGACTACAAGGGCGGGGCGCTCGCCGAAGATCTGCGTGCCGCCTGCCCGGACGGTATCGACGTCTATTACGAGAATGTCGGCGGCGAGGTGCTCGAAGCCGTGCTCGGCCAGATGAATACCTTCGGGCGTATTCCCGTCTGCGGCATGATTTCCGGTTACAACGCGACCGAACCGTCACCGGCGCCGCGCAATCTGCGCTCCGTTCTGGTCAATCGGCTGACCATGCGCGGTTTCATCGTCTTCGATTTTGCAGAGCGTTACGAAGAGGCAATCACCGCGCTGACCATGTGGTTGGGCGAGGGGCGGCTGAAGATGCCCGAGGACATCCGCGAAGGCGGTGTCGATGCCTATCCGGACGTGCTCAACCTGCTGTTCACCGGTGGCAACCAGGGCAAGCTGATTTTGAAGCTCTAGATCCAACCTAAACCAAGAACGATCGACATAACCCGAGAGCGATGACCAGCATTCCCTTCTATTTCATCCGCCATGGCGAGACCGACTGGAACGCCGAGAAGCGCTATCAGGGCCAGACCGATATCCCGCTGAACGATACGGGAAGAGCCCAAGCGCACCGCAACGGCGTCACGCTGGCCGCCTATTTCGCGGAGAACGGGATCGATACGGCGGAGCTCGATTTCGTCGCCTCGCCGCTTGGGCGCACGCGCGAAACCATGCGGCTGGTACGCGAGGGACTGGGCCTGCCGGTCGACGATTTTGCGCTCGATGCACGGCTGATGGAGATCAGCTACGGGCTTTGGGAGGGCAACACGATTCCCGAGCTTGACGAAAGACTGCCCGGCGAAGTCGCGCGGCGTCGTGCCAGCCGCTGGGCCTATCGCCCGCCCGAGGGCGAGACATACGCTGAACTGACGGCGCGCGTCGAGGAATGGCTTGGCGAATTGCGCCGACCCGCCGTCGTCGTTGCCCACGGCGGCACAAGCCGGGTCTTGCGCGGGCTGCTGCTCGATGTCGAACCGGACGACATCCCGATCCTCGACGTCCCGCAGGACAAGGTCTTCGTCTGGCGCGGCACCGACTACCTCTGGATCTGATCCTGAACGGCGCACTCAGATCGTTCGAGCGGGCGGACCGTGCCGGGCGTCAAGCTGGCGGCACGGCCTTCGTTGGGTCCGGCTATTCCGTGATGGCGACGTCGAGGGCGATCTTTTCGCCTTCCACGACCTCATAGTCGACCAGAACCTTGGTGCCGGGCTCGAGGCCTTCCACGTTGAATTCTTCCGGCAGCAGGAATTCGGTGCCGTCGGTCAGCATTAGGATACCGTCGTCGTTGATGCCGGCGATGATGCCTTCGAGTTCGTCGGCGCTGGCCGCGATCGGGGCAAGGCCGAGCGTTGCGAAGAGGGTGAGCGAAGCGAGGAGCTTGCGCATGGATGTGTCTCCAAAAAAGAAAAGCACCGAACGCCATCGCCGCCGCTGAAATGAGCGTGCCGGATCGAAGGTCGGCAAATCGCTATTGATGGAAAATCCGGCACGGCGCAATTGACTGAAAAATATATTTTTTTGCTCCGAAAAAAGCCGCAATTCTTGCTCGTTCGATGAGCCGTTTCCCGTCGCGACCCCATGCCCGCTTTCAAGGAGACTGCGACATCTTGTGGGTGGTCAGCTCCCGCGAGTTGCTCTTAAAACGTGCTTGAAACTGCAATTTCGGGGGGAAATGACGAGATGTGCGCAACGAAAAAGGCAATTGGCGTCCTTGGGATGCTGATTTCGCTGGCGTTTCTGGCGGCGGGGCCGGCCTATGCCGAGTCGGCCAAGGACGTGACTGTGCGGGCAGGGCGGACGACGGCCGTTCATGGTTTCATCTACTACCTGCTCGGCTCGTGCAGTACGGCTCTGGCAGTTGAACCTTCCATCCGCACGGCGCCGCAGCATGGAACGACGAAGTTCATTCGCAAACAAACCGTCCGCCCGAAAGATGCAACGCACTGTCCCGGCAGGAAAGTGACCGCCCACTACGTCCTGTACACGCCGAAGCGCGGATATCGCGGCCCCGACTCCCTCGTGGTCGACTACCGCTACCACGCGAATGTCGTCACAGCGCGCATGGTCACCCGGTCCTTCGCCGTCAACATCACGGTGAAATGACGGCGCGAAGTCGTCACCGTTCAAGTCGATGTGAAGTTGGATATCCGCTCGTTCGCACTATCTTGGGTCTCATGACGATCCACTGCAAAAGTGGACGTTGAGATGCGCATCAACACGAGGGGAACCGCGATGTGTGACGAAATTGGATGTGGTGCCGACTTTTCCCATATGCCGCCGATCGAGATTCCGGACGCCGACCGGCGCGCCTTTCTCGCCGGCGTCGCCGCATTGCCGCTGGCGGCCGTGCTGTTCGACCCGACGCTCGCCGCCGCCGCCGCCGACGGACTTGAGGAAGTCTCGGTAACGCTTTCCGGCGGCCAGACGGTCAAGGCCTCGCTCGCGATGCCGGCAAAGACGCCGGCGCCGGCCGTTGTGCTGATCCACGAATGGTGGGGCCTCAACGATCAGATCAAGGCGGTTGCCGCCGAATACGCCAAGCAGGGCTACGTTGCCCTTGCCGTCGATCTCTATGGCGGCGGTGTCGGCACCAACCGGGATGAGGCGATGTCTCTGATGAAGGGTCTCGACCCGGCGGTCGCCACCGAGACGATGGTCGTCTGGGTCGACTGGCTGAAGAACAACGACAAGACGACCGGCAAGGTCGGCACCGTCGGCTGGTGCTTCGGCGGTGGCTGGTCGCTCAATACCTCGCTCGCAACGCCGGTCGACGCCACCGTGATCTATTACGGCAACGTCGCCAAGACGGCAGACCAGCTCGCCTCGCTGCAGAGCCCCGTGCTCGGTCATTTCGGCACGCTCGACAAGAACATCAACGAGGAGATGGTCGGCGGTTTTGAAAAGGCGATGGCGGATGCCGGCAAGGCCGGTCAGTTGACGGTGCACTGGTACGAGGCGAACCACGCCTTCGCCAATCCGAGTGGCGCGCGCTACGACGCCGAGGACGCGGCGCTCGCGTGGACACGGACGCTTGAGTTCCTGAAAGCCAATCTGTCCTAAAAAGATCCGGCCGGCGCTCGTTGCCACAAAGTAACGGGCGCCGGTCACTACCGTTTCAGCCTTATTCCGCCGCGGCCATGTCCTGCGTGTCCCGCTGCTGATCCCGGTAGAACTGCCCCCATTCCGACATTGCGACCAGAACAGGTTTGAGCGTCTCGCCAAGCGGGCTCAGCGAATATTCCACGTGTGGCGGCACCACTTCGAAGACCTGGCGCAGGATGAGGCCGTCAGCCTCCAGCTCTCGCAAGCTGAGGGTCAGCATCCGCTGCGTGATGTTCGGCAGGGTCCGACGTAGCGCGTTGAAGCGGGCCGGCTTGTCGTAAAGATGATAGAGGATCAAAGGCTTCCAGCGTCCACCCAGAATTTCCAGCGTCGTCGTCACCGGACAATTCTCGAATTCGTGCTCAACGGCCATGGCATCGCTCCAATTCCGGGCGGTTCATCGAACGCACCCGAGTAGTATACTTTCTGTGCCTACATATCAAAAATGTGCGTAATTGCCAAAAAGATCCTGTCTCCCAACTATGGAGGGCAACGGTTCAACACGATCGCTCGCCCAAACCGGCGGCGGCTTAGAGACAGGAGAAAGTTTACATGGCAAATGGCGTGCAGGCGGAAGTCGCAATCGTCTTCCATAGCGGCTACGGCCACACCCGGGTTCAGGCGGAAGCGGTTCGCCAGGGCATCGATGACGTCGAAGGCGTTACCGCCCACTTCATCCCGGTCGAGGAGGTCGACGACAAGTTCGAGCTGCTCGAAACGGTCGATGGAATCATCTTCGGCGCACCGACCTATATGGGCAGCGCCTCGGCGCCGTTTAAGGAGTTCATGGACAAGAGCTCGAAGGTCTGGTTCGAGCAGAAGTGGAAGGACAAGCTCGCGGCCGGCTTCACTAACTCCGGCAGCCAGTCGGGCGACAAGCTTTCCACCCTCAATCAGTTCGCCATCTTTGCCGCCCAGCACGGCATGAACTGGATCAATCTCGGTCTTATGCCGGGCAACAACTCGTCGAAGGGCAGCCCGGAAGATCTCAACCGCATTGGCGGTTATATCGGCGCGATGGCGCAGTCGGATGTCGATGTCGGCGCCGATGTCGCACCGCCGCTGGCCGACCGCAAGACCGCGCAGCATCTCGGCAAGCGCGTCGCCGAATCGGCACTTCGCTGGAAGGCTGGTGCGAGCGCCGTGAAGGCGGACTAAGTCACGGAAAACAGGTTCCCCGCGCGAGCGGAAGACGCGGCGCGAATTGACGTGACCGCGTCTTCCCCCATAAAAGGTCGATCGCAATGAGAAAGCACCTGATCGACCATGTCGCATAACACCTTCGGCCACCTTTTCCGCGTGACCACCTGGGGCGAGAGCCATGGGCCCGCGATCGGCTGCGTCGTCGACGGCTGTCCGCCGCGCCTTGCCGTGTCCGAAGAAGAAATCCAGGCCTTCCTCGACAAGCGTCGTCCGGGCCAGTCGCGCTTCACCACGCAGCGCCAGGAGCCCGATCAGGTGCGCATTCTGTCGGGCGTCATGCCCGATGCCGAGACAGGTCAGTTGCTGACCACCGGCACGCCGATTTCACTGATGATCGAAAATGTCGATCAGCGCTCGAAGGACTACTCCGAGATTTCCGAGCGCTATCGCCCCGGCCATGCCGATCTCGCCTACGATGCCAAATACGGCATCCGCGACTATCGCGGCGGCGGCCGCTCGTCGGCCCGCGAAACCGCGATGCGGGTCGCTGCCGGCGCCATTGCCCGCAAGGTTGTGCCCGGTATGTCGATCCGCGCCGCGCTGGTTCAGGTCGGCCCGCTCAAGATCGACCGCAGCCGCTGGAACTGGAACGAGGTCGACAACAATCCCTTCTTCTGCCCTGACCCGGTGATGGCGGAAGAGTGGGCGACCTATCTCGATGGTATCCGCAAGGCCGGTTCCTCGATCGGCGCCGTCGTCGAAGTCATCGCCGAAGGCGTCCCGGCGGGGCTTGGCGCGCCGATCTACGCCAAGCTTGATCAGGATATCGCGAGCGCGATGATGTCGATCAACGCCGTCAAGGGCGTTGAGATCGGCGCCGGCTTCGATGCCGCCGCGCTGACGGGCGAAGAAAACGCCGACGAAATCCGTATCGGCAATGACGGTCGGCCGATCTTCCTGTCGAACAATGCCGGCGGCATTCTCGGCGGCATTTCGAGCGGCCAGCCGATTGTCGCCCGTTTTGCGGTTAAGCCGACCTCGTCGATCCTGACCCCGCGCCGCTCGATCACCCGCTCCGGTCAGGAGGTCGAGGTGTTCACCAAGGGGCGCCACGACCCGTGCGTCGGCATTCGCGCCGTGCCGGTTGGCGAGGCGATGATGGCCTGCGTCATCGCCGATCACTATTTGCGTCATCGCGGCCAGGTTGGTCCGGCGGACGCGTGAACAGTCTCCACGATTGAAAGCCCGTTTCCACGATTGAAAGGATGAGCCGATGACGGCCGACATCGCCCAGGTGATTGAAGCGATCCGTGCCTTTGAGCGCGGCGAAATCGTGATCGTGACCGACGACGACGACCGCGAGAACGAGGGTGACCTCATTCTGGCCGCGGCGCACGCGACGCCGGAAAAGCTCGCCTTCATCGTGCGCCACACCTGCGGCATCGTCTGCGCGCCGATGACTCGCGAGGAGGCCCACCGCCTGCATCTGGAGCCGATGGTCGCGACCAACGATTCCGCGCACCGCACCGCCTTCACCGTCACGGTCGATTATCGCCACGGCACCACCACCGGTATTTCGGCGGAGGACCGCACCGCGACCGTGCGTGCGCTCGCCAATCCCAATGTCGGCGCCGATGATTTTGTTCGTCCCGGCCACATCTTTCCGCTGATCGCCCGCGATGGCGGCGTGCTGATGCGCTCTGGCCATACCGAGGCCGCCGTCGATCTGTGCAAGCTCGCCAGCCTGCCGCCGGTCGGCGTGATTTGCGAGCTGGTCAATGACGACGGCACGGTCATGCGTGGTCCCGAGATCGAAGAGTTCGGCAAGAAGCACGGCATTGCCCGCGTGTCCGTTGCCCAGCTCATCGCTTATCGCCAGGGCAAGGAGCGCCTTGTCGAACGGGTCGCCGAATTCCCGATCCAGACCATCGCGGGCCCGGCCAAGGCCTACACCTTCTCGACCCGCTGGGATCCGATGCAGCATCTCGCCGTGGTGTTCGGCGATGTGCGCGATGGCCGCGATGTGCCGGTCCGTCTGCATCTGGAATCGGTCGTCGGCGATGTCTTCGGCAAGGAGCAGGCGCTCGACGACATCATCAACCGCATGGCGACCGGCGGTCGCGGCATCATCGTCTATCTGCGTGAGGGCTCGGTCGGCGTCGCCGCTTCGCCGGAACGGCCGCGCAACGCCATCCCGGAGGCCGAGAGCGAGAACGAAGACCACACCTCGGCACTCGCCCGCATGGAAAACTGGCGCGAAATCGGTCTTGGCGCACAGATCCTGAAAGACCTCGGCGTTTCGTCGATCCGCCTGATCGCCTCGCGCGAGCGGCGCTACATCGGTCTCGAAGGATTCGATATCGAGATCGAGGAAACCGAGATCATCGACGGCTGATCTCGTCGCCGTTCGAAATTTCTGCCGGTACCGGTTTGACGATCGGGCCGACCCGCGGGCGCGTGCGCAGGAGCGTTGCCGCGAAGCGCCCGCCCGTGCGCTTTTCCACCCAGCGAAATACGTTGTCGAGCCAGCGGACTCGCCGCCGCAACAGCCGGACGAAACAGGAGAAGCGGCGGTTCGACGCCATCAGAATGAACAGCGCCAGCGCGATGAGCGGTACGCCTGTCGGCAACGGCAACAGCAGGGTCGCTGCTCCCAGAAGAAAGCAAATTGCCGCAAGGCCTGTGAGAAGAAACGCGCGAATGGTCGTTCCCCGGATTTGGTGGTCGCCGAAATTGCCATAAGCGACCGAAATGACGGTTTGACGACGCAGCGGTCGTCAGGCCGGTGTCGGCGGTTTTCTCATGCGAACAACTTGGGCACTGGTCGGTTCTCGGCCCGATACGCCCGTTGCGGCCGCGGCGCGTTTAATCTTTGTTAATGGTGCGGGAGACTTCCAGACCGGTCGCCGGATCGGGTGCGCAAGAAAAAATCCTGCCGAATGACTTGTAGTCGGGTCGTCGCCGGAGCGCCAAAAATCGTCATGCGCCATCCCGAAATACTTGCTTTTCCACACAAGGAAATTCCTGAAAGGTGAAAAAATTTCTGTTTTGCGTTGGATTTTCGTTGAAGCGAGATTTTGTCAAAGTAATCCGTGAGAGACGCCAGCGAAAGCTGATACGATGAAAGCGAAATCTTTTTATAGCAATGAATACTTGATAATGTAATAATTCGTGATCAGGGCGGTCATTGAATTTCAAGGCATGAAGTATTTTATGCGAGAAACATCTTGGATGTGCCTTGCAACCCCCGATGCCGCAGAGGGGCCGGATATGAAAACCATCGCACGCCTTTTCGGAGCCTCCCGCAAGCCCGGTCACAAATCGGTGCACGCGCCGCAGAGCGCATTGAACAATGACGTTACGCGCCAGTTCGCGCGCGCCGGGGTCATGTTCTGGCGCTAACGGGTGATGGACGCGCCGAGCGTCCGCATTCTGTTTAGACGCGGGAAAAAACAGCCACACATTCGATATGCGGCGACCAGAGAAACTGGTCGACCGGCTGCATGCGCATGATGCGATAGCCTCCATCGACGAGGAGCTTTGCGTCGCGGGCAAGCGTTGCCGGATTGCAGGACACCGCGACCACGGTTGCGACGGGGGATGCGGCCAGCATTTCCGCTTGCGCGCGCGCGCCTGCCCGTGGCGGGTCGAACACCACCGCATCGAAGGTCTCGAGCTCCTTGCCGGCAAGCGGAACTTCGAACAGGTCGCGCCGTTCCATAGTCACCGGTTTCAATCCAGATACGTGTCGCGTCGCGTTTTCGAGCGCAGCGAGCGCTGCGCCATCGCCCTCGACCGCATGCACCGCTGAACGCTTCGCAAGCCGTAGTGCAAATGTCCCGACACCACTGAACAGATCGGCAATTCGGGTCGCTCCGACCGTCGCTTCGTCAATGATTTTCGCCATCGCTCGCTCGGCGTCGGCACTCGCCTGAACGAAGGCGCCGGGCGGCGGCACGACGGCGATGCTGTCGAAATCGAGCACCGGCTCGACCGTTGCGACGAGCAGTTCATCGTCGAGCGAGAGCCGCGCGAAGCCTGCCTTGATCGCGATGTCGATGAGTTTCTGTTCGTCCCGCCGCGAGAGTTTCGCCGCGTCGCCGAGCGCCACATCTAGGCCGGATCCTGTCGCGAGAACCGTCAGCCTGAGGCCACCGCGCTTCGGTGCTGCAATCGCTGCGATCTCTCTCAGCGCCGGCAAGGCGGAAACGATCGCCGGCATCAGCACCGGGCAGAATTTGAGGTCGACGACCTGATGGGTCTGCGCCGCGTGATAGCCGAGCGCGATCCGTTTGCCCGCACGGCGGGCCGTCAGCACCGCGCGCCGCCGCGTACCGGGTTCGGCTGCGGTCAGTGGCGCGATTTCGACATCAAGGCCACGCTGGGCAAAGGCGGCGGCGACCTGTTGGTGCTTCCAGTCGCGATAAAGGGCGCCCGACATGTGCTGCAGCATGCAGCCGCCGCAATGGCCGAAATGCGGGCAGGGCGGATCGGCCCGCTCAGCGCTCGGCGAAACGACCTCGACAAGCCGGAGCCGATTGCCGTCCCGCTCGACCGTGACGGTTTCGCCGGCGAGCGTCAGCGATACATAGGCAGGCCCGTCATCGGTGAAGGCCACACCGTCGCCGCGATGGCCGACGTGGTCGATGGTCAGAGTAATCCGATGATCGGCCATTGGTTTCAGCCCTCCTTGCGGGCGCCGAGAAGATATTCGCGGTTGCCGTCGCCGCCGGAAATAGGCGAGGGAACGAGTCCCTTGACCCGCCAACGATGGCGGCCTTCAAGCCAGGCGGCAATTTCTTCCGCGGCTTCATGCGCACGAACGGGGTCGCGCACGATGCCGCCCTTGCCGATATCGGCCTTGCCGACCTCGAATTGCGGTTTGACGAGGAAAATCCCCCAGGCGCCGGGCGCGGCGAGCGCCAGCGCCGGGTCGAGCGCCAGTTTCAGCGAAATGAAGCTGAGGTCGCTGACGACCACCTGCGGCGCCTCGCCGAGATCCTCAAACGTCAGCGCGCGTGCATTGATGCCCTCGAGCGCATGGACACGCGCATCGTCGGCGAGCAATGCGTGGAGCTGTCCATGGCCGACATCGATCGCGTGGACCCGAAGCGCGCCGCGCTCAAGGAGAACCTGCGTGAAGCCCCCTGTGGACGCGCCAAGATCGAGCGCGATGCAGTTCGTTGGGTCGTAGCCGAAGTGCTCCAGCCCGCCGACCAGCTTCAATGCCGCGCGTGAGACGTAGCTACTTGCCGGATCACTGCAAGAGATCTCGGCATCGTTGGCGACCGGCTGGCCAGGCTTGCTGGCGACCGCGCCATCGACCGTGACATGGCCCCGGGTGATGGCATCTCGCGCCCGCGCCCGGGTTTCGGCCAGACCGCGCGCGACCATGGCCTGATCGAGGCGCTGGCGGGACGAGGTCTGGGCGGTCATCGCGGAGCGGGCAGGGGAGGCCGTCAGGAGCCGGCCACCAGGCGCTTCAGCTTGGGGAGTGCGGTCTTGGCGTCTTCCCGGAAGGCAATGGTGCCGACGAACTCGCCCTTGCGGTTGAGCAGATAGACCGCTGCGGTGTGGTCCATCGTGTAGTCGCCGCCATCGAGCGGGACCTTCTTGCGGTAGACCCGGAAGGCATCGAGCATCGGGTTGAGCTGCTCGAGCGTGCCGGTGAGGCCGACGATCCGCTCGTCGAAAGAAGACAAATAGAGCTTGAGCTGTTCCGGTGTGTCGCGCTCGGGGTCGACCGAGGTGAAGACGACAGCGAGCTCATCGCCGGCCGGCCCGAGTTCCTTCAGGTAGTTGCTCATCTCGAACAGCGTCGTCGGGCAGATGTCCGGGCAATAGGTGAAGCCGAAGAACATCGCCCGCGGCCGGCCTTCGAAGTCCTTGTCGGTGACGGTCTTGCCATTGGTGTCGACCAGCGAGAACGGGCCGCCGATCTCGGCGACCGGCTGGCTGAGGTCGCTCGGCGTTCCGGCGAACTCGCTCTTGTACCAGCCGAAGCCGAGCACCGCCGCGCCAATGAGCGCTATGCCAACGAGACCCCATAGGACGTATTGCAGGATCCTGATCGGGGACATGGCGTTGGCTCCGTCGTTGAGTGTGCAGGGCCGGCGGAACGATTGGGAAGTCCGTTGCCGGCAGGTCGCCGCCGGATTTATCCGGCGAAAAAAGTCGTGCCTGCTAAATGCGCTGTCGCGTTCGGCTATGCAACCCCTTCATTGCCGGATGGGCGCGTCACAGGCTCACACTGGGGTGGGCGGTTGGCTATGACGGAGGATTTGCGGAATCCCGTGAAGCTTGGGATCCGTTCGTCCGCGGAGGTTCCGGTTCGGCCGCTTCCTGCGGTGTTTCTGTGAAGGGCATCGCATCCGCGATGTCCTCGTCGGAGAAGAAGCCGCTCGCTTCCGGGACGTAGACATCCGGGTCCTCGGTATCGAGCGGTTCCGGGGTAATGGCGCCGCCGACCGGTGCCGTCGAGCCGAGATCCCAGTCGGTCTTTTCTTCCGGAGCCTCGCGAATGCCGAGCCGCATTGCGAGATAGGCGATCAGCGAGACCTGGACGACGGCGACCATGACGAAAAGCCAGTTCGGTCCGCCGGCCTTCATCAGCATCGAGGCGATGATCGGGCCGCCGACCGAGCCGGTGGCAAATGCGAGCAGAAGACCGGATGAGGTTTCGACATAGCTGTCCGGCTCGGCATAGTCGAAGGCGTGCGCCACCGCGATCGCATATGCCGGCTGGCTGAAGACGCCGAACAGGCCTGCGATGATGATCAACGCCCACGGCGTACTCGGCGGAATGAACGCGAAGACAAGGCTGACGCCAAGGGCGGCAGCGGTGATGCCCATCAGCACGAAACGGCGATCCATGAAGTCCGACAGGCGTCCGAACGGCCATTGCCCGAGGCCACCGCCGACGATGATGGCGGTCGCGAGAAACACCGCGTCCTGTGTCGACAGCCCGATGCGGGTGCCGAAGATCGGCGCAAGAGTCCACACCGCGCCATTGGCGATGCCGATCATCATTGCGCCGATCATGGCGGTTGGTGACGTCCGGTAGAGATGCCGTGGCCTGAAATGGACCAGCATGATCGGCGCAGGCTGCTGTGAGCGGGTCAGCGCGACGGGAATGACGGCGAGCGACACGGCGATCGAGGCAAGGGCGAACGGCGCGAAGGAGGTCACGTCGACCGTGTTGGTGGCCACCTGCCCAAGCGACAGCGCGGTGAAGTTCACGACGATGTAGATCGACATGACGGTGCCGCGGTTCTTGTTGGTTGCGCGCTCGTTCAGCCAGCTCTCGACGATGATATAGAAACCGGCGACGGCAAACCCGGAAAAGGCGCGCGCGACGATCCACAGGGACGGATCGAGAAACAGGGGATGGGCGAGCGCTGCGGCCGATCCGAGCGAGACGATGGCTGCGAAGGCGCGGATATGTCCGGCGCGCAGAATCGCATGCGGGGTCAGAATACAGCCCGCGATGAAGCCCGCGAAATACGCCGACGAAATCAGGCCGATCTGCAGGTCGCCGAAGCCGATCATGTCGGCGCGGATCGGCAGAACCGTCGTCTGCAGCCCGTGGCCGACCAGCATCATGGCAACGGCAATCAACAGGGCGGTGATGGGGGCGAGTGTCGCGGCCATGGGCGATCCGTCTGGCGGTGTTTACAGGTGGTCGTTCTGGCAACGTTGTCGAACAATGACAACACGTAATTTCGTCCGGAAAAAGGAGCCACGTTTGCGACAGGGCCTGGCAACGACGCTGGCGTCGATGCGCGTTCCGGTTCTGGCTTCTGTCGTTCAATCGGTGCGCGGCAACGCGTCGGATTGCGACGCCCCCTTTGCCAAAGGCGCCATTGGCGGATTTCTGCATGCCGATGCGCATTCGATGGTCTATCGGGCGAGGCTCGGAGGATTAAGGAATATAGTTAATATATTAACAAGTAATATTAATAACATATGAAAATACAGAGTTATTCAAAGACAAATCGCGGTCATGTACAAGAGGGGTGAGTATTGGCGCATGGTCGGGGCGGTAAAAGCGGATTCATGTCCGTTGAGAGGCGTCGGTCGACAGAAGAGGCACAGGACGCGTTATGGCAAAGGCAAAGACCACTTTCGATATCCATGATGAGTTGTATGGCAGCAGCAGCGACGACTGGATGGACGGTCTGGCCGGTAACGACCTGATCGCCGGCCTCGCCGGCAACGATGTGCTCTTTGGCCGTGCCGGCAACGATACGCTCTACGGCGGCGCCGGCCACGACAAGGCACATGGCGGTATCGGCAACGATCTTCTGTTCGGTTACGCCGGCAACGACACCCTGTTCGGCAATGGCGGCGACGATTATATGCGCGGCGGTATCGGTTCGGACCTGATGGCCGGCGGCGATGGCAATGACGGGCTGTATGGCGAGGGCGGCAACGATACGCTGAGAGGCGGCGCCGGCGACGATACCCTCGCCGGCCATTTCGGCAACGACCGTGTTTTCGGCCAGGCCGGCAATGATTTTCTGCGCGGCGATGCCGGCAACGACACCCTGAAGGGCGGTTGGGGCGCAGATCGCCTCGAAGGCGGCAACGACGCGGATTTCCTCGCCGGTAACCAGGGCACCGACGTTCTTTATGGCGGTGCCGGCAACGATACGCTCTATGGCGGTCTGAATTCCGACACGCTGATCGGCGGTGCCGGCGACGACAACATCATCACTGGAGCTGGCTTCGACCGCGTCCGCTTCGACGGCAACAGCGGCCATGATGCCGTGCATGATTTCGAGGATGGCGTCGATCTGATCGACATGACCAAGCTCGGCCTCACCGACAGCAACCTGTTCGACAAGGTCTCGGTTTCCCAGGATGCGAACGGCGCGGTGATTTCCTACGAGGGCGCGACTCTGCTTCTGGCGGGTGTCGATGTGTCTGACGTGGATGCCAGCGACTTCCTGATCTAGAGTGTATTCCCGAAAAGTGGGAACCGGTTTTAGGATAAGAATACGCGTTAAAACAAAAGGGTAGAGCATTTCATGTGACTCGGAATTCACAGGAAATGCTCTAGCTTTTTCTTTCGCCGGACGTTTCCACCGGCAGGGGCAACGACGAAAAAGGGCTTCCTGGAGCGAACCGGGAAGCCCTTTCTTTCGTGCCGGCGATGCCGAAACGGACCTACATCAGGCGCTCCTGCGGCGGCTGTTCGGCGACGTTCTGGCCGACGAAGCCTTCCGTGTGGATCAGCTCGTCCTTGGCGCCAAGTTTTTTGACCGCGACTGTGCAGTCGTCGACGAACTCCGGGCTGCCGGCGATGTAGATGCTGTGGCCGGAGAGATCCGGGAACAGGCCCGGCAGGATATCCGGGATGCGCCCGCTGAGGTCGCCGCCGTCTTCGCGGGTCAGCGTCGTGCGGAAGCGGAAATTTCGATACTTGGTCTCGAGGAAGCGCAGCATGCCTTCCTCATAGACGTCATCCTTGTTGCGGGCCGAGAAGATCATCGTCGCCGGATTGCGGAAGCCGCCGCGCATCAGCGCCGCCGTCGCAAGCGCCAGGATCGGCGCCATGCCCGATCCGGCGGCAAGACAGAGCACTGGCGTCTTCGCGGTCGGATCGCCGATGAAGGTGCCATACGGCCCCGAGACCCGGATCTTGTCGCCGATCTTCAGCGTTTCATGCACCCAGCGGCTGGTCTGCCCGTCGTCGATCCGGCTGATATGCAGGATGATCTCGCCGTCCTGTTGCGGCGGATTGGCGACCGAATAGCAGCGGTTCGGAATGCCGTTGCGCTCGTCGCCGAGCGTCACGTATTGCCCCGGCCAGTAGCGCATCGGATCGCCAACCGGGCGCAGGCGGATCTCCAGGATCCGCGGTGTACGCTGGATACGGTCGGTCAGGACGAAGAACATACCCTCGCGCGGAGGAAACAGTTTCGGCTGCGCGTCTTCCGTGCCCCACTCGATCTCCAGCACCTCGGAGGTCGGCTTGGCCATGCACATCAGGCCGAAACCCTGTTCGCGCTCCTCCGGCGCAAGCGCCATGTCGAGCACCATGCCCTGATCGAACTCGCCGGATTTGACCTTCACCTTGCACTCGCCGCAGGCGCCGGCGCGACAGTTGTTGGGCAGCGCGTAGCCGGCCTTCTCAAGCGCGCCGAGGACGGTATCGCCGTTGGCGCATTCGACTTCCTGGCCGGAGGGCGACAGGCGAATGATGCTCATGATGCACTCTCGTATTGCTGTGTGCGGGGATGGATGCCTCGCAACTGAGCCAGTTTTCCGACAGGAGCGGGGGCAAAGACAAGTCCGGACGGGAAATACCGCGTGGTTTTTCCCCGATTTGCCCCCATGGACGGCAAAACGCGCCGGGTCGGCGCGTTCGCTCGTCTCGCATTGCCGGACACCGCGAGGGCGTCCGGCCTGTCTCCGTTTCGGCTCGATCAGAAGACCGGGATGATCTCGTCCATGTCGACCTCGAGGATTTCGCGGCCACTGATGCCCACTTCCGGGATCGCCGGGAATTCCGTGTCGTACTTGTCGAGGACGGCCTTGAGATTGAGCATCGCCTTCTTCCAGTTTTCCTTCTTCTGCTCGTAAGTCGGAATACCGAAGCCGGCGCCGCGCGCAACTTCCTCGGCCTCGCGCTGCGTGGAGATGAAGTCGGACGGAACGTCCCAGAACTCGGTCGGCGGCTCGAACAGCACGGCCGACAGGAACAGGTAGCCGGCGCGGATCTGCTTGGTGATGATCGGCTTTTCTTCGTCCGTCAGGTTCGGATAGTCGCGCTCCATCAGCGACATGCAGATCGCCATGTGGCGGCCTTCGTCACGGCCGATGTTCTTGAATGCTTCCTGGAAGACCGGCTCGCTGGCCGCGGCTGCCATCTGGTGGAAGATCGTCGCCGCCGCGATTTCGCCCATCAGGAACGAGGAGAACAGGACTGCGAGCGAGTATTTCGGCACCGCCTTCTTGTAGCCGTTCCAGTAGCGGCTGCCATTGTAATAGAGCCACTTGGCATTGCGCTGCAGGCGCCGGCCGAGATCGGTCTTCGGCTCGTAGGTCATCGGATCGTCATGGGCGAGCAGCTTGGTGATGGCCAGGCCGCACATCTGCTCGTGGTTCTGCTCGTCGCGGGTGACGGAGAAGAAGCAGCGCCGGACGGGATCTTCCTCGTGCACTTCGTAGCACTTGATCAGCGCTTCCGCGAAGACCGGCGGGGCGGAGGCGTCAAACACCGAGAGAATGGTCCACCAGTAGGCGATGGCCTCACGCTCTTCCCACGAATAGCGGTCCGCATCGAACGTGTCCCAGGGAAGCTTCTTGGGATCCCAGTTTTCGCGCTGCGCGGCGTCCCAGATTTCTTCCATCTTCTCGGTCTTGGAAACCCAGCTCAGCGGAAACACGTTCGGCTGCTCGATCTCCGGCGGGAATTCCATTTTGTCGGCCAGCTTGTCGTGATGTGCCATGGTCAATTCTCTCCTTGGGACTGTCCGGTGCGGTGGAGACCATTCGCGGGCCTCTCTGCGTCAACTCGCCGCATATCCGTTGGTGAAGGGACGATATGTTACGAAATGTAGGTTGGCAAATGAAATTTCGTAATACGATCTCCAAAAAGTCAGGCGAGTAGATCCGAAAACGGCAAAAAATATGAAGAATAACAGAGATATATAAATTGACCGGTGGGTCGGTAAATTTTTTTGATCCACCTTCATGTCAAGGGGATTCATCCGGCATAATGCGCACGAGGTGCGCTTCTTAGGCCCTTATGGCCGGGTGTCGGGCAAACGAAACAACGCCGGCGGCAAGGCCTCGCCGCCGGGTCCGATCAGCCGGGATTCGCCCTCAGGAGGCGCCGAGCGCGGTCAGCGCCGCAGCCAGCGAGTCGCCATTGGTGACGATATCGTCGATCAGCCAGGTGCCGCTCGCTGGGACGAGTTCATAGTCCAGCTTGAAGGTCTTCTCGCCCTCGGTGATCAGCGCGTTGGTGAACGTCACGGTCACCGTGGCGCGCTCCTTCGAGGTCGCTCCATCCGAAATCTCCAGGTTCTCCAGCTTGTAGTCCTGGCCGGGGACGATCGGATTGAAGTCGAGTTCGTCGAGGGCGTGCTTTTTCTTGTAGCCGGCTTCAGCCCCTTCGATGAGCTTGATCATGCGCGGTGTGAAGAAGGCGTCGCGCCGCTCGCGTGACCACACGCCGAAATCCGGATCGGGCTGGATGTAGATATTGGCGATCAGTTCGCGCGGCGTGTCTTCTGCGGTCGACGGATCGAACCACTCGGTTTCGGCCGCCGCGAGTTCTTCCAGAAAGGCGTCCGTGACTTCGCCGGAGGGCTCTTTGCCCCGCTCGGTCAGAAAATCGCTGATTGCCTGCGCGGTCTTCTTGCCGAAGACACCGTCGATCTCGCCGAGCTCGTAGCCAAGCGCGGTCAGCCGACGCTGCACCATCTCGGTCTGTGTTTCGGCGATGTAATACTGCCCGCTCGGTTCGGCCTCCTGCGCCGGGGAAGGCGAGGTGGCGCCGGTCAAAAGCGCGGCCCCGACGACCAATGCGCCGAACAGACGGGCTGGAAGATCAAGGGATGTCCGCCGCTCGGCGACGGCAACAGGCGCCATCTTGCGCGCCCCCCTCTGGTGTCGTTCGGACAGTGATAGGTTCGGTGTCATGCGTTCCTCCACGGTTCGACGTCGCCCCAAGTCAAACATCTTCATCCGTTCCGATCCCGTGAAAGGCCGGACAAAGGTGCTTCCTGCAAACATGGGGATTGCGGACAAGCGAGGCAAGGCAACAGCGCCGCGACACTCCAGCGCTTCACAAGTCTCGGGAACGGCAGGGGGGGGGTGCGATCAGGCCAGCGCGCCGCCGCTTGCCGCCGACCGCCCGAGAGTCTCAAACACCTTGTCGACGATGGCGCGCGCGTCGAGGCCGGCAGCTGCATAAAGCAGTTCCGGCTTGTCGTGATCGACGAACTGGTCCGGCATCACCATGGAGCGGATCTTCACGCCCCTGTCGAGCAGACCCTCTTCGGCGAGATGCTGCATGACATAGCTGCCGAAGCCGCCGATCGAGCCTTCCTCGACCGTGATGACGACCTCGTGGTCGCGGGCAAGGCGCGACACCAGCTCGGTGTCGAGCGGTTTGGCGAAGCGCGCATCGGCGACCGTCGTCGAAAGGCCGGCGGCTTCCAGCTCTTCCGCGGCCTTCAGACATTCGCCAAGACGCGTGCCGAAGGAAAGCAGCGCGATGGTCGACCCGTCCCGTACAACACGGCCCTTGCCGATTTCGAGCGGCACACCGGCTTCGGGCATTTCCACGCCCTGGCCTTCGCCACGAGGGTAGCGGAAGGCAATCGGACCATCGTCATAGGCCGCCGCCGTCGCCACCATATGCACCAGCTCGGCTTCGTCGGCCGCCGCCATCACCACCATGTTCGGCAGACAGCCGAGATAGGCGACATCGAAGGAACCCGCATGTGTCGCGCCATCGGCGCCGACGAATCCGGCCCGGTCGATGGCAAAGCGCACCGGCAGGTTCTGGATCGCGACGTCGTGCACGATCTGGTCGTAGGCGCGCTGCAGGAAGGTCGAGTAGATCGCTGTGAATGGCTTGAAACCTTCCGCCGCAAGGCCGGCGGCAAAGGTAACGGCGTGCTGTTCGGCAATGCCGACGTCAAAGGTGCGCTCGGGGAACGCTTCCTCGAAAACGTCAAGTCCGGTGCCGCCCGGCATCGCAGCGGTTATGGCGACGACCTTGTCGTCCTTGCGCGCTTCCGCGACCAGGCTGTTGGCGAACACCTTGGTGTATTGCGGTGCGTTGGATTTGGCTTTCACCAGCGTGCCGGTGACGACATCGAACTTGCCGACGCCGTGATACTTGTCGACCGAGTCCTCGGCCGGCGCGTAGCCCTTGCCCTTTTGCGTGACCACATGGATCAGCACCGGGCCTTCCTTGGCATCGCGCACATTGGTGAGGATCGGTAGCAGGTGATCGAGGTTGTGGCCGTCGATCGGGCCGACATAGTAGAAGCCGAGCTCCTCGAACAGCGTGCCGCCCATGGCGAACCCGCGCGCGTATTCCTCCGCCCGCATCGCCTGCTTGTGCAGGAACTTCGGCAGACGGCGGGCAAGCTGCTTGCCGATGTCGCGAAGCTGCAGGAAGGTGCGGCTGGAGACGAGCCGCGCGAGATAGGCGCTCATCGCCCCGACCGGCGGCGCAATCGACATATCGTTGTCGTTGAGGATGACTATCAGCCGCGACTGCATCGCGCCGGCATTGTTCATCGCCTCATAGGCCATGCCCGCCGACATCGCGCCGTCGCCGATGACGCAGATCACGTCATTGTCGCGCTTGTCCATGTCACGCGCGACCGCCATTCCGAGGCCGGCCGAGATCGACGTCGATGAATGACCGGCGCCGAACGGGTCGAATTCCGACTCGGCGCGCTTGGTGAAGCCAGAAAGACCGCCGCCCTGGCGCAGCGTGCGAATGCGCTCGCGCCGCCCGGTGAGGATCTTGTGCGGATAGCATTGATGGCCGACATCCCAGATCAGCTTGTCCGCCGGTGTGTCGAAGACATAGTGCAACGCGACCGACAACTCGACGACGCCGAGCCCGGCACCCAGGTGACCGCCAGTGACCGACACCGCGTCGATGGTTTCCTGACGTACCTCCTCGGCGAGCTGGGGCAACTGCTCCACCTCGAGCCGGCGCAGGTCGTCGACGGAATGAACCGTATCGAGCAGGGGTGTTTTCGAGGACGTCGTCACAAAAGGAAGACCTGTACAGCGAAGGGGTATGGGCTTCTCTACACCACGAAGAACATAGCGCGCAAACGGGCGGAAGCGAGGCAGCGCGGTTCTTCGATCACAAAGCCGGGAAATGAAATCCTCGGCAACCGCCTCACACTATCGCGGAAGGACCCGCCGGCGCGGCCGGCACCTTTCGCATCGTGCCTCACTTAGCACTGTCGGACGGAGCCGGTGTTGTCCTGCGGCAATAGGTGGTGCCGGCGTCAGCCGTCGACGTCGAGCGGCTCGCTGCCCGTCGCGGTGCCGTCGGCGCTGGCGCGGATCTTCTCGACCTTGGCCTCGGCCGTTTTCAGCAAACGGTCGCAGTGATCCTTGAGTTTCTCGCCGCGCTCATAGATCGCCAGCGACTCTTCGAGCGGGACGTCGCCGCGCTCCAGCTTGTCGACGATTCCTTCAAGCTCCTTGAGCGCCTGTTCGAAGCTCATTTTGGCGATGTCGGCGCCGGCCTTGCTGGTTTCGTCTGCCAACGGTCCCTCCAGAGTGTTTTGGCTAATCTCGCCCGCGTCGCCGCTACGGCGCCATGAGCGTCATGACATGTGCGGCAACGGACCGCGCCAGCCCTTCGAGATCATAACCGCCTTCGAGCACGGAAACGACCCGCGAGCCGCATTTCCTGTCGGCGATCTCCATCAGCTTGCGCGTTGCCCAGGCGAAATCGGCCTCGACCAGGTTGAGGTGGCCGAGCGGGTCGCGGGCATGGCCGTCGAAGCCGGCCGAGATGATGATCAGATCCGGCGAGAACTCCTCGATGCGCGGCAGGATCGCGATATCCATCGCCTCGCGGAACTCCGCCCCGCCGGCGCCCGGATCGAGCGGTGCGTTGACGATGGTGCCGGCGCCCGTTTCGTTGGCCGCGCCCGTGCCGGGATAAAGCGGCATCTGGTGCGTCGAGGCATACATCACGGTCTTGTCTTCCCAGAAGATGTCATGGGTGCCGTTGCCGTGGTGCACGTCGAAATCCATGATCGCCACGCGTTCGGCGCCATGTACCTTCTGGGCATGACGCGCCGCGATGGCCGCGTTGTTGAACAGGCAGAAGCCCATCGCCTTATTGTGCTCGGCGTGGTGACCGGGCGGGCGGATCGCGCAAAACGCGTTGCGGACGATGCCGGTCATCACTTCGTCGACGGCAATCGTCGCCGCGCCGACACCGCGCAGCGCCGCATCCCAACTTCCCTGCGACACCGTGGTGTCGTCATCAAGCCGCACCAGCCCTTCTTCTTCCGGCACCGCTTCGGCGACGGCCTGCACATGCGCTTCCGGGTGGGCAAGCAGCAGCGACTCGACCGCGGAACGCGGCGCGGATTCGCGCTGCAGAGACTGGAAGCGTTCGTGTTCGAGGATACGATCGACCGCGCGCAGTCGGTCCGGGCGTTCCGGATGACCGAGCGGCGTGACGTGACCGTAAAACGCAGGATGGGATACGAGCAGGGTAGCCAAGGATGATTCCTGAGACCTGAGTGTTGAACTCTGATCAGACGATGGCGGCACCTTCATTGTCAACGCCTGCATTCGGTGCAGGAGCCGTTTCCTGCATTGCGATGCGTTGGAAATTCCGCAACGTCGTCAAGGGCGCGGCGCGGCTGCCCGGCGCAGCCGGTCGTTGATCGCTTCGCCGAGACCGGTGTCGGGGATCGCCATGACCGCAATTCCCCTGGCGCCGCTTTCGTCGAGCGTTCGCAACGCCGAAAAAAGGCCCTGCGCGGCTTCCGAGAGATCGCTCGCCGGGCTCAGATTGATGACTGCGACGCAGCTTTCCGCACCTTTTACCGGCGCGGGACCGAAGGCGAGCAGGGCTTCGTCTCCCTCGACCTCGGTCGCGCCGAGCCGCACGCTTGCATTCGGTGCGTAGTGCGATGACAGCATGCCGGGCGCGGTGGGGCGTTCGTCGTCGGTCGCTGCGATCCCTGCGAGCGGTTTGCCGAGCACGGCCTCGATTTCAGCCCGCGCGATTCCACCCGGGCGCAGCAGACGCGGCATTTCGTCATTGACGGCGACGATGGTCGATTCGACGCCGACCGGGCAGGGGCCGGCGTCGATCACCATGGCGATCCGCTCTCCCAGTTCGGCGACGGCCGCCTCGGCGCTGGTCGCGCTGATCCGGCCGGACCGGTTGGCGCTTGGCGCGGCCAACGGTGCACCGAGCGCGCGGCTGAGCGCGTGCACGATCGGGGAGGCGGGGACTCTAAGCGCAATCGTGTCGAGGCCGGCCGTTGCGAGATCAGCAACCGGCGAGGTCGCGCGGCGCGGCAGCACCATTGTCAGCGGCCCGGGCCAGAATGTGTTGGCAAGCGCGCGTGCAGCGTCCGAGAAATGACCGTGCGTTTCCGCCGTCGCGAGGCTGTCGACATGGCAGATTAGCGGATTGAAGCGGGGCCGCTCCTTGGCCGCATAGATTGCCGCGACCGCGGCGCCGTTGGTTGCGTCGGCGGCAAGCCCGTAGACCGTTTCTGTCGGAATGGCGACGAGCCGACCGGCGCGCAGGTGCTCTATCGCGTCGGCGAATTCCGGCGCGGAGGCAAGGTCGCTGTCAGTCGGGTCGATCTTCCAGATCTGCATGAAAGCGTGCCTGTTCACTTCTGCCGTTAGGGAAGCATTGACGCGCCCCGGCGCCGCTTTACAGTGGCGAAAAAACGGGCTGTCCGAGTTCGCCGGTTGTCTTCGCTTCTTGTTGTGAGGTCAAGCGCCGCGCGGGGCGGGCGAACATAATCCCGCCGTGTAAATGCCGGCGTGGTCAGGAGGACGCAATGAGCTACAACGCGCCGGTCGCGGATATTTCCTTCACGCTGAAACAGATTGTCGGCCTTTCCGAAGAGCTCCAGAAGGACCGGTTTGGCGATCTGAGCGACGATCTGGTCGACGCCATCATCGAGGAAGCGGGCAAGTTCGCGGGCGAGGAAATCGCGCCGCTGAACCGGGTCGGCGACACGGTCGGCGCCAAATTCGCCGACGGCAAGGTAACCATGCCGGAGGGCTGGAGCCGGGTTTATGATGCTTGGGCCGAGGCTGGCTGGGCGTCGGTGGCAGGGCCGGTCGACTACGGCGGACAGGGCCTGCCGCAGACGCTTGCCATGGCGACGCTGGAGATGTGGAATTCCGCCAGTATGGCTTTCGCGCTCGGCCCGACGCTGACCAGCGGCGCCATCGAGGCGATCGACGCGCATGCGAGCGACGAACTGAAAGACATCTATCTCGCCAAGCTCGTCTCCGGCGAGTGGATGGCGACGATGAACCTGACCGAGCCGCAGGCGGGTTCCGATCTGAACGCGCTGCGCGCCCGCGCCGAACGCGCCGGCGACGGCACCTACCGCATCTTCGGCCAGAAGATCTTCATCTCCTACGGTGAGCACGACCTCACCGACAACATCATCCATCTGGTGCTGGCGCGCCTGCCCGATGCGCCGGCCGGCACCCGCGGCATCTCGCTCTTCCTGGTGCCGAAATTCCTCGTCAACGAGGATGGCTCCATCGGTGCGCGTAACGACGCCGTCTGCGCCAGCGTCGAACACAAGCTCGGCATTCATTCCTCGCCCACCTGCACCATGATCTATGGTGACAATGGCGGCGCCATCGGCTGGCTCGTCGGTGAGGAAAACCGCGGCCTTGCCTGCATGTTCACGATGATGAACAACGCCCGCCTTGCCGTCGGCATCCAGGGCGTGGCACTCGCCGAAGGTGCCTTCCAGAAGGCGTTGACCTTCGCCGAGGAGCGCCGCCAGGGCCGCGCCCTCGGCGCGACCGAGCCGGGCATGAGCGCCATCGTCGATCACCCGGACGTGCGCCGCAATCTCCTGATCATGAAGTCGTTCACCCGCGCCGCGCGGGCGATCTGCTATGCCTGCGCGCATGCCACCGACATGGCCGAAGCGACCGACGGCGACGACAAGAAATACTGGCAGGAACGCGCCAATCTTATCACGCCGATCGCCAAGGCATTCTCGACCGATATCGGCTTCGAGGTCTCCGCGCTCGGCGTCATGGTCCATGGCGGCATGGGCTACGTCGAGGAAACCGGCGCGGCGCAATATCTGCGCGACGCCCGCATCGCCGCGATCTATGAGGGCACCAACGGCATTCAGGCGATCGACCTGGTCAATCGCAAGCTGCCGCAGTCGGGCGGCGAGGCGGTGCGCGCCTATATCGCCGAACTCCGCGCCATCGTCGACGAGGTCAAGGCGACCAACCACTCCGATTTCGGCATCATCGGCGAGCGCCTGTCGGACGCTTTCGACAATCTCACCGATACCACCGAATGGATGCTGACCGCCCTTGGAGAAGGCCGCATCGGCGATGCGCTGGCCGGGGCGACACCCTATCTGCGCATTTTCGGTCTGGCATCGGGCGGTGCCTATCTGGCGAAGGGCGCGCTGGCGTCCGCCCGTGCGGCGTCAGGGTCGGCGGCCGAAACCGCGCGCATCCATGTCGCCCGTTTCTTTGCCGAAACGCTGGTCGGGGAAACCGCCGGTCTCGCCCGCGCCGTGAAGGACAGCAGCCAGAGTGTGCTTGCAGCCGACGCGGCGTTGCTGTCCAATTGACCGAGGGCGGCAAGAGCGAAACGGCCGAAGGTCGCCGGGGGAGGGCGCGATGAGCGAACACATCACCATCACCCGCGTGGGCGGCGTGCAGACCTTGCGCTTCTCCCGGCCGGAAAAGAAGAACGCCATCACCGGCGAGATGTACGATGCGCTTGCCGAAGGGCTGTGCGAAGGCGATGCCGATGACGAGGTGCACGTCCACCTGTTTGCCGGCTCGCCCGGAGCATTTACCGCGGGCAACGACATTCGCGATTTCGTTGGTTTTGCCGAACGCGGCGCGCTCGGCGACAGCGTCATTCGCTTTCTGAAAGCGCTCGCCACCGTCAACAAGCCGATGATCGCCGCCGTCGACGGGCTCGCCATCGGCGTCGGTACGACGATGCTGATGCATTGCGATCTGGTCTATGCCAGCCCGCGCTCGGTTTTCCGCACCCCGTTCCTCGATCTCGGGCTGGTGCCGGAAGCGGCGTCGAGCCTGCTCGCGCCGCGCCTCCTCGGCATGCCGCGCGCCTTCGAGCTTCTGTGTCTGGGTGCCACCTTCGACGCCGAACAGGCGCACATGGCCGGCCTCGTCAACGCGGTGCTGCCGGAAGACGAGGTGGAAATGCAGGCCGAGGGCGTCGCCACCGACCTTGCCGGCAAGCCGCCCGAGGCGCTGCTTGCCGCTCGTCGGCTGCTGCGCGGCGACCCGGACGAACTGATCGCGCGCATCGACGAGGAGGCCGATCTCTTCCGTGAACGCCTTTTGTCCGACGAAGCGCGCACCGCCTTCCACCTTTTCCTCAATGGCCGCAAAGGCTGACGGCAGCGGAGCCGACAATGAGTCTCGAAAACAAGACGCTTTTCATCACCGGCGCCTCGCGCGGGATCGGCCTGGCAATCGCCAAGGCGGCCGCTGCCGAGGGCGCGAATATCGCCATTGCGGCAAAGACCGCCGAACCGCATCCGAAGCTTGAAGGCACCATCTACACGGCTGCTGAAGAGATCGAAGCGGCCGGCGGCAAGGCGCTGCCGCTCGTTTGCGATATCCGCGACGAGGCCGCGGTGTGCTCGGCGCTTGAGGCCACGGCGGAGAAGTTTGGCGGTATCGACATCGTCGTCAACAATGCCAGCGCCATCCAGTTGACCGACAGCCAGGCGACCGAGATGAAGCGGTTCGACCTGATGCACCAGATCAACGCGCGCGGTACCTTCATGGTGTCGAAATTCGCCGTACCCTATCTGGAGAAGGCAGAGAATCCGCACATCCTGATGCTGTCGCCGCCGCTCGACATGGCGCAGAAATGGTTCGCGCCGCATCTCGCCTACACCATGGCGAAATTCGGCATGAGCTTGTGTGTGCTGGGTCTTTCGGGCGAGTTGCGCCGTCGCGGCATTGCCGTCAACGCGCTGTGGCCGCGCACCACCATCGCCACCGCCGCCGTCGCCAATCTGCTCGGCGGCGATGCGATGATGCGGGCATCGCGCACGCCGGACATTCTCTCCGACGCCGCGATGATGATCTTCAAGAAGAACGCGCGCGAATTCTCCGGCAACTTCCTGATCGACGACGTGTTCCTCGCAGAAAACGGCGTTAGCGATTTCGAGCGCTACCGCGTCGACCCGAGCGTCGGCCTGCAGATGGACTTCTTCGTGCCCGACGACACGCCGTTCATCGCCTCGCTCGATCCGGTGAAATAAGCCAGCCTATCGCTATCGCGGCTGAGCCTTACGACGCGGCGTCGAACTCGGCGCCGCGCGGCGTGACGCGCTTTTCATCGCGCCAGCGCTTCATCAGTTCTTCAAGCTCCGCGTCGCCACCTTCGGGCAGAACGATCCGCACCTGCACGAACAGATCGCCGCGCGTATCGCCCGCTTTCGGCAGACCCTTGCCGCGCAGCCGCATGGTGCGTCCGCCATTGGTGTTCGCCGGCAGCGTCAGATCGACGGCGCCTTCCAGCGTCGGCACGCGCACCTTGCCACCGAGCACGGCCTCGTCGAGGCCGATCGGCAGGTCGAGGCGCAGATCGTGGCCTTCGGCCTTGAACAGCTTGTGCGGCGCGAAGCTGATGGTCACCATCGCGTCGCCTGGCTTGCCACCCATCGGCGAGGGCGAGCCCTGGCCCTTCAGGCGGATCTGCTGGCCATTCTCGACGCCCTTCGGCACCGAGACATTGAGCGTCTTGCCGTTCGGCAGGCTGACGCGCGCCTTGGCGCCCGCAGCGATGTCCTCGAGCGTCATCGACGCCGTCACCTGAACGTCTTCGCCGCGCGGCGGCGCGGCATGCGCCTGCTGGCGGCCGAACCCACCGCGCGATCCGGTGTCGCGGCCAAAGCCGCCGAGGATCTGCGAGAGGATGTCGTCCATGCCGACATCGGACATGTCTTCCGCCGACTGACGGAAGCCGCGTGCCGAGCGCCGGCCGCCGAAGCCCTCATGCGCAAAGCCGCCGCCTGGCCCGAAGCCTTCGAAGCCCTGGAAACGCGGCTTGCCCTCGGCGTCGATCTCGCCGCGGTCGAACTGGGCACGCTTGTCCTTGTCGCCAAGGATTTCGTAAGCCGAGTTCACCTCGGAGAACTTTTCCTTGGCCTGTGCATCGTCCTTGTTGCGATCCGGGTGGAATTCTTTCGCCAGCCGACGGAACGCCTTTTTGATGTCTGCTTCGGATGCGGACTTCGCCACCCCGAGAACCTGATAAGGGTCACGCATCGTTTGGTTCATCCCATAAATCGAAGATGCCGCAAGCGGCATGATGTGTTGCAATCTATATGGGGGTATCCGCGTTTGAATGCCAGATCATATGTAACCGGCGTAATTCATTGCTGTTTTTCGAGCGCTCCAAGCGTGCTTCCGGCCTCTATGGCGTTTGCGGCAGATTCCCCATAGAACTCACCCATCCGCCCACCAACCGGGATCGCATCGATGTCCGACTTCTCCAAGCCCTACGATATCACCGCGCCCGCCGGTGACTTCACCGCGGCCAGCGAACCGTTCCGTCTGTTCCAGGAATGGATGGCAGATGCCGGCGAGCACGAACCGAGCGACCCGAACGCGATGGCGCTCGCGACCGTCGACGAGGACGGCATGCCGAATGTCCGTATGGTGCTCCTGAAGGGTGTCGATGAGGGCGGTTTCGTTTTTTATACCAACTTCGAAAGCGCCAAGGGGCGTGAACTTCTGGCAAGCGGCAAGGCCGCGCTGTGCTTTCACTGGAAGTCGCTGCGTCGGCAAATCCGGGTGCGTGGTCCGGTCAGTGTCGTCGCCGACGAGGAGGCCGACGCCTACTACGGGTCGCGCGCCCGGCAGAGCCGTATCGGCGCCTGGGCGTCGAAGCAGTCGCGGCGGCTCGAGAGTCGCTTCGCTTTGGAAAAGGAAGTCGCCAAATTCGCCGCGAAATATGCGATTGGCGACATTCCGCGCCCGCCGCACTGGTCGGGCTTTCGCCTGACGCCGACAGCGATCGAGTTCTGGCACGATCGTCCGTTCAGGCTGCACGACCGGGTGGTCTTTACCCGCGGCGCCGAGGGCGGCTGGGAAAAGACCCGACTCTATCCCTGATCCGTCACCGTTGGATGACAGGTCCCGCGTTTAACAAATGGCGCAGCACACAGGCAGCGCCGTATCCTCAAGGATGCGCGGGAGTGGGATTTGGTCGACCGGGCCGCACGTTTCAGGCCCGGAAGGGCGCTCAGCGGCCGGAGCCGGAAGAGGTCTTGCCCATCTTGCCGCAACAGATTGCGGCGGCAGTCACCGCTGCGATACCAACCGGCTTGAACAGCCGATCCATGTCCGCGTCGGTCTTGCGTGAAGCCGGTGCCGGTTGCGGTTTGGCCTGGGCTTGCGTGGTCATTGATCCCGTCCTGTAACAATACTGGCGATACACGTCGTCGAACTTTGCGAGCACATTTCTTCAGCATATGCCGCATCAACGAGCGTCAGCCTCATCCTCCCCGAATGCGGCATAAACAAGATGCTCACAAACTCACCACGGGAGGGGCAAAACACATTTCATGACGAATTGTTTCACATTTACTTAAGTATAATTCATTTGCCGGCGCAGATTTTCGGACGCAATACATCCGAACCCGCGCCGGCAGCACTTTTTGTGGACCGGTCAGGCCGCCCGCAACCCTTCCTTGGAAACCCAGGCTTCGGTGTCGTCGAGGGCTTTTTCGAACCGGTCGAACAACTCGTTGATCTCGTCCTCGTTGATGATCATCGGCGGACACAATGCCACCGTGTCACCGATTGCGCGCAGAATTGCCCCGCGTTGCTCGAGGAAACGGGTCGCCTGCAGCGCCACGCCCTTCTTTCCGTCGAATGGCCGTTTGGTTGCCTTGTCGGCGACGAGTTCGACGCCGCCCATCAGCCCCTTGAAGCGGGTCTCGCCGACCAGCGGGTGCTCGCGAAGCGCCACCATGCGTTTTTCGAAGGTCGGCATCATTGCCCGGACATGCGACAGGATGTCGCGCTTCTGGTAGATCTCCAGCGCCTTCACGCCGAGCGCGCAGCCAAGAGGATGGCCACCATAGGTGAAGCCGTGACCGAAGGTGCCGATCTTGGCGGTCTCGGCTTCGAAGGCGTCGACCATCTTTTGCGGCACCAGCACCGCACCGAGCGGCGCATAGGCGCCGGTGAGCTGCTTGGCCGTCGACAGCGTGTCGGGTTCGAAGCCGAAGGTTTCCGCGCCCCACCAGTTGCCGGTGCGCCCAAAGCCGTTGATCACTTCGTCGTCGATGAACAGAATGTCGTGCTCGGCGAGGATCGGCCGGATCGCCTTGAAGTAGCCGTCCGGCGGCACGATGACACCGCCGGCGCCCATTACCGGTTCGGCGATGAAGGCGGCGATGGTTTCCGGTCCTTCCTGCTCGATCAGATCGGTCAGGCTCTTCACCAGACGCGCGACGAACTCGTCCTCGCTCTCGCCTTCTTCCGCGAAGCGGTAGTGATGCGGACAGTCGGTGCGGATCACGCGGTCGACCGGCAGGTCAAAGTCCATGTGGTTCGCCGGCAGGCCGGTCAGCGAGGCGGTCATGATGGTGACGCCGTGATAGGCTTTCACCCGCGAGATGATTTTCTTCTTCTCGGGCCGGCCAAGCGCGTTGTTGTAGTACCAGGCAAGTTTGACCTGGGTGTCGTTCGCCTCGGACCCGGATGAGGTGTAGAAAACCTTCGAAACCGGCATCGGTGCCAGTTCCTTCAGCTTTTCGGCAAGCTCGATTGCCGGTTCCATGCCCTTGCCGCCGAACAGATGATAGTAGGGAAGCTTGCGAAGCTGTTCGACGCCGGCTTCGATGAGCTCGGCATCGCCGAAGCCGAGTCCGGCGCACCACAGGCCCGCCATGCCCTCGATATACGGCTTGCCCTGGGTATCCATGACATAGACGCCCTTGCCGCTTTCGAGCACCAGCGGTCCCGTTTCCGCCAGACTGTGCAACGGCGTGTACGGGTGAAGAATGGTGGCGACATCGCGCGCCTGTACATTGGTTAGCGGCATGGTGCTCTCCTGCGGCGAAATATGGGGAAACCCGGTGGGCCGGCCCTGTGGCCGTTTTCCTTCCTGCCCTAAAAAGGGGAAAAGTCGTAGTGTCGCGCCACGTTGCCACCGAATGATGCGAGCGGGAAGACCAGATGTCAGTTCGAGCCGTGATTTTCGACAAGGACGGGACGCTGATCGATTTCAACGAGACGTGGGGCCGCGCGGCCTACCACGTCTTTTCCGATCTGAGCGAAGGTGATGAGGCGCGCTTCGACGCGTTGGTCTCGGTTGCGCGCTACGATCCGGTGACACGGTGCTTCGCTCCCGAATCGAATGTCTTCACCGACGCCACGTCGGTCTACGGGCCATCCTGGGCAAAGGCCGCCCGCGCCGAGGAGGGCCCCGCGTTCAACGCTCATATCGACGTGTTGTTTCAGCGCCATTCGATTGCCTATGTGACGCCGTTCGCCGACACGGTCGCAACGCTCACGGCTTTCGCCGCCGCCGGCATCACCATGGGATGCGTTACCAACGATGCCGAGGCGTGTGCCCGAGAACAACTCGGCTCGGTCGGCATGACATCGCATTTCGTCGAGATCATCGGCTATGACAGCGGCTATGGCCGAAAGCCCGAGCCCGGGCAGATCCTGGCCTTCGCCGAAAAGACCGGACTTCGGCCCGAAGAAATGGCTTTCGTCGGCGACAGCACCCACGATCTGCACGCGGCACGCGCCGCAGGCTGCATGGCAATCGGCGTGACCACCGGCGCCCAGGATGCGGCCGTGCTCGGCCCCCATGCCGATCACGTCATGAGCCGCCTTGGCGAACTGACCGCGCTACTTCTCGAGATCTGATCCAACCTGCTCTGGACAGTCCGGGGCATCTCCCTGTTAAATCGCAAAAAACACCGGCCCGAACCGCCGGACAGAGAGGGGAGAACGCCGATGCTGGGCCTGATGCAGGACTGGCCGCTTCTGTGCACCAAGATACTCGATCACGCCGCGACCTATCACGGTGGGCGCGAGATCGTTTCACGATCGGTCGAGGGACCGATCCATCGCACCACCTATGCCGAGATGCGCCGCCGCTCCTTGCGCGTGGCGAAACGGCTCGAGCGCGAAGGCATCGTGCTTGGCGACCGGGTGGCCACGCTCGCCTGGAACACCTGGCGGCACATGGAGGCGTGGTACGGCCTGCTCGGGCTCGGCGCCATCTACCACACGGTCAATCCGCGCCTGTTCCCCGAGCAGATCGCCTGGATCATCAATCACGCCGAAGACCGCATGATCTTCGTCGATCTCACCTTTGTGCCGATCATCGAGGCCGTCTGGCCCGAGCTGAAAACGGTCGAGAAGGTCGTGGTGCTGACCGATGACGCCAATATGCCGGAAACCAGGCTGCCGAATGCGGTGGCCTATGAGGACTGGCTGGCCGAGGCGGACGACGATTTCGCCTGGAAGAGCTTCGAGGAAAACACCGCCGCCGGCATGTGCTACACCTCGGGCACGACGGGACACCCCAAGGGCGTGGTCTATTCACATCGCTCCAACGTCCTGCATGCGCTTGCCGTCAACCAGCCGGACATGCTCGGCATGTCGAGCCGCGACCGCATCATGCCGGTCGTGCCGTTCTTCCACGCCAATGGCTGGTCGCTCGCCTTCTCCGCGCCGCTCGCCGGTGCCGGTCTGGTCATGCCGGGCGCGCATATGGACGGCGCCTCGATCCATCAACTGCTGAGCGAGGAGCAGGTGACGCTGACGGCGGCTGTTCCGACCGTCTGGCTGATGCTGCTGCAGCATCTGGAAAAGACCGACGGCCGGCTGCCCGATCTCAACCGCGTGGTGATCGGCGGCTCGGCCTGTCCGCGCGCCATGACCGAAGCGTTCCAGAACGTCTATAGCGTCGATGTGGTTCACGCCTGGGGCATGACCGAGATGAGCCCGCTCGGAACCATGTGCACCCTCAAGCCGGAATATGACGACCTTGCCGGCGATGCGCTGCTCGACCTGCAGGAAAAACAGGGGCACCCGCCTTTCACCGTCGAGATGAAGATCACCGACGACGACGGCAATCTGCAGCCCTGGGACGGCAAGACGTTCGGGCGCCTGAAGGTTCGCGGTCCGGCGATTGCCGAAGCCTATTTCAAGGGCGAGGGCGGCGAGATCCTCGATGAGGAGGGCTTCTTCGACACCGGCGACGTCGCCCATGTCGACCCGATCGGCTACATGCAGATCACCGACCGCGCCAAGGACGTCATCAAGTCGGGCGGCGAATGGATTTCCTCGATCGATCTGGAAAATCTCGCGGTCGGTCACCCCGATGTCGCGGAAGCCGCCGTCATTGGCATCGCTCATCCGAAATGGGACGAGCGGCCGCTGCTCGTCGTGGTGCCGCGTGAAGGGCGTGAGATTACCCGGGACAGCCTGCTTTCCTTTATGGAGGGCAAGATCGCCAAGTGGTGGATGCCCGACGATGTGGTCATCGTCGACGAGATCCCCCATACCGCGACCGGCAAGATCAAGAAGACGGCGCTGCGCGATCAATTCGCCGATTTCAGTTTCCTTGACGGGTAGGTCATGGCCTGGTGTCGTCATCCTTGCGGTTTCCACCCATCGCCGATCCGGGTATGACGGAGTGACAGGCGAATCCGGCGGCGGGGAGTGCCCATGACGGCAAGATTGCGGGTGAGTCGCTCCAAAGCGGCCGGCTGGAGCCGGTGGCTCGGTGTCTTTGCCGTGCCCGTTCTGGTCCTGACCGGACTGGCGCGCCGCGTTGACCTGATCGATCCGCTTGCGGCGATCGGTGCGATCGCTGTCGGCTCAGGGCTTGGTCTCAGCGCACTTGTGCTGTCGATTGTTGCTTTCGCAGGCATCTGGCGCGATGGCCGGCGCGGGCTCGGCGATGCCGTGCGCGGCTTCATCCCGGGACTGATCGCCGTTGCCCCGCTCGCCTTTGCAACAGCGATGGTTGTGTTCCATCCGCAGATGGCCGATATCTCGACCGACGTCGACGAGCCGCCGGTCTACCCGGTCGACCTGCGAGGGACGCACTTCGCGGCCAACTCGATGGCGCCGCCGCCGCGTGCCGAGCGCGAACGCCAGCGCACGGCCTATCCCGACATCGTCTCGCGGCGTTTTCCGCTGTCGCCGATCCTGATGTTTGAGACTGTGCGCCTCACGATCCGCGAGGAAGGCTGGCCGGTGATCGCAGAGCGCGCGCCGCGGCCTGAACGCATGGTCGGCGAGTTTCAGGTGACGGCCCGCACGCTGCTGTTCTCGTTCCCCGACGATATCGTCATCCGCGTGCTGCCCGATCCGTACGGCGCGCGCGTCGATATCCGCTCGAGTTCGCGCTACGGCCGGCACGATCTTGGCGCCAATGCCGAACGCATCCGCACGATTTTCGCCGCCATCGACGAAATGCTGGTGGAGACCTTCGGCCAGTCCGCACCGGAAGAACTGGATACAACGGCGCCGGGCGACGACGGGTAGACACCTCGATCATCGAATGGGCGGGGACCAATCCGGTCCCGAAAAATCAGCCTTTGAGCCAGAAGCTGCCATTGATCGCCGGAACGCCTTCCGTCGCCGCGATTTCGCGCGCGACCAGATCTTCCAGATGGGCAAGCACCGAGAGGCCCGCCGCCCCATGCAGGCGCGGATCGGTATCGGCATAGATGGTGCGCACCATGTCTGGAATCTGCCGGTCACCGGCGTGAAGCCGCGCAAGGATGGATGCCTCGCGTTCGAGCCGGTGTTCCTTCAGCCCAAGAAGGAAGGGCACCGGATCGTCGACCGAGGTGCCATGCGCCGGGAACAGCCGTTTGTCGGCGCGCACGATGAGCTTTTCCAAGGATTCCATGAAATCGATCATCGCACCGTCCGGCGGCGCGACGATCGAGGTCGACCAGGCCATCACGTGATCGCCGGTGAAGAGGGCATCTTCCTCGACGAGCGCAAAACACATGTGGTTGGCGGTGTGACCCGGTGTGGCGACCGCCTCCAGCGTGAAGCCTTCGCCGGCAATCCGTTCGCCGTCCTCGAGCACATGGTCGGGCGCGAAATCGGAGTCGGAGCTGGCGTCGAGCGGATTGAGTTCGCCGATGTGGAGCGGCCGCGCGGAGCGATGCGGCCCTTCCGCCAGGATTGGCGCGCCGGTTGCCTCCTTCAACGGCATGGCAGCCGGCGAATGATCGCGGTGGGTGTGGGTGACGAGGATATGGCTGATCGGCCGCTCGCCGACGGCGGCAAGAATCGCGTCCACATGGGCCGGATCGTCGGGCCCTGGATCGATCACGGCAACGGCCTTGTCGCCGACCAGATAGGTGTTGGTGCCATGGAAGGTGAACGGGCCGGGATTGTTCGCGGTCACCCGCGCGATCAGCGGCGAAAGCTGGACGGCTTCTCCATGCCGGGGGTCGAAATCGCGGTTGAAGGTGATCGACGCCACGACGCGGTCCTTTCCATCATTGCCGGCGCCCGCGAGCGGGCGTCATCATACCGGCAATATGGAAAGACCTAGCGCCAAAGCCAAGCCCGACAGCGCATGAAGATGTGCCTGCCGTGGCAACCTGCTCAGCGTTTCAGCCGCACGACTGTCGAACTGCCGCCGGAAGAACTCGGGTTGTCGATCTTCCAATTGGCGGAATTGATGATCATCGTGTTGACCACCAGCGTCGTGTCGTTGGCGTTGACATTGGTCGTCGAGTTGTAGGTCACGTCCCGGTTGGGGAGATAGATCAGCCCTTCGAGATGCTCGCCGTTCGATCCGTTGAAGATGTACTGGGTCTTGTTGGCCATCTTGGCCGTGCTTTCGTACATCAGGATGCCCTTGTAGGCGACTGATTTCGGCGCGGTAGCGGTCATCGTCAAGCCGCCATTGACGCGGATTTCGCTCTTCACATCCGGGAAATAGAAGGTCACGCCATTGGCGATGATGGTGCTGCCGCTGTTGACGATCATCGTGCCGTCGATGACGTGCAGCCCGGGCTGGAAGGTAATCGTCGAACTGCCGTTGAAGATCGGCGCACAATGTTTACCCGGGCTCAGCGTATGGGAACCCGGATTGTAGACGCCCGACGTCGTGCAGGTCGAACTGACGGTCGGCGTCGGCAGCTTGCCGAAATAGGGATCGTTGGCGACCGCGCACGGCGCCTCGAGGTCGGTCACCGTACCGCCATTCTTGATGTAGTCGCTGCCGGCAACGCACAGCTTGTCGATGTTGAGGGTGACACCGGCATTCATGATGAAGGCCGGATTCGCGTCGGAGTGGACATGGATCTGGCACTCAGGGGCATTGATCCAGGCACCCGAATTCAGCAGGAGCGCCTGCTTCTTGTCGGACAGGACGTAGATGCAGGGCGCTGCGCCGGCCTCGAATACGGCATCGGCGACGACGCCGACCTTGAGAGCGCCATCAAAGAACCAACTGCTCATCAATGTCGGGATATCGGCGCCGGCCTCGCCGTGCAGCGTATCGCCGTCGACGACCGAAAATGACGCCGTCGCTGCGGCAAGGGCCGACTTCTCGACCTTGAGTTCGGCGGAAAAGTGATCCTCCGCCGCCTGAACCTTGTCCGTATCGGTGCCGCTGTGTGCCGCGCCGACCAGCGTCGCCGCGTCCAGCAGGTCCTGCAGCTTTGTGCGCGCTCCGCTCTGGTTCGAGTAGTCGATGGCGATCGCCCCGCCAATGAACAGGACGGTGAAGGCGAACAGGAAGATCGCCATCATGCTGCCGGTGTCGTCGCGCGCAAACCGGCGCAGAATGCTGGACTCACAATGTCGGGTGTTGTGTCGTGCCAACGCGTATCGTTTCGGAGTGTTGAAGAGTGCCATTTCGCCCCGCGGGTTATCCCGCCTTATTTCCGGTGCCTCTTGGGACACCTGTATGGCCTGCCGTTGTGGATGTCGCACACCCGCCGGCAAGTCCTTAAAGCCCATGCGCGGGCGAGCATATGAGAAACTGCTGAAGGAACGATAAACGTCTGGTCGGTTCGAAAAGAAGTATGCTCGCCGACAGCGAAGTCATAGCGCCAGCCCGAAGTGCAACGCGACAAAAACGTTCGGCTCGCCACAGGCGGGCAGCCGATACAATAGCGATGTAACGAGAAAGACCGGGCCGGGACCCCGATGTGCAGTAAATGGTCGGAGTGGCAGGATTTGAACCTGCGACCCCCTCGTCCCGAACGAGGTGCGCTACCAGGCTGCGCTACACTCCGACGCTGCGCTGCAGCTTATAGCGTCCGAACTTCGCCGCCGCAAGAGGGAAACAGACGGGAAATTTCTCTTCCTTGGAACGCCCGGAGAATTGCTCCGGCGAAAGAAAAAAATCGATCGGTCCGCAGCGGCTGTGCGTTGCAAGCGCGTAGCGAAATGGATATGACATGGCCTCTCGCGACCGGCATTGCGTGCCGGCCTGGTGGGGCGTCGCCAAGTGGTAAGGCAGCGGCTTTTGGTGCCGCCATTCGCAGGTTCGAATCCTGCCGCCCCAGCCATCCCCCAAAAAACGTCGCTTCATATTGTGTCCGCGCTTTGTCCCGGGCGCGCACTGCTGCCTGCGTCTTTTCAAATGCAGGGCCGTACATGCCGCACAGCGGACCGCACCGGAGCGACGTCGACACGGGGAAATTGTTTTTCAAAAACAAATTGAATGACAAAACGTCATGATTGCTTCGATGGTGGGAAATAAATACGCACATTGGAAAGTATTCTTATCTAGTGAATATTATATATTATTGTTGTTTCACGGAATTTGTGACACGTTTAGACAGTAAATTACGTGTTTTGAACGATATCTCGGCGCAAGGTGCCGACTTGACAGCTGTTTTAGAGTCGAATCGTCAGGGGCAGCGCGGGCACATTGCTGCGCACCGCGGGCAAGCTCCGTTTGCTGTCTAACACATTGCAGGGGCGCGACCAGAACCGGCGGGGTGGTCCGCCGGGCCAAATATCGGAGGGAACGATGACCGAAAGCCGCAAACTCGCCAACGCCAAGGGCCTCTATCTTGAAGGTATCCGCGACGGCCATATGCGCGAGGCGCTCGATAAGTATACCGGCGACCGCTACACCCAGCATTCGACCGGCGTGGCCGACGGCAAGGAAGGCTTTATTACCTTCTTCTCGCCGTTCCTCGAACGCAATCCGAAGCGCGATATCCAGGTCGTACGCGCCATCGAAGACGGCCGCTACGTCTTCTGCCACGTTTATCAGAGCCTCAATGACGGCGAAGCGCAGTGGGTCACCGCCGATCTCTTCGACACCGACGAGAACGACCGCATCGTCGAGCACTGGGACGTGATCGCCGAATATGTCTGGCCGACCGCATCGGGGCGCAGCATGGTCGATGGACCGACCGAGATCGAGGATCTCGACAAGACCGACGAGAACAAGGCGATCGTGCAGGGCTTCGTCGACGATGTGCTGATGGGTGGCAAGGTCGACAAGGTGACCGACTACATCTCGACCGAGCAATACGACCAGCACAATCCGGAAGTGAAGGACGGTCTTGCCGGCTTCGGCGAGCACCTGAAAGAGGTCATGCAGAGCGGCAAGCCGGCGAAATATGTCAAGGTCCACCATCTGGTCGGGCAGGGCAATTTCGTCGTCATCTTCTCGGAAGTGAAACAGGGCGACGACGACTGGGCCTTCTTCGACATCTTCCGTTTGAAGGACGGCAAGATCGTCGAGCACTGGGATGTGCAGGAAAAGATCCTGCCGCCGGACCAGTGGAACAATTCCGGCAAGTTCTGATCCATCTTTCGCCCCGGCCATCGCGCCGGGGCGGCCATTTCGGGAGCTGTCATGGCGCTGCAGATTCACGAAACGACGGCGAAGTCGATCCTCGCGGTGACCAAGGTGCCGAGCGCCGACTACGTCATCAATCCCTACACCGGCTGCCAGTTCTCCTGCATGTACTGCTTCGCCAGCTTTGTCGGCCGCTTCGTCGGCGAGCCGAACGAGAACTGGGGCAACTACGTCTATGTGAAGACCAATGCGGTGGAACTGATGGACAAGCAGATCCACCGTCTGCTGAAGAAGGATCCGCCGCCGCGCATCGCAATGAGCACGGTGACCGACCCCTATCAGGGGGTTGAGCGGAAGTACCGGCTGAGCCGCGGCATCCTCAATGTCTTCGCCGAACATCAGTACAAGGGCCGCGTCAGCGTGCTGACCAAATCGCCCAATGTTCTCGATGACGTCGAAACGTTGAAGCGCATCCCCAAGGCCGAGGTCGGCTTGTCGATCACCACCAGCGACGACACGCTGAGCCGCCAGCTCGATGCCATGGCGCCGTTGGCCCATGCCCGTCTCGAGGCGCTGCGCAAGCTCAATGCCGCCGGCATCGACACCTATGTTTTCGTCGGCCCGTTCCTGCCGCACATGGTGCTGCGCCCCGAGTTGATCGACGCGCTGTTCGCCGAAATCCGCGCCGCCGGCACCAGCCAAGTCAAGGTCGAATATCTCAACCTGCCGAGCTATGTCCGCCCGCGCTTCCGCGAGTTCCTGAACAATCAGCCGGATGAGATCCGGGCGATCTACGCCAAGTCGCAAAAGGCCGACTACCGCGAAACGCTGGAGCCAATGATCCGCGATGCGCTCGACCGTCATGGGCTCGGCCTGCGCTTCGGCGAGATCGTCCATCACGTCAGCAATCAGGATCTGAAGGAAACGACCTGACGAAAGAGGACAGGGCGCGCCCGGTTGGCGCGATGTTTGCGTGGAAGGGAACATCAACCCACGCAAGCGGAGGCCCTGCCCATGGAACAGGCAACTACGGACGCGATTGCCGGGAGCGATGCCGCTTTACCGGTCATCGACGTCGCCGACCTGTCATCATCGGACCCGGAAAAGCGCAAGGCGGTAGGCCGGCAAATTCGCGCGGCCTGCGTTTCGAGCGGCTTCCTCTATTGTGTCGGTCACGGCATTCCGCAGGGCCTGCGCGAGGCTGCCTTTGCCGAAGTCCGCAATTTCTTCGAGCAGCCGCTCGAAACCAAGATGCGCGTCGACAAGGCGAAATCCTTTTGCAATCGCGGTTACGAGACGCTGGGCGGCCAGACACTCCAGCCCGGCGCGAAGCCGGACCTGAAGGAGGGCTACTATATCGGCCTCGAGCTCTCCGACGACGATCAGCGCGTGGTGGCGCGTCGCTTCAACCGCGGCCCCAACCAGTGGCCGGCCGACCTGCCAGGGTTCAAGCCGGTGATGAATGCCTGGTTCGCCGCGCTGCTCGATCTCTCCGAGCGGCTGATGCGCGGCATCGCTCTGTCACTCGATCTGGAGGAGGACCACTTCGCCGGTTTCTGCCGTGATCCGCTCGCCATCCTTCGCCTGCTGCATTATCCCCCGCACCCGCCGGCGGCCGATGAAGGCCTGCTCGGTGCCGGCGCGCACACCGATTTCGGCGGTCTGACGCTGCTCGCCCAGGACGACAGTGGCGGCCTACAGGTCTGGGACAACGACAACGAAGTCTGGCTCGACGCCCCACCGATACCGGGCGCCTTCGTCGTCAATCTCGGCGACATGATCGCCCGCTGGACCAATGACCGCTATCGCTCGACCTTGCATCGCGTCATCAACGTGTCGGGCGGCGACCGCTATTCGATCCCGTTCTTCTTTTCCGGCAATCCCGACTTCGAGGTCGCCTGCATCGAAACCTGCCTCGAACCGGGCAAAGCGCCGAAATACCCCCCGATCAAGGTCGAGGAGCATTTGATGGATATGTACCGCAAGACCTACGTGGCCTAGCCTATGAGCGATCCTGTCATTCTCATCCATGGCGCCTGGCAGGGAAGCTGGGTGTGGAAGAAACTCATCCCGCTGCTGGAAGCTGCGGGCGTGGAAGTGCACGCGGTCGACCTGCCGGGAAATGGCGTCGACGACACGCCCTTTGAGGACGTCTCTCTCGACCTTTATGTCGACCATGTCGGCGCGTTGATCGAGAAGATCGGTCGGCCGGTTTCCCTCGTCGGCCATTCCGGCGGTGGCGTGGTCGCGACGGAGGTTGGCGAGCGCTATGTCGAACAGGTCGCACGCGTTGCCTATGTCGCCGGCATGATGTTGCCGCCGGGTGCAGGCTTTTCCGACCTTCTGTACTGGGAACATGCGGTCAAGCGCGGCCTGCTCGGTATCGGGCCGCATCTCGAGTGGTCGGCCGACGGCTCGCAGAGCAGGGTTCCTCCCGAGGCGGGCGCCCGCATTTTCCTCAATGACGTGCCTTACGACACCGCGCTAATTGGCGCGCGGAACCTGACCCCGCAAGCCGAAGGTGGCCGGTCGATCGTCGCCGAATGGACGCCGGAGCGGTTCGGCACGCTGCCGCGGCTCTATGTCGAATGCGAGCGCGATCTGTCCGTCGTGCCGGCGTTCCAGCGCCGCATGCAGGAACTGGTGCCGGGTGCGGAGCGTGTCGAGCTGGATACCGGCCACGCCCCGCAGATCAGCGCCCCGGAAAAGCTCGCCGGGGCGCTGTTGCCGTTCTTGACGGGGGAATAGGCGGGTATTCCCGAAAAGTGGGAACCGGTTTTCGGACGAGAATTCGCGAAAAAACGCTACTTCGCGAAATTCGCCGCGATCCGCTCCTGCAGGTAGTCGTGCGCGGTGATCGGCGCGTAGACCTTGCCCGGCCCCTGGATGATCGCATCCGTGTTGGCCTGGCAGAAGAAGGGCAGCGAATATCGCGGGCCGAGATATTCGTCCTCGCGCGGCATGCGCACCCGGTGCAGCGTCGATTTGAGCTGGTCGTCGCTCCAGCGCATCAGCATGTCGCCGATATTGCAGGTGATCACGCCTTCCGCCGGCTCCACATCGGTCCAGGCGTGGCTCTCATGATCCTTGCCCGGGCAGACCTGCAGCCCGCCCTGACCGACCTTCTGGTGCAGGATGGTCAGGCAATCGAAGTCGGAATGGGCGCCCGCGCGCCAGCCCGAGAAATCCTCCGGCTTGGCGTTTTCCATCGGCAGATAGTGCAGCAGCCGCAAGGTCGACTGATAGGCCGGCGACAACGGGTCGTGCGCTTCGGTGAAGAAATCCTCGTGGAAGCCGAGCTTCAGCGCGAAACACGACAGCACCTTCATGCCGAGCGCCCAATTGGCGCGCTCGAACGCCAGCATCGTCGCCTTGAAGCCGGGCAGTTCCTCGCCGCTCGGCCACAGTCCGGCCATGCGCGGCAGGGTGATCTGGTAGGATTCCTTGTTGTCCGCCGTGCCCGTCGAGGGACGCACCTGTGCGCGATACTCCCAGCCCGCATTGGTGCCCTGGCCGAGCGGGTATTTCGCCTTCGTGTCCATCGGCATGTCGAAGAAGCGGGCCGTCATGTCGAAGGCTTCGTCGATCTGCGCCTGCGGGATGTCGTGATTGACGAGCTGGAAGAAGCCGATCTCGGTCGAGGCCGTCCAAAGCTCGTCGGCGATCTCGTGCTTGCGGCGTTCGAAATCGGACAGGTCGATGCGCGGAACCGAGCGCGCGACCGTGGTGCCCATGCCGCCGATCGTTGCTTCCTTGTTCAGTTCATCGAGGCCGTATTGCTTTTTCTCTGCTGTCTCCATGCTCATTTCTCCATGTTCGTGGCGGCGTTGCCGCCCGTTGGTCTCGGAGCAATGACCGGCGCCCTGCATCTGAGCAGGGTCGTTGACTGCTTCTACTCCCGCGATGTGCGAACCTGCGTCCGCAAATGTTTGGCTCTCCCTAACTGTCCGCTGCGATGGCCCGAACGGCGGCAAGCGCCTCGGCGCCGAGCTGATCGAGATCGAGCCAGGGGATGCCGCCATCGACGACGAGCGGTTCGCCGCCGACGAAGCTGTGCCGCACCTTCATGTCGCCGCCCGAGACAATCGGCGCGATGGCGCGGTCGTGCTGGCCGAAATAGCGCGGGCTGTTGAGATCGAAGAGCGCGATATCGGCCGCCTTGCCAACTTCGAGCGTGCCGACCGCGTCGAGCCCGAGCACGCGCGCGCCGCCGGCCGTCGCCCAGTGCAGGACGGTTTCCGCCGAGGTCGCCGTCACGCCTTTCGCCGCGCGGTGGATGGAAAACGCCGCGTAGAGCGCCGAGGCCATGTCGGCGGCCTCGTTGGCTGCCGCCCCGTCGACCGCGAGCGACACCGCGCCGCCCAGTTCGTGCAGCATGTCGGCCGGCGCGATGCCTGACCCAAGCCGCGCATTCGCCTGCGGGCAGTGGGCCATGCCGGTGCCGGTTTCAGCGAGCAGTTTCATCTCGTCGGGTGTGCACTCGACCAGATGGGCGTACCAGACGTCGGGCCCAAGCCAGTCGTGTTCGGCCAGCCAGTCGACGGGCCGCTTGCCATAGACGCTGGTGGTGAAGTCGACATAGTCCATGTTCTCCGACAGATGGCTGTGCAGCCGCAGCCCGTTCCGCCGCGCCGCCGCCGCCAGTTACTTCAGCTCGTGGTCATGCAGCGAGAAGGTCGGCGTCGTCGGTGCGATCGCCATGCGCCGACGCGCGTCGGGCGCCGGGTCGTGCCAGCGGGCAGTGTCGCGCTCGATTGCGGCGATGATGTCCTCGAGCGGTTCGGTCGGCAGTGGCTTGATTTCGTCGGTGTCGAAGGAACGCGCCTTGGTCGCCCCGCCGCGCGCCAGAACGAAGCGGATACCGAACCTGTCCGCCGTATCGAACAGTATCTCGCTCGGGTCGAAATCGTAGTGCGGCGAGTAGAAATAATGGTGATCGGCGATGGTCGTGGCGCCGGACAGAACCAGCTCGGCGATGCCGACCTTCACCGCCGTTTCCATGATCGGACCGGTCAGCCGGTTCCAGTGGGTGTAGGGCACCAGCCGCAGCCAGGCGGCGAGCGCCTCGTTCATGCCGGTTGGCACGGCTTTCAGCACCGACTGGAATAAGTGGTGATGAGTGTTGATGAGGCCGGGCGCGACGACGCAGCCCGACGCGTCGACCGTGCGTTCGCCCGGTTCGGCGTTCAATGCGCCGATGGCGGCGATCTTGCCGTCGCGCACCCGCACGCTGCCTGAGGCGCGCGCCGCCTCGCCGGTCAGGCCGGTGAGGATCGCGTCGGCGTTGACGATCAGGAAATCGGTCATTGCGTGTCCTTGCGCAGGCTCCACGGGAAGAAAATTCGCTGTACGGCCGAGACAAGCTGGAAAAGCACCAGCGACATCGCGACGAGGATCGCGAGACCCGCCCAGGCCTGCGGGATCTTGAACAGCGAGGTGGAGAACTGGATGAAGTAGCCGATGCCCTTGTCGGCGGCGACGAACTCCGACACCACCGAGCCGATGACGGCGAGGGTGATCGAGATCTTCAGACCGGAGAAGATGTAGGGGATCGCGAAAGGGATGCGGATCTGCGAGAAATCGCGCCACATCGGCGCGCGCAGCGAACGCGACAGCTCTATCAGCTCCGGCGGTGTCGCCATCATCCCCGTCGTCATTGAGACGACCAGCGGGAAGAAGGTGATGAGGAAGGTGATGACCACGCGTGGCGCGTCGCCCGAACCGAGCACGACGATGATGATCGGCGCGATGGCGACGACCGGCGTCGACTGGATGACGACGAGCAGCGGATAGAAGCTGTCCGACAGCACCTTCGAGCGCGTCAGGCCGATGGCGATCGGCAACGCGACGACGATAGAAACCGCGTAGCCGATCAACGCAACGCGCAACGTCGCCCAAATGTGTTCGAGCCAGCGAGTGGCGTCGACCGCCCCGAACCCGTCGGCAATCCGGCTCGGCGCCGGCAGCAGATAGGACGGGATGGCGAAGAACCAGGCCGAAAACTCCCAGACGATGAGAATGACGGCAAAGGTCGTCGCCGGCAGCACGCCGGGCGTTGCCGCGAGTTTCTTGCCGAATGCGCGAACTCCGTTCATCGGATCACGCCGCGCGCTTCAGAAGGAGGCTGCGGAGGTGGCTGGCGAACTCATGCATGTCCTTCGATTGAGTGGAGTCGACCGTGCGCGGACGCGGCAACGGCACGGTGAAATCGGCGATCACGCTGCCCGGCCGCTCGCTCATGACGATGACGCGGTCGGCCAAAAGCACGGCTTCGGAGATCGAATGGGTGATGAAGAGCACCGTCTTCGGGCGCTCCTGCCAGATGCGTAAGAGCTCGAAGCCCATCTCCTCGCGGGTCAGTGCGTCGAGCGCCGAGAACGGCTCGTCCATCAACAGGATATCGGGGTCGAGCAGCAGTGCGCGGGCGATGCCGACGCGTTGCTGCATGCCGCCGGAAAGCTCCGACGGAAGCCGCTTCTCGAAGCCTTTGAGGCCGACCATCTCGATCAGATCACGGGCCCGCTCGCGGTCTTCCGGCGCGACCCGCCCGACCTTGTGGCGGATCGGGAAAACGACATTGTCCTCGACATTCGCCCACGGCAGCAGTGTCGGTTTCTGGAACACGATGCCGACATCGTCGCGTGGTTCGTGCACCTTGTAGCCGAACACCTCGACGGTACCGCTGGTCGGCTTGATCAGCCCGGCAGTGAGGCGCAGAAGCGTTGACTTCCCGCACCCCGAGGGGCCGAGGACCGCCACGAATTCGTGGCGGCCGACGGTCATGTCCACGCCCCGGAGCGCTTCCAGATCACCCGAGCTGGTCGGGAAGACCTGGCCCGTCGCGGTGAATGTGAGGGCTGGCGTCGGGGCGATCATGCTTATTCGCCCGCGAACGAACGGTCGACGACCGATTCCGGATCAAGCGACGCCGGATCGAGGCCCTGCGCCTTGGAAACCCGGTCCCAGGTCGCTTTCAGCCGGCCGGCTTCGAGCGCGCCAAGGCCGTCCTTTTCGGTGACGTCGTTGAAGACGAGAACGAGCGCATCCTTGAGCGAGCCTTCGACGTTTTCAGCCGACAATTCCGGCACCATGGCGGCGACGGCTTCCGCCGCTTCCTTCGGGTTCTCCCTGGCGAACTCGACCGACTTCTTGAAGGCGGCGATGAACTTCTTGGCGACTTCCGGGCGTTCGGTCAGGAACTTGTCGGAGGCAACCAGCGACGCCGAATAAAGGTCGAGACCGGCCGCCGACCACGGCAGCACGATGACTTCCTTGCCGGCTTCCTTGCGCTGCGCGGTGTAGCGCGTCACGTCGGTCATCCAGGCGATGATCGCATCGGTGTTGCCGGTCATCAGCATCGGGCCGAGTGCGGCCGGATCCGCCTTGGTCAGCGTGATGTCGCCCTCGGTCATGCCGTTGTCGGCCAACACCAGCGGCAGGAACACGTTCGACGAGGTGAACGGCGAGGTTGCGATGGTCTTGCCCTTGACGTCGGTGAGCGTCTCGATGCCGTTGCCCTTCAGCGTGTAGAAGGCATGCGGGCCTTTGTTGAAGATCGACATGACGGCGGTGACCGGCACCTTTTCGGTTGCCCGTGCGGCCATCAGCGCGCCCATGCCAGCCGAGCCGATGTCGGAGCTGCCGGTCGCCATCTTGGTGATCGCTTCGGACGAGCCGCGGCCCGGCTCGATGGACACCTCGATGCCGGCGTCGGCGCAGAAGCCCTTCTGGATGCAGACATAGATCGGCGCCTTGTCGCCACCGGGCAGCCAGTCGAGCTGGTAGGTCACCTTGTCGGTCGCCGAGGCCGATCCGGCGGCAGCGGCGATGAATACGGCACCGGCGGCCAGTTTCGTCGCGATGGATTTCAGCATGTCGGGCTCCTTGTTTGTCTATTTGCAGGTGGCGAGCGCAAGGATGCCGGGTCGGCGGGAGGAGGTCCGATCCAGATTCTTGCGGGAGGAAAGGAAGAACGAGTTCGAGTGCGGCACAGGCTGCCTCCAGATGCAGGTTGACCCTTGCCGAGCAATGTCCCGGGCATCGAGCCCTGACCGCTTCTACTCGCGTCTTTCTCTTCGCATCTTGCGTGCCAACCCGGCGCGCGCGTCATAAGCGATTGAGAATTATTATTATTTTTGCCAAAGACGATTGAGTTGAGCAAATCTGCCCGTTGCCCATGTATGCAAAATCGGCAGAAAACGAACAAAAAATAGGCAAAAACAAATATGCCTATCTAGTATACAGAAATGGCTTGCTTGGCGATTGTGCGCTGCGTTACCGTTCGCCGGACAATGGGAGTTTGCCATGCCGATTTCCGATGAACGGACGGAAGAACTGATGCGCCACGCGATCGATCTGGCGCGGCGCTCGCGCGAGCGCGGGGATCATCCCTTTGGAGCGCTGCTGGCCGATGCAAATGGCGAAATCCTGCTTGAGGCGATGAACACCTGCGGCACCAAAGGCGACCGCACCGGCCACGCCGAGCGCAATCTGATGACCGAGGCGTCGCTGAAATACGCGCCGGAATTCCTCGCCGAATGCACCATGTTCACAAGCGCCGAGCCCTGCGCCATGTGCGCGGGGTCGGTCTATTGGGCGGGTGTCGGGCATGTGGTGCACGGCATGACGGAAAAGGCGCTGAAGGATTTGATCGGTCCCGATCCGGAGAACCTCACGATGGACATGCCCTGCCGCGATGTTTTCGCCGCCGGGCAGCGCAAGGTCGCGGTCAAGGGGCCGATCCTTGCCGAGGAATCGGCCGTCGTCCACGACGGGTTCTGGACCGGCAACTGAGCGGAGCGGATCGTAAATGCGCGCGGTGAACACCTGGGGTGTGTCGTGAAAATTCTGCTCGTCCACTGCCATCCGGTGGCCGAAAGCTACGTGACGGCAATCGCCAAACGTCTCGCGCAGCACCTGCGCAGTGAGGGGCACGACGTCGACCATCTCGATCTCTACGGCGAAGGTTTCGACCCGGTGATGAGCGCCGACGAACGCCGCGCCTACAACGATCTGACTGCCGGCGAGCACCCGCTGCCCGATCACGCCCGCCGGCTTGGCGATGCCGAGGCGATCCTCTTCGTCTATCCGACGTGGTGGTACGGCCTGCCGGCCATGCTGAAAGGCTGGCTCGACCGGGTCTGGGCGCCGGGCACGGCCTTCGAGATTTCTCCCGACAACGGGCCGATCCGCCCGTTGTTGACCCAAATTACCCATTGCGCCGTCGTCACCACCTGTGGGGCGCCGCGCTGGTGGTCGTGGATGGTCGGGCACCCGGGGCGCAAGACCTTGCTGCGCGGCATACGCGCGCTGTTTCACAAGCGCTGCCGCACGCTCTTTCTCGCCCACTATCTGATGGACATTTCAACGCCGGAAAGCCGTGCCGCCTTCCTCGAAAAGGTCGAGCGGCGGGTTACGGCATTCATTCCGAAGCCGCCCCGTGCGGCACCGGCAGAATAGGGGACTGACATGCGTACATGGCTCAAGAATCCGCTGGCGGTGCTGGCTGAGGGCGCGGGCGGTGGCCTCGTTGTCGAGGACAGTCGCATCGTTGAGCTGGTGCCGAGTGGTCGCGAACCCGCGGCGCCGGTAGACAAGGTGTTTGACGCGTCCCGCCACGCCATCCTGCCGGGCCTCATCAACACCCATCACCATTTCTTCCAGACTTTGAGCCGCGCCCACCCGCAGGCGCGCGATAAGGAACTGTTCCCCTGGCTGACGGCGCTCTATCCGATCTGGGGACGCCTAAATCGGGATATGTTCCGCCTCGGCGCGCGGCTTGCCTATGCCGAGCTGCTGCTGTCGGGCTGCACCACGGCGATGGACCACAACTACATGCATTTCCCGGGGCTGGAGGATGCGACCGACATCGAGGTCGACGAGGCGAGGGCGCTCGGCATCCGCACCACGGTGGCGCGCGGCTCGCTGTCGCTGTCGCAAAAGGACGGCGCCGTGCCGCCGGATCATATCGTGCAGGACGAGGACACCATCCTCGCCGACAGCGAGCGCGTGCTGCAGAAGTATCACGACACCTCGGACGGGGCGATGACGCAGATCGCGCTCGCTCCCTGCGCGGCATTCAACGTCTCCATCCCGATCATGCGCGGTAGCGCCGAGCTGGCGGAGAAATACGATTGCCGCCTGCACACCCATCTTGCCGAGACCGTCGACGAGGCCGACTACTGCATCGAGAAATTCGGCTATCGCCCGGTCGACTGGCTCGACGACTGCAACTGGCTGCAGCCCCGTGTTTGGGTCGCTCACGGAATCCACTTCACCACGGAGGAGTGCAAGAAGCTCGGTCATCACGGCGTCGGCGTCTGCCACTGCCCGTCGTCGAACGCGGTGCTCGCATCAGGCTTCTGCAAGACCCTCGACCTCGAGGCTGCCGGTAGCCCGGTGGGGCTCGGCGTCGACGGGTCGGCCTCCAATGACTCTTCCAATCTTATGGAAGAGGTGCGTCATGCGCTGATGGTCAATCGCCTCGGCTATTTGTCCGCCGACCGCGTCACCCACCGCGACGCGCTGCGCTGGGCAACGACCGGCTCGGCCCGTTGCCTCGGCCGCGACGACATCGGCGAGATCGCGGTCGGCAAGCAGGCCGACCTTGCGCTGTTCACCTTCGACGAGTTGCGCTTCTCCGGCGCGCATGACCCGATTGCCGCTCTCGTGCATTGCGGCGCCAATCGCGCCGACCGGGTGATGGTCGCCGGCGAATGGCGGGTTGTCGACGGCATGATCCCCGGATTCGACACGGCGAAGCTGATCGCGGAACACTCGGCTGCGGCCAAAACCTTTGCCTGACGGAGGATGAAATGACCGCGCCCGGGATCCCGATCATCGACCTGACGCCGCTGTTCGAGGAGGGCGAAGCCGGCATCGAAAAGGTCGCTGCCAAGATCGGCGCGGCCTGCCGCGGCATCGGCTTCTTCCTCGTCGTCGGCCATCGTGTGCCGGCAGAGTTGCGCGCGGCGGTGTTTGCCGAGTCGGCCAAATTCTTCGCGCTGCCGGAAGAGAAAAAGCGCAAGACCCTCTATTCGACGGAAACCGGCAATCGCGGCTTCATCCCGATGGGTGGCGAAGCGCTCGACCCGACGCGCCCGCCTGACGTCAAGGAGGCGTTCAATATCGGCCTGGAGCTTGCCGCCGACGATCCCGACATCGTCAACGGAGTCCCGTTTCGCGCGCTGAATTTGTGGCCGGAAAGTGCTGCCTTCCGCGCGACCATGCTCGACTATTTCAATGCCGTATGGGTGCTCGGGCGCACGCTGCACACGGCGTTCGCGGCCGAACTTGGCGTCGCGCCGGACTTCTTCGAAGACAAGCTCGACAAGCCGCTGGCAACGCTGCGCCTGCTGCATTATCCGCCGCGTCCGGGCGCGATGGAGGAGGGGCAGCTCGGCGCCGGCGAGCACACCGACTATGGCTGCGTAACGCTGCTCGCGACCGATGACGCCGGCGGTCTTGAAGTGCGCACCCGAGACGGGGAATGGCTGCCTGCGCCCTATGTCGCCGATGCCTATGTCTGCAATATCGGCGACTGCCTGATGCGGTGGACCAACGACACCTACCTGTCGACGCCGCACCGCGTGGTCAATCCGGCCGGCCGCGAGCGGTTTTCAGTGGCCTTTTTCCTCGATCCGAACCCGGATGCCATCGTCGAGTGCCTGCCGACCTGCCAGTCTGCCGACAGCCCGGCGAAATATCCGCCGGTGACCGGCGCCGACTATCTCGAGAGCCGATTGAATCCGACCTACGAGAAAAGCGGACTCATCTGATTTTTCGATTGCCGAGCGAACTCCACCGCACCGGTATTTCCGGCGTGCGGCATAATTGTATGCAATTTTCAAAAAACGATGAAAAAATAAGCAAAACAAATCTGCAGTGCAAAAAATATGCATAAATGGCCGGGGATCAAGCGGGTCCGATCTTGAGGCGGAGCCGCGGTGAAACAAGCAACCCACTGAAAGTAAATACAAAAAACATTCGTTAACGCCTTGAAAACGGATTGGCACGGGCTTTGCGAGGGTGGTCTGCGGGACATGGCGCCATCACTGGCCCATCGCGTCGAACGCCTCCCAAGGGCGACAAACAGGAGCTGGATCATGCCAATCAACGGAATCTCCCGCCGGAACGTACTCAAGACGGGTCTCGCCGGCCTCGCCTCCACCGCGCTGCCTCTCGGTGTGCTCGGAACCGCTGCCGCCGCCGACGAGGTCGTGCTCGGTGCCGTCTATGTCGGCCCGCGCGACGACTATGGCTGGAATCAGGCCCACGCGGTCGCCATGGAGGTGCTGAAATCGGTCGGCAATGTGAAGGTCATCGAGGAAGAGAACGTTCCCGAGACCGACGCCTGCGCCAAGTCGATGGAATCGATGATCAACCTCGACGGCGCCAACCTCATCCTCGGCACATCGTTCGGCTATTTCGATCCGTTCATGGTCGATCTCGCTGCGAAGTATCCCGACGTGCAGTTCCGTCACGCCGCGCCGCTGTGGAACAAGGAAAAGCACCCGGCCAATCTCGGCAGCTATTTCTGTTATCTCAACCAGGGTCACTATGTGAACGGCGTCGCCGCCGGCCTGTCGACGACAACCGGCAAGATCGGCTTCGTCGCCGCCAAGCCGATCCCGACCGTGCTCTCCAACATCAACTCGGTGCTGCTCGGAGCTCGCTCGGTCCGCCCGGATGCGACGGTTCAGGTCATCTTCACCGGCGACTGGTCTCTGCCGGTTCGTGAGGCCGAAGCCGCCAACGCGCTGGTCGACGCCGGCTGCGACGTGCTGACCTGCCACGTCGATGGACCGAAGGTCGTCATCGAGACCGCCGAAAGCCGCGGCGTGAAGTCGTGCGGCCACAACGCCTCGCAGGCTCCGCTCGCGCCGAAGGGCTTCATCACCGGCGCTGAGTACAAGTGGGAAACCATCTACAAGATGTACGCCGACATGCTGGCCAAGGGCGAAACCCTGCCGAACGTCGTCGTCGGCGGCTACGACAACGACATGGTGCAGAACACCGCGTTCGGCGCTGGCGCGACGCCTGAGGCGATCAAGGCGGCCGAAGCCGCGATTGCCGGTCTGAAGGAGAAGAAGCCGATCTATGTCGGTCCTCTGAAGGACAATGCCGGCAACCTCGTCATCGACAAGACCTACGACAACTACGATCCGTATCTCGATGGCATGAACTACCTCCTCGAAGGTGTCATCGGCTCGATCACCTGATCCCGTGCGACTTGCGGGCCGTCCGGATATCCGGGCGGCCCGTCCTTGTGACGCGAACAAGGCGAACCGTTCATGGCAGTCCTCGATACCGTTCCGTCCCGTTCCTTCTTCGCCTCGGCGCGCTTTCTCTCCGCGCTCGAGAAGGTGGTCATTCCGCTCGGTGCGCTGCTCGCTTCGGCCGCGCTTTTCTCGCTCTTCCTGCTGGCTCTCGGAAAGAGCCCCGTCGATTTCTTCCAGCTTGTCTGGCGCGGTGGTTTCGGCACCAGCTTTTCCTTCCAGAACACCTTGCAGCGAGCCACACCGCTGATCCTCACCGGATTTGCTTTCGCCATCCCCGCCCAGATCGGCATGACCATGATCGGTGCGGAGGGCGCACTGGTGCTCGGCGGCTTTGCGGCGGCAGCGCTTGCCGTGCCGCTCGTGACGGTGGGCGCGCCAGTCGCGGTGACGATGCTTTTGATGGTGCTCGCCGCCGTCGCGGTCGGCGCCGGATGGAACGCGATTGCCGGCTGGCTGCGCCATTCGCGCGGCGTCAACGAAACCATCTCGACGCTGCTGCTGACCTACATCGCCATCGCCATCATGAACTTCTTCGTCGAAGGCGTGCTGCGTGATCCCGGATCCGCGAATAAGCCGTCCACCATGCCGATCGGCAAGGACTACATGGTCGGCAACATCCCCGGCACCGACGTCCATTGGGGGCTGGTCGCCGGCATCGTTCTCGCCGTCATCCTGCAATTCCTGATGTCGCGCACGACCTTCGGCTTCGCCGCCCGCGTCACCGGCGGCAATCCGCGCGCCGCGCTGGCGCAGGGTCTGCCGGTCGGCAAGCTGATCGTCATCTGCTCGGCAATCGCCGGCGGCTGCGCCGGGCTCGCCGGCTATTTCGAGGTTGCCGCCATCCACGGCCAGGCCAACGCCTCGCTCGTCGCCGGCTACGGCTTCGCCGGCATCCTCGTGTCGTTCCTCGCTCGCCACAACCCGATTGTGATCATCCCGGTCGCGATGATGTTCGGCGCCATCGAAGCCTCCGGCGGCCTCATCCAGCGCCGCATGGACATGCCCGACGCCACCGCGCTCGTGCTGCAGGGGATCATCTTCGTGGTGCTCCTGGCGAGCGAAACCCTGCATGGCCGGTTCGCCATCTTCCAGCCGAAAAGCGAGGTCGACCGCATATGACCGACGGAGCCCTTGCCACCATCCTCATCGCCATGCTCGGTGGCGCCATCCGCGTGTCGACGCCGTTCCTGTTCGTCGCGCTCGGCGAGACGCTGACGGAAAAGTCGGGCCGCATCAATCTCGGCCTCGAAGGCAATCTGGTGCTTGGCGCCATGGTCGCCTACGCGCTGTCCTACCAGACCGGTTCGCCGTGGATCGGGGTTTTCGCCGCCGGCGTCTCCGGTCTCTTTCTCGGCATCATGCACGGCACGATCTGCAGCCTGAAGCGGGTCAACGATATCGCCGTCGGCATCGCCATGATGAGCTTCGGCACCGGCGTCGCCTTCTTCTTCGGCAAGCCGTACATCCAGCCCTCCGCGCCGCGTCTCGAGGCGTTGCCGCTCGGCTCCTGGGCGTCGAGCCCGGCGCTGCAGAAGGCGCTCGAGATCAATCCGTTGTTCTTCACCGGCATCGCGGTCGCGATCGTCATGTGGTGGGCGCTGGCGAACACCCGCTGGGGCCTGATCCTGCGCACGACCGGCGACAGCGAGCCGGCGGCGCGCGCCATGGGCGTCAACCCGACGGCGGTGCGCATCGTCGCCACCGCGCTCGGCGGCTTTCTGGCCGGCACCGGCGGCGCCTTCCTGTCGCTGTCCTATCCCGGATCGTGGAACGAGGGCCTCTCCTCGGGGCAGGGTCTGATGGCGGTGGCGCTCGTCATCTTCGCGCGCTGGAACCCGATCCGCTGCATCTTCGCCGCGCTGCTGTTCGGCGCGGCCGGCGCCATCGGTCCGGCATTGCAGTCGGTCGGCATTTCGCAGGGCTACTACTTCTTCAACGCCGCGCCCTACATCCTCACCCTTTTCATCATGATCGCCTCGGCCCGCTCCAACGCTTCGTCGCGCGAAGCGCCGGGCGAACTGTCCATCGTGAAATAGGAGACCAAGCCATGAGTGCTCTCGGCGGACTGAACAAGACCCCGAACGGTGTGGTGATCGGCATGGTGCAGCTGCAGCTGCCGGTCGTCGAAACTCCGGCCGACCTCGCGGCCCAGACCGAGAAAATCGTCGCCATGGTAGCCAAGGCGCGCCGCAATATGGCGACGATGGATCTCGTCGTGTTCCCGGAATACGCCCTGCACGGGCTGTCGATGGACACCAACCCAGAGATCATGTGCTCGCTCGACGGGCCGGAGGTCGCCGCCTTCAAAAAGGCCTGCAAGGACAACGCGATCTGGGGCTGCTTCTCCATCATGGAGTTCAACCCGGATGGCAATCCCTACAATTCCGGCATCGTCATCGACGATCAGGGCGAGCTGAAGCTCTACTACCGCAAGCTCCATCCCTGGGTGCCGGTCGAGCCGTGGGAGCCGGGCGATCTCGGCATCCCGATCATCGACGGGCCGAAGGGCTGCAAGCTCGCGCTGATAATCTGCCACGACGGCATGTTCCCGGAAATGGCGCGCGAATGCGCCTACAAGGGCGCCGAGATCATGCTGCGCACGGCCGGCTACACCGCGCCGATCCGCGAGTCCTGGCGCTTCACCAACCAGGCCAATGCCTTCCACAATCTGATGGTGACGGCGAATGTCTGCATGTGCGGCTCCGACGGCACCTTCGACTCGATGGGCGAGGGGATGATCGTCAATTTCGACGGCACTGTGCTCGCCCACGGCACCACCGGCCGGGCGGACGAGATCATCACCGCCGAAGTACGCCCCGATCTGGTGCGCGAGGCGCGCAAACACTGGTCGGTCGAGAACAACATCTACCAGCTCGGCCATCGCGGCTACACGGCGGTTGCCGGTGGCGCGCAGGACTGCCCCTACACCTTCATGCAGGACATGGTCGCCGGGAACTATCGCCTGCCGTGGGAGGACGAGATCGTCCATACCGACGGCACGTCCTGCGGCTTCGACAAGCCGACGCGGCGCTACGGTCAGTCCGTGCGCGATGCTGCGGAGTAAGCGCGATGATCGAATTCGCCGATATTAGCACGCGCGCGCGGCCGACCAATGAGGGGCCGGTAAAGGCCGATCCCTATCTCTGGCCGTTCGATGGCGATCTGCGGCCCGACAACACCGCGCTTATCGTCATCGACATGCAGACCGATTTCTGCGGCCCCGGCGGCTATGTCGACACAATGGGCTATGACCTGTCGCTGACCCGCGCGCCGATCGAGCCGATCAAACGGGTTCTGACGGCGATGCGCGCGCGCGGCTATCACATCATCCACACCCGCGAGGGGCATCGCCCGGACCTCACCGATCTGCCGGCCAACAAGCGCTGGCGCTCGCAACGTATCGGTGCCGGCATTGGCGATCCCGGTCCCTGCGGCAAGATCCTGGTGCGCGGCGAACCGGGTTGGGACATCATCCCCGAACTCTACCCGCAGGACGGCGAGCCGATCATCGACAAGCCGGGCAAGGGCTCGTTCTGCGCCACCGATCTGGAACTGATCCTGCGCACCTCAGGCATCCGCAACATCGTGCTGACCGGCATCACCACCGATGTCTGCGTCCACACAACCATGCGCGAGGCCAACGATCGCGGCTTCGAATGCCTGCTGCTGGAAGACTGCTGCGGCGCGACCAAGCTCGAAAACCACCTTGCCGCCATCGATATGGTCAAGATGCAGGGTGGCGTGTTCGGCGCGGTGGCGACGAGCGCGGTCTTCGTCGAAGCGCTGGAGGCGATGTGATGGACGCCGGGGCAGCACGCGTCGTCGAGGCACCGCAGACCGGCCGAGCCTTCGGCATCGAAACGGTCGGCATGACCAAGATTTTCGGCTCGCTCGTCGCCCTCGACGACGTGTCGATCAGGATCGAGCCAGGCGAGTTCCACGCGCTCTTGGGCGAGAACGGCGCCGGCAAGTCGACGCTGGTCAAGTGCATCATGGGCTTCTACCAGCCGACGCGCGGCCAGTTGTTGGTCAACGACCACGAAACCGTGGTGCGTTCGCCGGCCGATGCGCAGGCCGCCGGTATCGGCATGGTCTACCAGCATTTCACCCTCGTGCCCTGCCTGACAGCGGCCGAGAACATGGTGATTTCGCGCGCCGACGTGCCCGCCATCATCGACTGGAAGAAGGAAACCCGCGCGCTTGAGGAGTTCATGGAGCGCATGCCGTTCCGCGTTCCCTTGAGCGAGCCGGTCTCGAGCCTGTCGGCGGGCGAGAAGCAGAAGCTCGAAATACTCAAGCAGCTCTATCTCGATCAGCATTTCTTGATCCTCGACGAGCCGACCTCGGTGCTCACCCCGGGCGAGGCCGACGAGGTGCTTGGCCTGTTGCATGACATGGCGCGCGCCGGCGACATCACCGTTCTGATGATCACCCACAAGTTCCGCGAGGTGACGGCCTTCGCCGACCGGGTGTCGGTGTTGCGCCGCGGCGCCTATGCGGGTGGCGGCAAGGTCGGTGAACTCACGACCGAGGAAATGTCGCGCATGATGATCGGCGAGACGGAGATCCGCAAAAGCGCCGACCGCATCGCCGACGTGAAAAGCGACACGCGGCTCGAACTCGCCGGCATCTTTGTCGAGGACAATGAGGGCGTGCCGGCGGTTCAGGCCGTTGATCTGAAGATCAAGGGCGGCGAGATTCTCGGCATCGCCGGCGTCTCCGGCAACGGCCAGTCGGAACTCGTCGAGGCGATCTCCGGCCAGCGGCCGATGTCCGACGGCCGCATCTTCATCAATGGCAAGCCGTTCGAATCGACCCGCGCCGACTTCGACCGCTTCAAGGTCTTCGGCCTGCCGGAAGAGCCGCTGCGCAACGCCGCCGTGCGCCGCATGAGTGTTGCGGAAAACGTCGCCTTCCGGTCCTTCGACAAGCCGCCGCTCGCGAGCCTTGGCTGGTGGCTGAAGCCGCACGAGATACGTGGCCAGGCAGCTGGCCTGATCGAGCGCTATCGGGTCAAGACCCCGTCGACCGAAACACCGATCGAGAACCTGTCGGGCGGCAACGTGCAGCGCGCGATCCTTGCCCGCGAATTGTCTGGCGAGGTCGAGGTGCTGATCGTTGCCAACCCCTGTTTCGGGCTGGACTTTGCCTCGGTCGCTGAAATCCGCGCCCAGATCGTCGATCAGCGCAACAAGGGCGCCGCCGTGCTGCTGGTGTCGGAAGATCTCGACGAGATCCTCGAGCTGTCAGACCGCGTCGCGGTGATGTCGGAGGGGCGCGTCACCTATGTCGCCCCGATTGAGGAAACCGACCGCAACACCATCGGCACCTATATGGCGGGGCACTGACATGATCACCGTCACGGCCGAGCCCTATGACTACACGCTCGATCCGGCCCACACCGCACTCGTCGTCATCGACATGCAGCGCGACTTCATCGAGCCGGGCGGCTTCGGCGAGGCGCTCGGCAACGACGTCTCGCGCCTGGCCGCGATCATCCCGACCACCGCCCGCCTGATCGCTCTATTCCGCGATAAAGGCTGGCCGATCGTGCACACCCGAGAGGCGCACAAGCCGGACCTGTCCGATTGCCCACCCTCGAAGATCGCCCGCGGCGACGCGCCTGTGAAGATCGGCGGGGAAGGTCCGATGGGGCGCCTGCTGATACGCGGCGAACCGGGCAACGGCATCGTCGACGGCCTGACGCCGGTCGACGGCGAAATCGTCATCGACAAGCCCGGCAAGGGCATGTTCTGGGCGACCGGTCTGCATGAGACACTCGCGCAAAAAGGCATCACCCATCTCGTCTTTGCCGGGGTGACGACCGAGGTCTGCGTCCAGACCTCGATGCGCGAAGCCAATGATCGTGGCTACGAATGCCTGCTGATCACCGACGCGACCGAGAGCTATTTCCCGGAATTCAAGGCCGCAACCATCGCCATGATCACCGCGCAGGGCGGCATCGTCGGCTGGGCGGCGCCGTTTGCCGCGCTGGAACAGGCCGTTGCCGGCTGAGAGAGGAGAGGGCATGAGCGATAAGCAGGGCCGCTGGGCCGGTCGCAACACCGACAAGGATGCTGTGCGCGGTTCGGTGTGGAACGCGCTCGACACCGGCGGCATGTCGATGGGGCCGACCTGGAGCCACATCCCGAACTTCATCGGCGCGGACATGGCGGCCTGGCATCTGGCGCAGACCGACGCCTGGAAGGCGGCGAAGACGGTGAAGTGCAATCCCGATCCGCCGCAGATCCCGGTGCGCCTGCGCGCGCTCTACGAGGGCAAGATGCTCTATGCGCCGGTTCCCTATCTGACGCGCGAGTTTCCCTATCTGCGCATCGACCCGGCGAAGCTGAAGGAAAAGGGTGTGTCGTTTGAGCTCGCGGCGACGTCGGAAGGCTACATGATGCACGGCGAGCGCATTCAGTTCGAGGATGTCGAGCCACTCGACTTCTGCGTCGTCGGTTCTGTCGCGGTCAGCCGCGAGGGTGGCCGCACCGGCAAGGGCGCCGGCTTCGCCGATCTGGAGACCGGCATTTTCCGCGAACTCGGCATCATCGATGAAAAGACGCCGATGACGACGACGATCCATTCCTCGCAGCTCGTCGACAATTCCAAGGTCTTCATGATGGCGCATGACAGTCCGCTCGACTTCATCGCCACCGAGCAGGAACTGATCGTCACCGGCAACACCGCGCCGCGTCCGAAGGGCGTTGCCTGGGATTTCGTGCAGGAAGACCAGTTCGAGCAGATCCCGTTCCTGAAGGCGCTGCGCGACCGCATGATCGCGCGCCAGGGCAACGGGTAGGGCAGGTCAAGGAGAGGGCGAGATGATCGTCAACGACCCGGCCACGCTGGCCGAAGTCACCGCGGTGTTCGAGCACTACGAGACGGCGCTTGTCGGCAATGACGTCGCGGTGCTCGATGAATTGTTCTGGCAGGACGAGCGCACCATCCGCTATGGCGGTGGCGAGAACCTCTATGGCGTCGCCGAGATCCTCGCCTTCCGAAAGGGACGCCCGGGGCAAGGCCTCGAACGCGATCTCGCCCGCACCGTTATCACCACCTTCGGCACCGACATGGCGACGGCCTCGACCCTGTTCTACCGCGACAGCGCGCCGGGCAAGGTCGGTCGTCAGATGCAGACCTGGGTGCGCATGCCGCAAGGTTGGCGGGTCGTCGCGGCCCATGTCAGTATCATTGACGAATCCGAGTGAAACGCAGAGCCCTGAAACCCTGCCGTGAGCAAGCCCCGAACATCCGTTGAGACCATCCGGCTGGAAATCGCCCGCCGCATCGTGTCCGGCGACATCGAACCCGGAACGCCGCTCGATGAAACCGGCCTTGCGGCCGAGTTCGAGGTGTCGCGCACGCCGGTGCGCGAGGCGCTGCGCCAGTTGGCGTCGTCGGGCCTGGTCGAACAGCGCGCCCACCGCAAGGCTGTGGTTGCCAAGCCGAGCGAGGAGGCGCTCGCCGGCATGTTCGCCGTCATGGGCTATCTGGAAGCGCTGTGCGCCGGTTTGAGTGCGGTTGCCATGACGCCGGCCGAACGCCGCATGCTGGGCGATCTGCACGACCGCATGGGTGTGATGGTGCGCGATGGCGACATGGCGGCCTACATGATCGCCAACGAGACCTTCCACAACGCGATCTATGAAGGCACGAAGAACGCCTATCTGGCGGAAATCACCCGCGCCACCCGGCAGCGCCTGCAGCCGTTCCGCCGCGCCCAGTTCGGCGCGCTTGGCCGGCTGGCGGCGTCCCATGTCGAACATACCGCTGTCGTCGAGGCGATCCTGCGCGGCGACAGGAAGGCTGCTGATGCGGCGATGGGCGCCCATATGGGCTTCGTCGAGGGCGCCTGGCATCGCTATTCGGACCGCGTTCAGGCCGACGATGTCATGAACGCCCTCCAGGAGCCGTAACCGGAAATATCGCGGGCACCCTTGATGGCCTCGGCCTCGACGAGGAAGCCCTTTTCCGCCGTTCCGTCCTCAAGCCGTACCGTGCCGATGCCGAGCGGGGCCGGGATGCCGGCAACGAAGGTGCCGAAGCCTTCCGCCGGCAGCGCCCAGACCTCAACCGCGATCGCCGACCCGGTTCCGTCCTCGACGCGAATGAGGCCGGGCTTCGGCGGTGTCGTGCCGGGAAGCGCGTAGAAGGCATAGTCGGCGGTCGTCGAAAGCGCCTTGAGGAACACCGCGTTGCGCGATGTCAGTTCGTGATTGAGCGGCATGCCCGACAGATGGGCGCCGACAACGATCAGCGGGATGTGGCCCTCCGGCACGATCGGAGCGTCGGTCGGTCGTACGCCGGTTTCGAGCATTGCGGCGATCCCGGCGAGGCGGGCATCCGACCCGGCTTTGCCGATCAGGGTGAGCGATGACGGGAAGCCGTCGGCGCGCCTTCCGGCCGGCACCGAGATCGCTGCCAGATCGAGCAGGTTCACAAAATTCGTGTAGGTGCCGAGATTGGAATTGAGCTGCACCGGATCGGCGTCCACCTCATCGACCGTATACATCGTCGGGATCGACGGCACGGCGAGGAGATCGAGCGCCGCGAGCGTCGGCTCCACGCTGCGCTTCAGATCGGCGAGCTTGTAAAGTGCGTCGAAAGTCGCGACGGCATCATAGTTCGATGCACCGGCGATGATGGTCCGGGTGACCGGATGCATCTCATCGGGCATGGTCTCGATCATCTCCCGAACCGCGTGGTAGCGCTCCGCCACCCACGGTCCCTGGTAGAGCAGCTCCGCCACGGCGAAGAACGGTGCAAAGTCGATCTCGCGAAGGGTCGCGCCGAGGCTCTCCAGCGTCGCCAGATCGGCTTCGTATGCTGCCTCGGATTTCGCGTCGCCGAAGAAGCGCCGCTGATCCTTGCGTGGCACGCCGACCACGAAGGAGGGCGGCGCTGGCGCGATACCCGCCGCCGGCAGGGTGCGCGAGAGGAAATCGCTTACGTCATAGCCCTGCGCGACCGCCGTTGCTTCCGCGGCGTCGCCAACCGTGGCCGCGAACACCGAAATCGTATCGAGGCTGCGGCAGGCCGGCACCATGCCGCTCGCCGACAAGAGGCCGAGGCTCGGTTTCAGCCAGACGATGCCGTTGAGTGCTGCGGGAACGCGCCCCGAGCCAGCCGTGTCCGTACCGAGCGCGAAGGCGGCGATGCCGGCACCGACCGCCACGGCCGATCCCGACGACGACCCGCCTGGCACCAGATCGGTCCGCAACGAGTTGCGCGGCGTTCCATAGGGCGAACGCACACCGACCAGGCCGGTCGCGAACTGGTCGAGATTGGTTTTGCCGATGCAGATCGCGCCGGCGGCCTCGAGTTTTTCGACGACGAATGCGGAGTTTTCGGCGACATGGGAAAAGGCCGGGCAGGCTGCGGTCGTCGGCAGGCCGGCGACGTCGATATTGTCCTTGACCGCGAATGGGAGTCCGTAGAGCGGTTTGTTCGCCGCGCCAGCTTCCATCAGCGCCCGGGCTTGGGAGAGCGCGGCTTCCTTCGGCTTCAGCGTGATGAAAAGCGCCGGATCGTCGTAGTCGCGCGCTGCGGCATAAGCGGCTTCGACCGCTTCTGTCGGCGTGAGCGCGCGCCAGGCATCGAAGTCACGGGAGTTCGGGTTCATGTTGGCGCCTTTCTGCCCATTAAAGCAGCAAAAAATTTCAATTGCATGCAATTCGGAATTGGCCGATCTGCATCCCTGATGGGGTTGGATGTTTCCACGGGGTGCTCAAGAAACACCCGCAATAACAGTGAGTTGCCATGATCGCCCTGTTCTTTGACGTGCCGGTCGGGATCGATATCATTCCCTGTTTCGGCAGCAAGAAGCGTGCCATCGAAACGGTGCATGGGGCCATGCTCATGTCGTGATCTGAACGCAGGCCCGTTCGCAACCGGGGTGGCAGGCAGCCGCCAATCCGTCGGCGGGGGAGCTTTCATGCGGCAAGCCTGGCGCTGCCGCGCGCTTGATGCCGAACGCCCGAAGCGCTATGGCCTCATTTGTATCTGAATGTTGGGAATGGAGCCTGCCGGGAAATGCGCAAACTCATCGATCGCCTGGTCAGGCCGTTCGGCCTTCGGGTCATCACGACCCAGGACGCGGAAATGGTGTATTTCCACGAATATGAGGGCGGCTACTCGCAGTACCGCGAGACCCAGATTTTTCACAACAAACGTAAACTTCATCACGTCTGGGCGGACAAGAAGACCCTGTCGATGATCGTTGACGACCTTAGGAAAAAAGGCCTCGGCGCGACCGGGATCTGCCATGGCGCCCGCAACGGCTTCGAGGTCGAATACTTCCGCGAGCAACTCGGTGGCGACATCATCGGCTCCGACATCTCCGAAACCGCGGCCGACTTCCCGAACATGGTCGTTTGGGATTTCCACGAGGAAAACCCGGAATGGGCCGGCAAATTCGACTTCATTTATACCAATTCGCTCGATCAGGCGTTCAAGCCGGATCAGGCGCTGGCTTCCTGGGTGAAGCAGCTCAAGCCCGGCGGGCGGATCTATATCGAGCACACCACCGCCCACGCCGCCTCCTGCGCCGGTGAAATGGATCCGTTCGGTGCGCATCCCATGGTCATGCCCTACCTCCTCTTCAAATGGGGTAAGGGCTTGTATCATTTGGATGAAATCGTCGAGGTCGGCCAGAAGGAAGGCAGCAGCTTCGTCGCCTGGGTGTTCGTTCTCGCCGCCGACGAATAGTGCTTCGGCGCATATCGCTACGGCGCTGTCAGTAGCCAGGTCCAGCTTCAACAGCTGCAGTATCGCGGGGCGAAGACCGGCCGTGTTGCTGCGGCATCGCGAATAATTGCCTGAGTGTGATGGTGAAATACCGCCGCTGGATATCCGCGGTCCGGCGGCGCCTCTGCCTGCGCCATTGGCCGCTGTTGGCGTGGTTTCCCTGTCCGCGGAAATCCGGCGCCGACATCGCAGCCTTCCGCTAGGTAAGTAAAGACTTTGTTAGTCATGCGGAATATTTTCCGAATACTTTACGAATATCGTTTTATTCACCAGAAGTCTTCGTCAGCAAGAATTTATTATTGATTGAGCGGTACAAAAAAGGGTGAGGAAAACGAAGTAACGAGGTTGTTGCGGAGCGAGATGACGAGGCTTCTTTCGAGATGTGGGCGATTGGATTTCTTTTCGTCGGAGATCTTCGGACGCTTCGGCGCCCGTCCGTCATCGCGCGGTTCGAAAGCGCTTGCTTCAGCATCTTCTCTCGATATGCCGAGGGGGGGTGGTCATGCCTAGGCGCACGCGCGAAGACCTTCGCAATGCGCTCGACAATCAGCGCGCCATCAACGCAATCATGCAGTTGCTGCTTTCGGGCAAGCCACTGAAGGCGATCCTGGATGAGGCGCTCGAGATCATCTTTTCCGTCGCGTGGCTGAAGGTTGCGCCCAAAGGCGCGGTCTTCATGAGCGATGCGCCGACAGGGGATCTTCTCCTCGTTTCCGAGCATCACCTGTCCACGGAGTTGCGTAGCCTTTGCGCGCGCATCGCGCTTGGCCAGTGCTTGTGTGGCCGCGCCGCGCTGACCAAGCAGACCCAGTTCGCCAGTTGCGTCGACCATCGCCATGACATTTCTTTTGATGGGATGGGGCCGCACGGACATTACAACGTGCCGATCCTCGACAAGGACAGCAATGTGCTTGGCGTCCTCGTGTTGTATCTGGCGCATGGCCATGTGCAGAAAGACACGGAAGTCGAGTTCCTGAGCATCGTCGCCCAGACACTGGCTTCGATCATCGAGCGCAAGCGGACGGAAGAGGCGCGCGACAGCCTTGCCCGCATTGTTCAAGAGTCGGCCTGCGAGATTTATGAACTCGATGCCGAAACGCACACCTTCCTATCGGTGAACAAGGCGGCACTCGACAATCTTGGTTACAGCCGCAGCGAAATGCTGAAAATGACGCCGGCTGATATCGAGGTGAAGTTGACACACGAGCGAATTCTCGCGGTTCTTGATCCGCTGGTCCGCGGCGAAAAGACCAACGAGCGGTTTGAAACCGTCCACCGCCGCAAGGATGGCTCCCTTTACGATGTCGACGTCAATGTTCAGGTCATACGCTCCGGCGACAAATTGACCTTTGCGGCAATCGTCAACGACATCACGGAACAGAAGCGCCTGACCAAGCTGCTGGAAACGACGGTTAACAATTTTCCAGGCGGCATCAGCGTGATGGATCGGGATCTCAAGCTCGCGCTGGCCAATTCGCAGTTCTACGAAGTTCTCGATCTCCCGCAGGAAAAGTTCCCCCTGGGTTCGGCTTTCGAGGACATCATTCGCTACAACGCCGAACGCGGCGACTATGGCCCTGGCGATGTCGACGACCAGGTCGCGGTGCGTGTGGCGCTCGCGAGCAAGTTCGATCCGCACCGGTTCGAACGAATCCGCCCAGATGGCACTATTCTGGAAATCAACGGTCAGCCCATTAAGGGCGGGGGCTTCATCAGCACTTACATCGACATCACCCAGCGCAAGAATGCCGAACGCGACGCGATCCAGGCGCAGGAACGGCTGCTCAATGCCATCGAAACGATCAACGAAGGCTTCGTCCTGTTCGATGCCGACGACCGGCTTGTTCTCTGCAACAATCATTACAAGGAAATCTACGGGCTTTCCAAAGACCTGCTCGTTCCCGGCGCCCGCTTCGAAGAGATTGTTCGTATCAGCGCGGAGCGGGGTCAGTATGCCGAGGCGATCGGCAGGGTAGATGAGTGGGTTTCTGAACGTATCGCTTCCCATAAATCGCAGGACAGCCGGCTTTTCGAACAACGGCTGGGCGACGGGCGCTGGCTGCTGGTCGCCGAGCGCCGGACGCCGGATGGCGGCTCGGTCGGCATTCGTGTCGACATCACCAATCAGAAGCTGACGGAAGAAAAACTACGGGACTATCAACAGCATCTGGAAGAGCTGGTGACCCAGCGCACCATTCAGATCGAACAACAGGCCGGCCGCCTCGCCGAAGCCCTCGAGCGCGAGAAGGAAGTCAATGAGACGCAGCGCCAGTTCGTCTCCATTGCCACCCACGAATTCCGTACTCCGCTTGCCGTGATCGACGGTGCCGCGCAGCGCATCGGCAGGCGCGCCGCGAAAATGACGCCGGAGGAAATCGCTGAGCGGGCAGAGAAGATCCGCAGCGCCATTCAGCAGATGATCGGCTTGATGGAAAGCACGCTCGCGATCGAAAAGAGCGAACAGCTGAAGGCGCCGGCAAGGGCCGAGAAATGTGATATCCGCGCGATCATCGAGAGTTGCTGCGAACAGCAGATCTTCATGGCGCCCGACTACCGTATTGCGATCGACATGGATGACATTCCCGACAGCATCGAGGCCGATCCGGCCACCATTGAGAGCGTCATCAGCAATCTCCTGTCGAATGCCATCAAATATTCGCCCAACTCGCAGGACGTCGCGATCGCCGCGCGCCGAATGGGTGAAAGGCTGGAGATCGCGGTCAGCGATCGGGGCCTCGGCATTGACGAAGACGACATGCCGAAGCTCTTCGCCCGCTACTTCCGCGCAAAAACGTCTACCGGAATCCCGGGCACGGGAATCGGGCTCAATCTTGCGAAAATGATCGCTGAACAGCACGACGGGGAAATCCACGCCGAAAGCCGGAAAGGTGAGGGGAGCACGTTCGTTTTCCGACTTCCCATCCGCGCGGCGTTGTCCTCGGCCGTCGACCGTTCGGCTGCAAATTGAAGATACGAAGGAATTTGCAAATGGCTACGATCCTTTGCATTGAAGACGAACGCGACCTGCGCGACGACCTCGTCGAGGAACTCGAGGAAGCCGGTAACACGGTGCTGCAGGCGGAAAACGGCAAGCAGGGTCTTGAGATGATCCTTGAGCACCAGCCGGATCTGGTGTGTTGCGACATCAACATGCCGGTCATGAACGGTCGCGAGCTACTGCACGAGTTGCGCACCAAGCATCCGGAATTCGTCGAGATGCCGTTCATGTTCCTGACCGCCTATGCGGACCGCGAGCATGTGCTGGAAGGTATTCGCATGGGCGTCGACGACTATCTGACGAAGCCCGTCGATTTCGATCTTCTGGTGGCCAAGGTCGATCAGCGTTTGCGGCAGGTGAACAAGATCGTCGACAAGAAGAACCAGGAACTGGTGGCGCTCTACCAGCGGCTGGCCGGTCACCAGCAGAAGAAGCAGTCCGATGCTTCCGCCGGCGCTGCCAGCGCCCCCGCCGTCGATCAGTTCCCGGTGTCGCTGAACTCCATTCCGATCGTCATCTTCGGGACGATCGACCAGGAGCTGCGCCAGTTCATCGCCGTCTTGAAGGAGTCGTTCCCCAATATCACGGTGTTCACCGACCCTGCCGCCTATTTCGAAAAGCTGAAGAACCTGTCGGTCCATTTCATCTTCATCTACGGCTATGACGGAGATCGCTATCGCGAGCTGCAGGAACAACTGGCCAAGGACAGCAAGAAAAGCATTGCGATCTGCGTCAGCCGGCTGGAAAACGGTTGGCTGCCGAAGGGGTGCGAGTTTTGCTCGACCGGTTCCACGCTTACGTTGCCCGTGACCGAGGACGATTTGAAGCGGAACATGGTGACCTGGATCAAGAGCAAGCTGGCCAAGGAATTCGGGCGCAGCGAGGCGGCCTGACACGGGATCCCGCGAGGAAGCCGCTCACGCGGTGTGCGCCAGCACCCGCTTCAAATGCGCGACCACCGCGCCGAAGCTGCCGAAATCAACAGGAACGATTGCGAGGTCGAGCACTTTGGCCCGCTCCACCAGCTTGGGACTGCGAAAACGCTGCCGTTCCTCGTCGTAGAAATCCGCCGTCGTGAAGAACACCGGTACCGCCGCCCTGTCGGCGAAATGGGCGTTCCAATAAGAGAGCTCGAGCAACGCATCGAACAGCCGGTCGTCGCCATTGCGTGAGTCTATCGTGTCCTCGGCAACGGCCTTGCACGACACGAGAACCGGCTTGTCGCCATACATGCCAAGCGCGTCAATCTCGTTCCAGTGCCGGCTGCTGTCGGTACTTGCCAGCCACGACACCGGCTGCGCGTAGCGCACGTCGCGACACCCGGCCTCAATCAGCGCCAGTGCCGCGAACTCCTCCAGCCATCCGCCGAGCAGATAGCTGCGCTCGGCGTTGCCTATCGGCACGAAGCCTTTGCCCTGTCTGCGCAACACGCGATGCTTGACGGCAAGCGGCAGGATCTGGGAGAGCGGCCCGCCACGATCCTCGATCGGCTGATTGCGGTGAATGATGTCGCGAATGGCGAGCAGAGCCGGGAAGCCGCCATAGATCTTGCGGGTCAGTGGTCCACGCGACCGCGCCGTGCCGACACGGCCACCGGATCCCTCGAAGCGAAAGGCAAAAGGATGGTTGCCCACGAATGTCCCGCCTTTCACATCTGTGCCAGTGTCTCGACCGGCCGAAGGTAGAGTGAGAAGAGCTGCCGGCGCAACCCGTCGATACGCGTGGCCGGTGGCTTTCAGTGGGATCTGCGCCAACGGCATTGGACGAATGCCGCGGCCTTCGCCAAAGTGTCACGCGACTCCGCTATCGGGTGACGCCCACGCTGGAGGAACCATGCGCTACGCACTCTATTTCACGCCGTCCGAGGATGACCCGTTGACCCGCCGGGCGGCTGCCTGGATAGGTCGCGATGCCTACACCAATCGCCGGATCGCGCAGACGCTTGCCGAGGGCGTGTCCGCCGACCTCCTCAAGGCCGCGACCGCGTCGCCCCGCCGCTATGGTTTCCACGCAACGCTGAAAGCCCCGTTCCGCCTTGCCGATGGTGAGAGCGAAGACGACCTGATGTCCTGCCTGACGGCGTTTTGCGAGCGCGCGCGGCCCTTCGAGCTGGGACCGCTCGCGGTTGCCCGGCTTGGGCGTTTCTATGCCCTGATGCAGACGACGCCGGGTGCTCGACTTGCATCATTCGCCGGCGAGTTGGTCGAGCTGTTCGATCGCTTCCGCGCGCCGCTGGCGGACGACGAGATCGTCAGGCGCAATCCCGAGGATCTCACCGAACGCCAGCGCCAATATCTGCGGCGTTGGGGCTACCCTTACGTCTTTGACGAGTTCCGCTTTCACATGACGCTGACCGGCTCGCTCGACGAGGTCGATGCGGCCTTGCTCGAACCGGCGCTGAAGGCCTGCTTCGCACCTGTCCTCGGCAAGCCGGTACCGGTGACCGCCGTCACCCTGTTTGTTGAGTCGAAACCGGGCGAGCCTTTCGTCGTCGCTGCTCGGGTTCCTCTGGCCGGCGCTGAGGGCTGAAGGCCCCGCTCAGTCCTGCAGGCGCAACCCGCTTGGCTGCTGCGCGACCGGCCCCGAGGGCGTGTATTCGACATTGGCGAGCGTCTGGTCGAGGTGCTGCGCCCTCAGCGAAAGCAGCCGTTCGGCATAGTCGAGGCGCACGCTGGCAAAGGCGCGGACTTCGGCGACATTGACCAGTTCGTGCGGATCGGCCTGCAGGTCGAACAGCACCGGCGGCAGACCGGCGAAGTGCACATATTTGAAATCGTCGTCGCGCAGGACCGAAAGATTGCAGAGCTGTGAGGGCAGGCCGAAATACTCTTCCGCATGGCCATGGGCGATGCTGCGGAAGTCATATTCCCAGAACGCGTGGTTGCGCCAATCGTTCGGCTCCTCGCCAGCCAGAAGCGGCACCAGCGAGCGCCCGTCGACGGCATTCATCAGCGGCTCGTCGAGGATATCGGCAATGGTCGGCACGATATCGGCCGCCAGCGTGTAGCGGTCGACCATCCGGCCGGAATCTCTTCCCGCGTCCCGCGGCTTGATGATCAGCGGGATGTGATAGCTGCCGTCGAAAAAGCCGCCTTTGCCGAGGAACCAGTGGTCGCCCATCATCTCGCCGTGGTCGGAGGTGAGGATGACGATGGTATCGTCCCACATGCCGTTGCGCCGTACCGCGCCGAGCGCCATGCTGAGCTGGTAATCGACCTCCGAAACCATGCCGTAATAGATCGCCCGCAGCTGCGCGAAATCTTCGACGGTCAGATCGCGGACATGGCCGTTCGTGCCGGCAAGGAAGGGCCGCGTTTTCTGCCGCTCATAGCCGAAGCCCACATAGGGGTGGATTTCGGCATCCTCTTCGCGGCTGGAATTGCGCGCGAACGGCGGCCCGTCCTCCGGCTTGTAGACCAGATTGTACGGTGGCGGCACGATGAAGGGCGGATGCGGCCGCAGGAACGAGATATGCGCGAACCAGGGCTCGCTCGCCTCGCCGTCCTCGATCCAGTCGATGAAGGCATCGGCGAGAAACACGGTCTGCGTGTCGCCGCCGCTGTAGAGCGGAGAGTTATTGGTCACTCGTTCCGTCGGCCCGCCGCGCGGTTCGTGGATCCGCTCCGGGTCCGTATACAGCTTCTTGCGGGCGCGCAGCCAGTCGATCCACGGCCCCTCGTGCGCGGGCAACGGTTGGCGCGCGGTGAAGCCGTCGAGCACGCCTTCGTAGGTCGTCAGCGCCGGATCGTCGAGATTGCGCCCGCGCGGATCGGCGGCGATGTCGGTGTAGCCGAACAGCGTCGGCTCGTAGCCCGCACGCCGCGCTAGCCGGGCGATATTGTCGAAGCGGTTGTCGAGCGGCGTGCCGTTGCGCACCACCCGGTGGTTCATCTGGAACAGGCCGGTGTAAAGCCCGGCGCGCGACGGCGAACAGGGCGCGGAGCCGCAATAGTGCTTTTTGAAAATCACGCTTTCATGCATCAGCCGGTCGATGAACGGCGTCTTGATATGCGGATTTCGGGCGGCGACGCAGTCTGCGCGCCACTGGTCTGCGGTGATCAGCAGGATGTTGGGTTTCTTTCGACCGCTCATCATGGCTTTCCGGCTTGAACAGGTATGCCGATCCATCCCGGAGCGATCCGGCGCTGTCAAGGCACTCACATCTCTTGCCGATCAGCCCCCCGCCCATTCGGCAAGCCCGGTGTCGATGTCGGGCAGGGCAAGGCCGATGGCGCGGCGCGCCAGATCGTCGACGAGTGCCGCAATGCTGTCCGGCCGGCGGTAGAAGGCCGGCACCGGGGGCATGATGATGGCGCCCATCTCGGTGACGGCGGTCATCGCCCGCAAATGCCCGAGATGCAGCGGCGTTTCGCGCGCCATAAGCACCAACCTCCGCCGCTCCTTCAGATGTACGTCGGCGGCACGAACAAGGAGATCGTCGGCAAGGCCTGTCGCGATCGCCGACAGCGCCCGGATCGAGCAGGGCGCGACGATCATCGCGGAGCTTCGAAACGAGCCGCTCGCCGGTGCCGCAGCGATATCGTCGATCGCGTGCACCTGGTCGGCGAGGCCGAAAAGCCGGTCTGCGGCGCCATCGTCAAGCTCCAGCGCCAGCGTGCGCTTCGCGGCGTCGGTCACGATCAGATGAGTCTCGATGCCCTCGACCCCGCCGAGCAGTTCGACGATGCGCACACCAAGCGCCGCGCCCGATGCGCCCGACAGACCGACAATGACGCGCCGCGGGCTCATTCCGCGGCACTCCGCCCGGGCGCAACGCCAAGGCCAAGGTCCGGCCAAAGCCTGTCGACGCGGGATTTGGTTTCCTCGTCGACGGCCATCACCGTGCCGAATTCCCGCTCGGTTTCGGCGCCGATCTTCATCGTTGCGTCGATGCCGAGCTTGCCGCCAAGGCCGGTCTTCGGCGAGGCGAAGTCGAGATAGTCGATCGGCGTGTCGGTCAGCACGAGCAGGTCGCGCGAGGCATCGGAGCGGGTCGAAACCGCCCACATCACGTCCTTCCAGTCGCGCGCGTTGACGTCCTCATCGACGGCGATGATCGTCTTCGTCAGCGCGAATTGCGGCAGCACGGACCACAGCCCCATCATCAGCCGCCGCGCATGGCCCGGATAGGCCTTCTTGAAGGCGACGATGGCGACTCGGTAGGAGGCGGTTTCCGGCGGTAGCCAGAAATCGACGATCTCCGGGAACTGGCGTTGCAGGAGCGGCAGAAACACGTCGTTGAACGCTTCGCCGATGACCGCCGGTTCGTCCGGCGCGCGGCCGGTGAAGGTCGAGACGTAGATCGCTTTCTTGCGCCGCGTGATCGCGGTCACCCGCAGCACAGGAAACGGTTCGACGGAGTTGTAGTAGCCGGTGTGGTCGCCATAGGGCCCTTCCGGCGCGGTCTCGCTGGGCGAGACGTAACCCTCGATGACGATCTCGGCTTCCGCCGGCACCGGCAGCGGCACGGTGACGCCGGTGACGAGGCGCGAGCGCTCGCCGCCGAGCACGCCGGCGAAGGTCAGTTCGGACACGGTTTCGGGGAGCGGCATGGCAGCCGCCAGCATGGTCGCGGGATCGGCGCCGATGGCAATCGCCACCGGCATGTCGCGGCCCTGTTTTGCCCACATCGCATGATGGCGCGCACCGCCACGCGTCGGCAGCCAGCGCATGATCGCCCGGTCGTGGCCGAGCACCTGCATGCGATAGACGCCGAGATTGGCGCTCGCCGGATCGAAATCGTCGGGTGGCGAGGTGACGACCAGCGGCCATGTGATCAGTGGCGCCGGTTCGCCCGGCCAGCAGGTTTGCACCGGCAGGCGGGTGAGGTCGGCGTCCGCGCCCTTCAGCACCACTTCCTGCACAGGCGCCGAGGACAGTTCCTTCGGCCGCGCCCGGAGCGCTGCCTTGGCAAGCGGCATGCGCCCGGCAAGATCGCCAAGCGAGCGCGGCGGCGTTGGCTGGCGTAGCTCGACCAGCATGTTGCCGAGCGCCGGCAGTTGGTCCGGCGTCACGCCAAGACCCCAGGCGACGCGCTCGACCGTGCCGAACAGATTGACCAGCACCGGGATATCGGAAACCGACCCGTCGGCGAGTAACGGTTTTTCGAACAGGAGGGCAGGACCGCCTTCGGCGATGACGCGGCGATGGATCTCGCTCATGTCGAGATCGACGGAGACGGGCGCGGCAACACGCGTCACCTGACCGCGACCGGTCAGCGTGGCGAGAAACGATCCGAGATTGCGAAAGGGCGGCAGGCTTCGCACGGCGTCTATGTACCTTTTTGCCCATATGCGCGGCGATATGGCCGGCGCGCCTTGACGGATGTCAAAGGCGGGAAGCCGGCGAAAGGGTATCGACGATCATTCAGGCAGGCTGCCAGGGAGGCCTCGAAGCGACGTGACCCGCGAAAATACTCTTCATCCCGTGATCGGCACGCTGCTTCGGCCGCTGCCGCTGTTTCCGTTGCGCGGCGCGCTTGGCCACGTCGCCAATCAGGTCGCCGACCGCCACCATCGGCTGTTCGAGAGGCTTGGCGAGGAGGCGGTGAAGACCTTCGCGATCGAACCGACCGACCTGCCGTTCGCGTTCGTGCTGTCGCCGGGGCCGTCCATCGGCGGTCACCGGCGGATGAATCTGCAGGTTGTCCGCAGCCTCGACGGCGTCGCCTACGATGCCCGCATCGCCGGGCCGTTCCTGACGCTTGTCGATATGGGCCGTGGCCGGCTGGACGGCGATGCCCTGTTCTTCTCCAGCGAGATCCAGATCGAGGGCGATGTGTCCGCGGTCGTCGCATTGCGCAACGCGCTCGATGCCGACGGTATCGATCTGGCGGAGGAAGCGGCTCGCGCGTTCGGCCCGGCGAGCGGGCTGGCGCTCGGCGCTATCGACCGCTTCGACGGCCTGGTGCGCCGTTTCCTGACCGAGCGCCCCGCCGAAGACGAGACACATCACGGAGAACCGGCATGAGGGCGGCGCGCGGCTCGCTCGAACTGGTCTGCCCTGCCGGCACGCCGGCAGCGCTGAAAGTCGCGGTCGATGCCGGTTCCGACACCGTCTATTGCGGCTTTGCCGACGAGACCAACGCCCGCAACTTTCCCGGCCTCAATTTCTCGCGCAGCGAAATGAAGGAAGGCATCGCCTACGCCCACAAGCGCGGCGCCAATGTCCTTATCGCCATCAACACCTTTCCACGTGCCGGTGCCTTCGACCTCTGGCAGCGCGCCGTCGACGACGCGGTGCGCGCCAAGGCCGACGCGTTGATTCTCGCCGACATCGGGTTGCTGGCCTATGCCCGCGAGGCACACCCGGAAGCGCGGTTGCATCTCTCGGTGCAGGCGGCGGCTTCGGCACCGGACTCCATCGGCTTCTATCAGAGCCAGTTCGGCGTGCGCCGCGTGGTGTTGCCGCGCGTGCTGACGGTCGAGGAAATCGCCGCGATCAACAAGGAAATCACCTGCGAGACCGAGGTCTTCGCCTTCGGCGGCCTGTGCGTGATGGCCGAGGGCCGCTGCTCGTTGTCGTCCTACGCCACCGGCAAGTCGCCCAATATGAATGGCGTCTGTTCGCCGGCGAGCCATGTCGAATACAAGGATGAGGGTGGCGAGTTCGTCTCCCGCCTCGGCGGCTTCACCATCAATCGGGTGGGGCAGGGCGAGCCGCGCGGCTACCCGACGCTGTGCAAGGGGCGCTTTGCCTGTAGCGAGAAACGTGAGCACGTCTTCGAGGACCCCGTCAGCCTCGACGCGACGGCGTTGATGCCGGCGCTGCGCGATGCTGGCGTCACGGCGCTCAAGATCGAGGGCCGCCAGCGCAGCCGCGCCTATGCCGAAGCTGTCGTGCGGGCTTTCCGCAAATCGGTCGATGATCTCGATGCCGGCCGGCCGATCGCTCCGCTGGCGCTCGCTGCCTTCACCGAGGGCGGTCAGAGTACGGGCGGCGCATATCGGAAGGTCTGGCGATGACGAAGGCGAAGCTCACTCTCGGGCCGCTGCTGTTCAACTGGCCGGCAGATACCTATCGCGATTTCTACGCTCGTATTGCCGACGAAGCGCCCGTCGACCGGGTGTTCCTCGGAGAAGTTGTCTGTTCGAAGCGCGAGCCGTTCCACGAGGACGTGCTGATCGAGGCGATGGAGCGGCTGGAGGCCGCCGGCAAGACGGTGGTGCTGTCGACGCTGGCGCTGGTCACGCTGAAACGTGAACGCGCGCAGGTGCAGACCACGGCAAAGGACGCGCCGGGGCTGGTCGAGGCCAACGATGTCAGTGCCGTCGGCGCGCTCGCCGGCAAGCCGCATGTCATCGGCCCGCTGATCAACACCTACAGCGAGGGCACGCTCCGCTTCTTCGCCGGAAACGGCGCCGAGACCGTCTGCCTGCCACCCGAACTGCCGCTCGCCTCCGTGCGCGTTCTGGCGGAAACCGGTCGCGAGTCGGGTTGCGATATCGAGGTGTTTGCTTTCGGTCGTGTGCCGCTCGCCGTCTCGGCGCGCTGTTACCATGCCCGCGTCGAGGGGCTCGCCAAGGACTCCTGCCAGTTCGTCTGCGAACTCGACCCCGATGGCCGCGATGTCGATACGCTCGACGACCAGAAGTTCCTCGCCATCAACGGCATCCAGACCATGTCGCAGAGCTGGGCCAATCTCGCCGCCGATATCCCGGTGTTGCTGGAGGCCGGCGTGACGTCGTTCCGCCTGTCGCCGCACAGTTGCGATATGGTCGCCGTTTCCAGGTGTTTCCGCGATGTGCTGGATGGCGCCCTGGCGCCGGATGAGGCGATGCGGCAGCTAGCAGCGCTCGCGCCGGATGTCTCCTTCTCCAACGGTTTTCTGCACGATACGGCGGGCGCCGCCTATGTTGCGGCCGAATAGGCGGCAGCGTGTTGGCCACGGCGCCGCGTCGACTTGACCTCACGGAAACGTGAAGCTGTCTTTCCCTGCGGAAGATGGTGTCGCGCGGCCGAACAGGCCCGGTAGCGCCATTTCCCGCGCGAAGGTGCGCGTCGCAGGCCACTTATGGTAAGCTTCACGCCTGCCATCTTTGCGCGAATACTGCGCTGCAGCGATGCCGCACAAGTCGTGGGCACGGTCTGGCAAATGAAAGCGCCTCGCATTTACATTTGCATTTGGTAGCCTTCAGCGACGACAATTCGCCCTGTCTATGACCTGCAACACAGTTTTGGGGGCTTTTGGCGTTTACCATTAGAAATTAATTTCGGCTTGTTCACGCATTGGTCCTTTTTTCGACAAATAATTAGGCAATAATTCTTGATGTGTCTGCTTCATGGTAGAATGTTTCTATCGGGAGGCGTCAACGAGCAGGGGCAGCGGTCAAGTGCCGCTTCTGCCAGAAGGGTAAAAATCATGGTCCAGAAAGAACACGGAACAAGGGTCCGAGGTATCGGCTGGCCTAGGCACCCATTTAGGGGAATGGTGAAGCCGTTATCCGGCGCATTATGTCTGCTCGGCGTTATGCTCCTTCCAGCGGCGGCGCAAGAAGCGCCCATGGCCGCAGGTGAAGCCTATGCGACGCGGTTCTCGGGAACCGCGGACGAAGCAGGCCGTCCGGTCATCGATCCTGCCGGCGTCGTCGGTAGCATCGTTGATGTACGGAACCCGCAATTTGCCCCCGAGGGGCAGCACTGGATGGACGAGCCGCAGCGTGCGCCCGTCACCTCCGGTGAAATCGGCCAGGTTTTCGGTGTCGCGCTTGACGATGCCGAAGGTGGCCCGAACGTCTACCTGACCGCGACGTCTGCTTTCGGTCTGCACCGCAATGCCGACAATTCCGACTGGATGTACGGCATGTGGGGTCCCGAGGGCGGTACTCCGGGCACGGTCTACAAACTCGACAAGGACAGCGGCTATCAGCCGGCGCCCTTTGCCAACATCACGCTTGACGGTCGCGCCAATACCGGTGCGGCTCTCGGCAACATCGCCTTCGACAAGGTGAACCGTCAGCTCTACGTGTCCGATCTCGAGACCGGCATGATCCATCGTCTCAGTGTTGACGACGGAACCGATCTCGGCGTCTTCGATCACGGCATGCAGGGGCGGGCGAGCTTCCTCGACGCGGCCACCGGCGGACAGATGTCGCTTGGTGAGGTCGCGTTCGATCCCGCGACCAGCGCACAGACCACCGGCTGCACGGCCGGCGATTTCGCGAAGACCCCGGCTTGCTGGAACTTCGCCGACTTCCGCCGTCGTGTCTGGGGTCTCGGCGTTCGTCAGGATCCGGAAACGGAGAAGGTTCGTCTGTACTATGCGGTGTGGTCGAGCCAGGGCTTCGGCAACCCGGAATGGGCGGCTGCCGGTGAGGATCAGCTCAACACGGTCTGGTCGGTCGGCATCACCGAGGACGGGTCGTTCGACGCCACCGACGTGCGGCGCGAATTCACCCTGCCGGACTTCTTCGTCGATCCGAAGGATCTCGAACGCGCCGGCGCCAGCCATCCGGTGACCGACATCACCTTCCCGGATTGCACCGAACAGAACATCATGCTCGTGTCCGAGCGTGGTGGCGTTCGCAATCTCGGTCTTGATGCCGTCGAGCCGTTTGCCTGGCCGCATGAAGCCCGTCTGATCCGCTACGAACTGATCGATGGCGGCGTCTGGGCACCTGTCGGACGCTATGACGTCGGTTTCTACGACCGCAAGAACGAGGGTGCGCCCCATATCCGCGCGAACAGCTCGGGTGGCGCGGCTTTCGGTCTTGGCTACACGGAAGAGTTCGCCGTCGATCCGGCCCAGCCGAATGCGTTCGTCTGGACGACCGGTGACGCGCTGTGCTCGCCCAAGCCGAATGGCGCCTGCACCAACCCGGGTACGGGTGCGCAGGACGATCCCTCGGAGGTGCATGGCCTTCAGGGTACCTCGGAAGAGGCAATCGTGGATCTGATTTCGGATGAGGCACTCGCTGCCTATCCGGCCGATGGTCCGGCCACTCCGGCGACCGGTCCGCTGCAGTCCTACATGATCGACCTCGACCAGAACCTCACCGAAGCCGGTGAGCCGATCAACGAGTCGTTCGTTTCCAACGATGCGACCAAGATCGGTGACGTCGAGATCTATCAGCCTTGCGAAGCCGAGCCGATCGAGGCAACGCCGACACCGATCGTGCCGCCGGTTCCGGTCCACACGCCGGGCGCCACGCACCGTCGTGACGGCTCGCCGGTCCATTCGTCGGGCGCTACGCACCGTCGTTGGGGCTCGCCGATCCACACGCCTGGTGCCACACACCGCCGTTGGGGCTCGCCGATCCACACGCCGCGCGCAACGCACCGTCGTCGCGGTTCGCCGATCCACACGCCGCGTGCCACGCACCGCCGTTGGGGCTCGCCGATCCACACGCCGCGTGCCACGCACCGTCGTCGCGGATCGCCGGTCCATACGCCGCGTGCCACGCACCGTCGTCGCGGTTCGCCGGTCCACACGTCGCGTGCCACGCACCGTCGTCGCGGTTCGCCGGTCCACACGTCGCGTGC